>CAUUEA010000019.1:0-32517 GCA_963544145.1 uncultured Veillonella sp.
GTGAAATGAATGCAGAACAATTATGGGATACAACCATGAATCCAGAACATAGAACCATTCTACAAGTTAGCATGGAAGACAGTATTGCAGCAGATAAGATATTTAGTGTTTTGATGGGGGACAAGGTAGAACCTCGTCGAAAGTTTATCGAAGATAATGCGGAATATGTACGAAATCTTGACTTATAAGGAGAAGTTCTATGGAAAATAATAAATTAAAAAGAAGTTTAAAATCCCGCCATATGAATATGATTGCTTTGGGCGGTGCCATCGGTACAGGTTTATTTGTAGCCGGTGGTGAAGTAGTCAGTACAGCTGGTCCTGGTGGAGCGCTAATTGCTTATAGTTTCATTGGTATCATGGTATATTTCTTGATGACTAGCTTAGGGGAAATGACCACATATCTACCAGTATCTGGTTCCTTTGGTACTCATGCTTCTCGGTATGTAGATAAAGCTTTAGGCTTTGCCTTAGGTTGGAACTTTTGGTTCAACTGGGCCATTACATTAGCGGCGGAACTTGTAGCCAGTGCGTTCATCATGAAATACTGGTTCCCTGATGTGCCAGCCATTGTTTGGTCTGCCTTATTCTTGCTGATTCTATTCGTATTGAACTATTTTTCAGCTCGTTCCTTTGGTGAAAGTGAATATGTATTCTCTAGCATCAAGGTTATTACAGTCATTGTATTCTTATTATTAGGTACATTGTTGATCCTTGGCGTAGGTAATCCATCTCCAGGCTTCCATAACTGGACCGTAGGAGAGGCACCATTTGTAGGGGGATTCTCCTCTATCTTGGCTATTTTTATGATTTCTGGTTTCTCTTTCCAAGGGGTAGAATTAATCGGTACTGCCGCTGGTGAGTCTGAAGATCCAGAGAAAAATATTCCAAAAGCCATTAATTCTATTTTCTGGCGTATTTTACTGTTCTATATTGGTTCCTTTATTGTGATTGGTTTCTTAATCCCTTACAATGATCCAAACTTATTAAACAGTTCTGTAGAAAATGTGTCTATCAGTCCATTTACATTGGTATTTGACCGCTTTGGATTTGATTGGGCAGCCCATTTCATCAATGCGATTTTGTTGATTGCTGTCTTGTCAGCTGGTAACTCTGGTTTATTCTCTTCCACACGTATGCTATATGCATTATCTAAATCAGGAGATGCACCAAAAGCATTTGGATCCATTAACCAACGTGGTGTGCCAGTTCCAGCATTATTGGCAACAGCAGCCTTTGGTTTATTTGCCTTCTTAACATCTTTAATTGGGGAAGGTCAAGCCTACACTTGGTTGATCAACATTAGTGGTATGAGTGGATTCATCACATGGGTAGGTATTGCTGTTGCGCACTATCGTTTCCGTCGTGCCTATGTGGCACAAGGTCATGATGTGTCCAAATTGCCTTATAAAGCATCCTTGTTCCCATTTGGTCCATTGTTTGCCTTGGCATTGTGTTTGATTATCATTGCTGGTCAAAACTATACAGCGTTTATGGGTGAAAGTATCGACTGGTACGGCGTGTCCGTTGCTTATATTGGTCTTCCAGTGTTCTTCGCTGTGTACTTGTGGTATAAAGCAAAATATAAAACAAAAGTAGTACCTCTAAAAGAAGTTGATTTATCTCGCGATTTTGAGGACTAACAGAAACAGCCTATGGGAAGTGATTCCCGTAGGCTGTTTTGTTGTTAAGATATTTTATAGTTATAATAGAATAATAGAGGAATGCAAATAGAGTATAAAAAATTTTTTTATTAATCTGTTATATATGTTATAAAAGTATGGATACTCTGGAAGTTAATCCTATGATAGTATAATAAAAGTAGTAATACAATTTAAGAGTCTAGTGATATATGATGAGAGAAAGGAGAATATATATGGAATATGAACCAACAAAACATATAATAGGATCTGCCTTTCGATATGCCTTTCCAAAAACAACGCCCATATTATTTGGCTTTTTATTTTTAGGGATGTCCTATGGAATCTACATGTATTCTATGGGATTTTCTTGGGGGTATACTCTAGCATTAAGTGCATTGATTTATGCAGGGTCTATGGAATTTGTGACTGTGGCTATGTTGTTAGCCCCTTTTGATCCAGTGAGTGCTTTCTTGATTACATTTATGGTCAATGGTCGTCATATATTTTATGGATTGTCCATGCTAGAAGTGTATCGAAATACAGGATGGTTAAAACCATATCTCATATTTGGTATGTGTGATGAAAGTTTTTCTATTAACTATACATCACAAGTTCCTCCAGGTCTTTCTAAAAGTTGGTGTTATTTTTTTGTAACCCTGTTGAATCAACTATATTGGGTGGTCGGATCTGTGGTTGGTAATCTATTTGCGTCGGTACTTTCTTTTGATGGAAAAGGATTGGAATTTGTATTGACCGCACTCTTTATTGTATTGGCTTTGGAACAATATAAAATCCAACGGAATTTAATTAGTTCTGGCATAGGCTTAGTTATTCCAGGCATTGCCTTAGTTAGTTTTGGGAGTGAACACTTTATGATTCCAGCTATGATTGGTATCGTAGTTACATTAAGTGTATTGCGTAAGACAATGGAGGGAGAAGAATGACTTTCACAGAACAGATTATAACCATTGGAATTGTTGTACTAGGGACTATGGCTACACGATTTTTACCATTTTTAATTTTTACTTCAAAAACGAAAACACCGGCCTATGTGCAATATTTAGGGAAAGTATTACCTTCGGCGACGATGAGTTTGTTGGTGGTATTTTCCTTGCGCTATGTGGATCTATCTGGTGTGTATCATGGTATACCAGATGTCATTGCCGTAGCAGTCACGGTAGTATTGCACTTATGGAAAGGAAATATGTTTCTATCTATTGGAGGTGGAACCATATTGTATATGGTGCTGGTGCAACAGGTGTTTATTTAGTAGTACCTTCGTATCATTAGAAATATCATTAGTTGGGATAGTTATTCTATTTTGGCAGTGTTACTATATGAGTAGGGTATCATCGTTATAGTATGCAAATGTAGTTTATAAAAATAGCTTAAATTGAAATAGAGGAAAATTAATCAAAACATCAACTTTCCTCTATTTTTTATATTTTAATAAGTAAATGAGTATATAGGATATTTTTATTATAATTATTGTATGGTATAACGCTCGCATAGAAGGAACTATTCTAAATATGATATAATATGAATAATAAGATTTATATTATATGCAGTGTGAGAATAAAGGAGATATATATGATTATAACAACAACGATGCAAATTGAAGGTCATCCCATTAAGGAATATAAAGGAATTGTGTTTGGGGAAGTTGTGGAAGGTCGTAATTTTGTGAAAGACTTTTTCTCATCCATTCGCGATATTGTAGGCGGTCGTAGCGATAGTTATGAATCATCCTTGGCTAGTGCTCGTGAGGCGTCTATAAAAGAAATGAGCAAACGTGCAAAATCCATGGGAGCCAATGCGATTGTAGGTGTATCTGTGAGTTATGAAACATTGGGTGAAACGAATGGTATGCTCATGGTGACATGTACAGGAACAGCTGTTGTGATTTAAATGCAATTTCATAAATAGTAGGAAACATACAAAGGTATTTTAATAGATTTAACTATATCTAACTATATGTAGTAAGAATTATTATACAGTGGCGTATAGATATGAAATAAGTATTGAATTAGAAGATAGTAATCTGTAAAAATAATAAATGATTAGTTATATATGGTGTAGTTTTTACAGATAGGAATGGATAAGGAGAGATAGAATCAGTGGGTACTGACATAGGTATAGAAATTTTAATTGTAGCCATACTCATCATTTTAAATGGTCTATTTTCCATGACGGAATTAGCCATTATTAATGCTCGTAAAGGGTTATTAGAAGAAAAGGCGGAAGCAGGTAATAATGGAGCTCGCATAGCCATCAAGTTGGCAGAAGATCCAAATGAAATGTTTTCTACTATACAAATTGGTATTACCTTAGTTAGTATTGTCACTGGTTTGTATTCAGGCGCTACCTTTTCCGATCCTATGGCGATATATATCAAAGAACATATACTGTGGCTAGCTGATTATGCCGATACGGTAAGCCCTATTTTCATCGTATCTTTAACTACCTATTTATCTTTAGTCATAGGGGAATTAGTACCGAAACGCTTGGCTTATAATTCGCCAGAATCCATCGCTATCATGATGGCCATTCCTATGAAATACTTTGCTACTATCACAAAACCATTAGTAACACTCCTCAGTATGTCTACGATGATGCTGCTGAAAGTATTAGGCGTTAAACACAAGGAAGAAGCACCGGTGACAGAATCGGAAATTAATAAGATGCTCGTGCAAGGTGTAGAACTAGGTGCCTATGAAGAAGAAGAGCCAGTGCTGGTAGAAAATATTTTCCGCTTAGCTGACCTTGATGCTAGCGATATTATGACACCTCGTACACAGTTGACCTGGATTGATATCAACGCTAGTGATGAGGAAATCCTAGAAACGATTATGGAATGCAATGAACATCGCATACCAGTAGGTGATGATTCCTTAGATGAGTTGAAAGGTTTAGTCTCTTCCGTGGATGTGTTGGCACAACAAATGAAAGAAAGCCATCGTCCTATGAAAGATATCTTAGCCTATTGCATGCGTAAACCAGTTCTCGTACCAGAATCCTTGTCCTTGATGAAAGTATTATCTACTTTCAGAGAAGAAGGTACCCATGAAGCCATTGTGCTAGACGAATACGGCGGCATGAGCGGGATGATTACATTCCACGATATTATGGAGGAAATTGTGGGATTGATGCCATCTGGGGAAGAGGAAAAGAAAGAAGAAGAAAATCGCATCGTCCAACGGGACGATGGATCCTACCTAGTAGATGGTCTTATCAGTATTGAAGAACTGAAAGAATACTTTGAAGTGGATGAACTATTGCCAGGAGAAGAAGACGATCTATATAAAACATTAGGGGGATTCGTGACGTACTTAATCGGTCGCATTCCCAAAGAAGCCAATCGCTGTCACTATGGGCCATTGCAATTTGAAGTCATGGATATGGATAACACACGGGTGGATAAAGTGATGGTGACACGGAAAGTAGCGGTGGAGAGTAGTTCAGACTAGTATAATCATTGAATACAAAAAATCAATAGAAATAAAACAGAGGAAAGTTGATGATATAGTACAACTTTCCTCTGTTTTATTCTATTCATAATGCGTCCATAAACTAATGACTTTCACAATTTTTTCTTCCTCAAAGACCTCATACACAAGTCGATGCTGAATATTAATGCGACGTGAATATAGCCCCTCTAAATCACCTAGCAATTTTTCATACCTTGGCGGTGTTTGGTAAGGATTTACTTTAATAATCTCTAGTAATGCCTTTGCTTTTGTATCAAGTTTTGCAGATTTTAACTTTGGTATATCTTTCACAGCAGATTTTGTATAAGTTAAGGTATACATTACCAAATAACCTCTTCTTCTGAAATACATTCGGATACTGGAGTGTTTTTTCCTTCTAATAAACGCTCTTTCATACTAGGTTTGGATGTTAAATATAAGGTTTCTAATAAGGATAAATAATCATCTTCGCTTAATAGGACAGCGTTACCATCTTTAGTGCTAATGCTGAGTGGTTCATTATATTTAATTGTTTGTGTTAAATACTCAAAAATATTTTTTCTAAAATTTGTAATATTAATAATTGCCATGTGTATCACCTCTTTATGTACATTATAATGTACGTAAATATAAAAAGCAATGGAATAGATACTAAAAGTATATAGACATTAGAAATGTATAGCAATCATTTGTAGTAAACTGCAATAGAATTAGAAGCATCTATATTGCCACTACTTGGAAAGATACGATATAATAGGAATAGAATACATCAAAGTATGAGTATAGTATAGATCATAACTTATGTTAGTCATGAAAGAGGGTACACCATGGAATGGGTATATTTAGCAATTCATTATGGAGATAATGAACGCGGTCATATTGCGTATAATAAAACAACAAAGGAATGCCAAGTGGTATTAGACGATGCAGCTTGGAAAGAAAAAGTAGAATCCTATTTACAAGCAGAACAAACAGTGATGCATGCTACAGGATTAAACACATATGATGAGTTGACTGTGCAACCATTAGATTCCTACGATAACCTAAAATTAGCCTTAACTCGTATGTGGAATAAAAATGGTGTGCAAGTTGACTGGGGGATTCCAGTAGAAGTGGACGGCCAATTATATTTTGCTGAATAAGCAATTAGAAAAGATGGATATTCAGTACTTATAAGGTATGATGCAGTGTATACTGAAAGTATCTTTATACTAGAATATCTGATAGGAATAGTATATGAAAGCCTATAGAACAGATTTGTGTGTTCTATAGGCTTATTGTGTATATAGTAGATGATCAGAGATAGCTGTGTATTGTCATATATGTAATTAATAGTAGATTCATGTCATGGATAGATAGACATTAATAGTGCAAAAGTTAGAACAAAAAAAATACTTTTATCGTACATATGGAACAGTTATCCACCAAGTTGTGGATAACTCAGTGCATAACTATGGGTATAGCTTGTGAGTAGGTTGTTAATACCTTGTGAATTTAGTGTTAATAACTCTACAGTTATCCACATTTTATACACAAAAAGTGAATAACCCTTGTAAAATAAGGGTCTATTGAATCGTATTGGTTAAGAAAGAATGTTCTGTATTGTGAATATGCACATACGCACATACTATGAAACAAGTATCTTATTTTTGATTTTATGTTGCTAGGCGGTGTATAGTTAGACTATAATAGATGTATACTTGCGTTCATAGCTCAGTAGGATAGAGCGACAGTTTCCTAAACTGCAGGTCGGGGGTTCAATTCCCTCTGGGCGCACCAGATTTATAAAAAGGAAGTTACAAAGTTGAGTAACTTCCTTTTTTATTGATAAGCCTCATACATACTTATGAGATATTGAAATCACACAATTACATGATATATAATACAATTAAAGTATTACATAATTCGTATACTAAGGAGAGCATGCAAAATGGTGAGAAAAAATGTAGTATTAGCGACTTTGGTTGCCTTATTGTGTACGTCAACAGTATTAGCAGAAGAGGTAAACTTAGGTAAAAATGGAGATACAAGCACAGCATATACTGCTGGTGGTGTATCCATAGGTAAAGGTACGATTGGATCGAAGGATAAGAGAATTAGTGCTCCTATTGGGATTGGCTATAATCACAATATTGATGCTAATTTTGGCATTGCCTTAGGCTATAAAGCTACTATTGAAAAAAATGGAGAACAAGGAATTGTCATCGGTACTAGTTCCTATGTGGGTAAATTAACAGATGATGAAGCATTAGGTGAAGTACCACAAGATACACCTACAAAGGTGGGGAATCAATCAGAGCACGTGATGAACGTGGATGACTATAAACCATTAGATGAGTCAAAAGATAAAAAAGATACACCAATGATTCCAAAAGGATTTGAAGAGAAGGTAGCCTTTCAATCGATGGCAATTGGTAATGACACTAGAGTGTATGGACTTGATGCCGTAGGGATTGGTAATGGTATTCGGGCAAATGGAACGGATTCTATCGCCATTGGTAAAGCCAGTCGAGCTTGGCTAGATGAGTCCATTGCCATGGGTTCCCAAGCAGTGACAGCAAAGAAAAGAAGTATTGCTCTAGGTCGGTATGCCACTACTTTGTCAGAAGATAGTATAGCTATCGGTAATCGTTCAGAAATAGGCTCTAAGGCAGATAGCAGTATGGCTCTGGGTGCTTGGTCGCGTGTGAATGATAAGAATAGTGTAGCTATTGGTGTATATTCTTCTACAGAAGGACGTGGTGCTGCTATAGATGGTACATCTGCTTTCTCAGGAGATGCGGTGAAAGCAGCAGAAGGTGTTGTGTCTGTAGGTACAGAGGGATACACGATGCAATTTGATAATGGTACTTTAGATATGCCAGATATGAAACGAAGAATCGTCAATGTAGCTGGTGGTATTAAAGATACAGACGCAGTGAATGTAAAACAATTGAAAGCTATCACAAATGCCCTAGGATATACACCTGAAGAAATCGAGAAAATGAATGCTGGTACGGGAGTAAAACCAGAAAGTATCGCCAGCCAAGTTCATACTGTGAAAGCTATGGCAGAAGAGGCAAATGATACAGCAAAAATCGCAGGGGCCTCTGCCATTGCCTTGGGTGCTTTAAAAGCGTTGCCATACGATGGTACAGATCGAACACAAATCATGGCTGGTGTAGGTCAATTTAAAGGTACAAAAGGCGTAGCATTAGGAATAGGTCATTATACAAATAAAGATAGATTCTATAATTTTGGACTTAGCCTTGCGGGACATACCCTATCTTGGAATGCGGGAGCTTCTTTCAGAATTGGTAAAGATGAAAAGAAACCTATGGTTTCTAACGATTACGAGGTGCGTATCCAACAGTTGGAAGAAAAAAATACAGAATTAGAACAAAAATTGAATCAAGTATTAGCTATGCTACATAAATAATATACAAACAGAGGATCATTGCTACCATAGGGAGTGATGACCTCTGTTTTTATGTAAGAATCATAGGTTAGTATATAAGTAACAAGTGAAATGAATACCTTTTGTTAAATATATATGATGGTATACAAGTATATAAAAAATGAATCCCTTTTATTGATATATATGATATGTATCAATGTATAAAAATGAAATGGACTGTCTCAATATGAGTATAGATACAAATATAGGTGTAAGATGATTATAACTAGTAACTATAATAACTATATAAAAACCAGTATTAGCCAATGTATAGCGCCTATGATATCCTTAATACTCGAGAGATGAGAGGGAACTTTCAATAGGAAATATATATATCGGGTAGTTATGAAAGGATAGCATTATGAAATTAAAATCACTATTTACGCCCTTATTAGTAGGTGTATTAGCGTTAGGTATTGCGGGCTGTGGCACATCGACAACAACGCAGGATACGCCGAAGGAAATTAAAATTGGTGCTACGGCAGGTCCGCATGCACAAGTGGCTGAGGCGGTAGCGAAGGAAGCACAAAAGCAAGGCATACAGTTGAAAGTAGTGGAATTTTCCGACTACATCACACCAGATAAGGCTTTGGCAGATGGAGATATCCAATTGAATGCGTACCAACATGTACCATTCTTAGAAAACTTTAACAAGCAAAATAATTCTAAACTAGTGCCAATCGGCAAAACGATTTTAATGCCAATGGGTATCTACAGTAATTCTGTGAAATCGCCTATTGATGTGAAAGACGGCGACGCAGTGGCGATTCCAAATGATCCGACCAATGGTGGACGTGCCTTAGCGTTATTACAACGAGCGGGTCTTATCAAATTGAAAGAAGGCGTTGGTTTCAAAGCCACAGTGGCAGATATTGTAGAAAATCCTAAACATTTAAAAATCCAAGAACTTGAGGCAGCACAATTACCTCGTAGCTTAGATGATGTCACATTGGCGACGATCCCTATGAACTACGTACAAAGTGCAGGCATCAATGTAGGTGAAAAAGGATTGTACTTAGAACCAAAAGATGAGCCATTAGCAGTGATGATCTTGGCTACTCGTGAGCAAGATAAAGATAATGCAACATACAAAAAAATTGCAGAAATTTATCAATCTGAAGCAATCAAACAATTCATTGCAGAAACTTTCAAAGGAACCATTACATCTGCAAACTAATCATTACTAATATAGAGGTCTACCCATGTGGTGGGCCTCTTTTTTTGTATCGTTGCAACGATAATGAAACGATAGAAGTATCGTTGCATATGCTTTTATATGCGATAGTATAGCGGTTTATTGTACATTGTATTAATATTATATAGCCTATCGTTGCAAAGTGTGTGAAACGATAAGTATATCGTTGCAAAAAAATGAATTAATAAATAAATTTTTCATATTAAATATAAAAAATAAGAAGAATTGAAACGATGTATATACTATTTTAATGTAAATAAAATGTGATTATTAAGCCATTTATGATGCATTATATAATAATTATATAGTTTATCATTCAATAGTTATGCAACGATAGATGTATCGTTGCATTAATTGGGTAATTCATGATATAGTTACTTTGAGGTGATTAGCATGAAAGAGCATAGAACATTAGAATTTAAAGAATCTATTACGAATACATTCTTAAAAACAGTATCAGCCTTTGCTAACTATGGAAGTGGAAAAATTATATTTGGTATTTCTGATGATGGAAGATATGTGGGAATAGAAAATACTAAACAAGCTTGTTTAGATATTCAAAATAAGATAAATGATGCTATAAAACCATTACCTAAATATACTATTGATATAGATGATAATACTAAACTCATTACATTAACTGTAGAAAAAGGAAAAGATACGCCCTACTTATATAAGAGTAAAGCGTATATTAGAAATGACAGTTCTACAATTGAGGTCGGTCAAATTGAATTAAAACGATTGACTATGCAAGGAATGAATACGACCTTTGATCGCATTCCTTCTCATGAGCAAGAATTAAGCTTCCACATATTGGAAGAAGAATGTCAAAAAAAGTTAGGTATTGAACAGTTAACTCGTGACAATTTAATTACATTAGGATTGCTAGATAAAAATATAGGGTATACTAATGCAGGGGCATTGTTGGCTGATGTAAATGAATTTTATGGCATAGATATCGCTCGGTTCGGAGCTACTATAGATATTATTTTGAATCGATATACTTTTGAAAGACAATCAATTTTAAAAACGTATCAAGAGGTAGTGCGTGTATATCGTGAAAATTACCAATATGATGAGATACAAGGGATAGACCGAGTTGTGGTGGAAACCATACCAGAGAAAGCATTCCGTGAAGCCATAGCAAATGCTTTAATTCATAGAACTTGGGATGTATCTGCACATATTCGAGTAGCGATGTATGATGACCGTATTGAAATTACATCTCCTGGTGGACTGTTAGACCAACTTTCAAAAGAAGATTATTTATATAAAGAAGTATCGATGCTACGGAATCCTGTTCTAGGAAATGTATTTTTTAGATTACACTTAATAGAACAGTTTGGCACGGGGGTACAACGTATTATTGCATCCTATAAACATTGTAAACGGCAACCTGTATTTGATATATCTGAAAATTTTATAAAAATAATATTACCAGTGGTTATGCAAGATACAATACATATGAGCCCATCAGCGCAACGTATATATAAAGCATTACAAGACACAGAATTGTCATCCAGTGAATTAGCAAAACTAACAGGCTATGGGAAACGCAAAATATTAGAGTCTGTGAAAGAATTAATTGAAAGCGGTTATGTCATCAAAATTGGATCAGGTCCAAAGACAAAATATGCAGTAACATATGCTATATGATTTAATAAGGAACAGGATAGTTGTTAGATTAAAAATACATAGTTACACACAGTATGCACATATGGTATACTATAGGATATATCTTTTAGTGCTTTCATTAAGAAAAGGAACACCGATAGTCATAGATATAGAATGGATGTAGCCATTGTTACAGTGAAGTATAGTTGGCTATGGTATACTATATTTATAATATCGAAATACATAAGAACCTATAAATAGAGTATGTAAAGGAAAAGTGTGTCACCAGAGTGGTGCAAGGAGGTCTTTATGGAGTTAAGACATGAAATAGAATTTGATAAAGATTATACGATGGAGGAAGCTTTTATAGAGGCAAAACGTTGTTTAAATTGTGCGAAACCATTGTGCCGTACAGGTTGTCCTATTGAAAATGAAATTCCTCGCTTTATCCAAGCCATTGCGCATGGTAATTTTGGATTGGCTAACGATATTATTGCGGAGCGTAGTAGCTTACCAGCCGTATGTGGCCGTGTTTGTGCTCGTGAAAAACAATGTGAAGGGGCATGTATTTTAAATCGTGCGAATAAACCTATTAATATTGGTAAATTAGAACGCTTTGCAGCTGATTTTGAAAGTGACAATAATCTTCGTAAAGTAAAACCAAATCGCAAAGATCAAGGTAAAATTGCTATTATTGGATCTGGCCCTGCAGGTTTAACTGTGGCTGGAGATATGGCAAAATTAGGGTATGATGTGACGGTGTTTGAACGTCAAGATGAACCAGGTGGTATTCTTTTATTCGGTATTCCTGAGTTCCGGTTGGGTAAGAAGATTGTGCGCCGTGAAGTGAAACGATTACAGACATTAGGAGTTACTTTTGAATGTAATGTGACTATCGGTCCAGATCGTAATTTAGATGCACTATTTGAAGAAGGCTTCGATGCTATCTTTATTGCTACAGGTACACATGTACCAGCAGAAATTTCTTTACCGGGTGATGACAAAGCGGGCATGTTACAAGCGATGGCTTTGTTGACATCCGTACAGTTAGTGCAAAATGGCAGAGCGGAAGAGTCTTTAATTCCTGTATACAAAGGTGATAAAGTTGTTATCATCGGTGCCGGTAATGTGGCGATGGATGCGGCTCGTACTTGCGTTCGTCTCGGTGCTGAAAGTGTAACCGTGACCTACCGCCGTGGGGAAGAGCAAATGCCAGCAAACCCATCTGAATTTGAAGAAGCAAAAGAAGAAGGTGTTCGTTTTGAATTCTTAGCGTCTCCAAAAGAAGTAACAGGTTCAGATATCGTGGAAGGCTTAACATTTACACGCCAAGAACTACAAGAAGATGGATCTGTAAAAAGCACTGACGAAGACTTTACATTACCAGCGGATAAAATTATCGTGGCCATCGGTCATAAACCAAATACACGCTTAGTAGGTCCTGGGAATGGCATCGAAGTGAATGAGTCTGGCTATGTAGTGACACGAGATATGCCATATGGTATGACGAGCCGTCAAGGCGTATTCGCAGGTGGTGATGTAGTGCATAAACCAGCCACCGTAGTATTGGCTATGCGAGAAGCTAAAAAAGTAGTAGAAGGCATCGTAAATTACTGCGAGGCAAAACGCTTTTTAGGAGAGTAATGTTTTACTTTTTTAGTGATTATGCTATAATTTAGACAAGCGAAAAAAGTGTGAAAATAGTTAGCATTAGGTTTACAAAAAACACCTAGGTCTAGCCACCTGGGTGTTTCTTATATACTAGAAAATATATTATGAAAGTGATATAATGGATATGGAATGAAATTAAGGACTTTCCAATTACAAACAAAAGAAACCCCACGGTCGGCCAACCGTGGGGTTTTAATTTTTTTATAATTATGGTATAATGTGGGCAAGCGAAAAAAGTGTGAAAATAGTTAACATTAGGTTCACAAAAAACACCCAGGTGGCGAGACCTGGGTGTTTTTATTTGTCTATATAGCTGACAAGGCTAGGCTAGTTACTTCTTAAATACTCGATCTAACCATTTACAAATGTAATAAGCGAGAACATTTGCCGTAATCGAGATAAAAAGTGTAATAATTAATGTTAACATTAGGTTCACCCCCTTTCTGTTACCAGTATGGGGGAAGTAACACTTATAGTATAACAGATTGTGGAAAATAACACACTTACATGAGTAAAAAAATATAGATATGTACTTGCACGCAGTGGACAAAGGTGTTACAATAGTAGACAGTTATTTAATTTTTAAAGTATTACACTTATAGTTAAGATTCGTACGTATATCGTACAGAAAGGAGATTATCATGGTATTGTTAGCAATTCTCGTGCTCGTCCTGTTCCTAGTAGTGAACGTCATTAGAACTAACAATTCCATAGAGGTCGCCTTTTCATCGGTAGAACTACCATCTTAGGTTTCTTTGTATACAGCATAAGGAATCTAGGTTGTTGTAGTCTATTTGATTAACGTGCATACATATATAGTAAAAGGCGATTCCTAGGAATCGCCCTTTTTTATGTCTAACATACTATGTCAGAGTAACGGATATGGATTATAGATCTACAAGAAATATAATAAACTCCAAAGGAAAATCAAATAGATATGTCTCATAAAAATCTCATTGATGTAATTCGTGAATAGACATAGTATATAGACAACAATATGTAACTATAACAAGTGTTATAAAAATATTTACATACGTAGAAAGGATCATCATATGGTACGCAGTGATAGAGTAGCAAAAGGAGCTACACGGGCTCCACATCGTTCATTATTAAAAGCATTAGGTTTCATCAACGAGGAAATTGGAAAACCAATTATCGGTATTGCCAATTCTTTCAACGAAATCATTCCAGGTCATATTCATTTGAAAAATCTTGTACAGTCTGTGAAAGATGGCATCCGTGAGGCTGGCGGTATTCCGATGGAATTTAACACTATCGGTATCTGCGATGGATTGGCGATGAATCATATCGGCATGAAATATTCCTTGGTGACACGTAATATCATTGCTGACTCCATTGAAGCTTCTGCTATGGCAACTCCATTCGATGCAATGGTGTTCATTCCTAACTGTGATAAAGTCGTACCAGGTATGTTGATTGCTGCGGCTCGTTTAAACTTACCATCTGTGTTTGTCTCTGGTGGTGCTATGTTAGCAGGCGTGCATAATGGTAAAAAAATCGGCTTATCCGACGTGTTCGAAGCAGTTGGTAAATTTGAAGCAGGCCTGATTTCCGAAGAAGAATTAGAACATATTGAAAATGTAGCCTGCCCAACATGTGGATCTTGCTCCGGTATGTATACAGCGAACACTATGAACTGCTTAACAGAAGCGTTGGGTATGGCATTGCCAGGTAATGGTACAATCCCAGCAGTATACTCCGAGCGTTTGCGCTTAGCAAAACGTGCGGGCATGCAAGTGATGGAAGTATTACAAGAAGGCTTACGTCCCAAAGATGTATTGACGAAAGAAGCCTTTGAAAATGCAGTAGCTGTAGATATGGCATTGGGTGGTTCTTCCAACACGGCCCTACACTTACCAGCCATCGCCCATGAAGCGGGCGTATCTTTAACGTTGGACGATTTCAACCGCATTGCAGGAGAGACACCACAATTGGCGAAATTGTCTCCATCTGGTAAATATTTCATCGAAGATTTACATGCCGCAGGCGGTGTGTATGCGGTAATGCATCGTTTACAAGAACAAGGTCACTTGCATGAAGGTGCGAAATCTGTGAGCTTGGTGGACCAAGGTACGATTGCTAAAACTGTGAAAGTCCTAGACGAAGATGTGATTCATCCTTGGAGCGATCCAGTGTACACTACAGGTGGTATCGCTGTATTGAAAGGTAACTTGGCTCCAGATGGTTCTGTTGTTAAAGAGGGCGCTGTAGACCCAGAAATGCTGGTTCACTCTGGTCCAGCGAAAGTCTTCAACAGCGAAGAAGAAGCGGTAGAAGCCATCATGGGTCACAAAATTGTGAAAGGTGATGTAGTCATCATCCGCTATGAAGGCCCAAAAGGTGGTCCAGGTATGCGTGAAATGTTGACACCAACAGCGACGATTACAGGCATGGGTCTTGGTAAAGACGTAGCCTTGATTACAGATGGTCGTTTCTCTGGTGCTACACGTGGTGCATCCATTGGTCACGTATCTCCAGAAGCGGCCTCTGGTGGCACTATCGCCATCGTAGAAGATGGAGATATCATCGAAATCGATATTCCAAACCGTTCCTTGAATGTAAAACTTTCAGAGGAAGAAATTGAACGAAGAAAAGCAAACTTAGCACCCCGCAAATCGGATGTCACAGGATACTTGAAAAAATATGCTATGCATGTATCCTCTGCGGCACAAGGTGCTATCGAAATCCTAGACGAAGCATAAGAGGGAATGCAGGCAGGATAGATATATCTATGAGGGAAGTACAGATTCATAGATAGAATACAAACTTAGGAAAGGATGTTTATATGCATAAATTATACGATTTCATGGAGGCTAGGGAGCGATTAGCTACCATCGCCGTGAAAACAAAGTTAATTCATAGTTCTGTGTACTCCCGAGAAACAGGCAATGATGTATATATTAAACCGGAAAATTTACAGCGCACAGGGTCTTTCAAATTACGGGGCGCGTACAATAAAATTTCTAAATTAACAGAATCAGAAAAGGCGTGCGGCGTTATCGCCGCCTCTGCCGGCAACCATGCACAAGGTGTGGCGCTAGCAGCGCAACGATTGGGCATAAAAGCAGTCATTGTTATGCCACGCCATACACCGCTTATCAAAGTAGAGGCCACACGCCAATATGGAGCAGAAGTGGTGCTAGCTGGTGAAATCTATGACGAAGCCTATGAAAAGGCCTGTGAACTACAAGAAAAACATGGCTATGTGTTCGTACACCCCTTCGATGATGAAGATGTTATCGAAGGGCAAGGGACCATTGCTTTAGAAATTTTAGAAGAACTACCGAATGCAGATATTATTTTAGTACCAGTTGGTGGCGGCGGATTGATCTCTGGTGTGGCAGCGGCGGCAAAGCTGAAAAACCCACAAGTGAAGATCATCGGTGTAGAACCAGAAGGCGCAGCCAGCGCAAAAGCAGCCGTAGCAGAAGGAAAGCCTGTGAACTTACCATCTGTGAGCACCATTGCAGATGGAGCAGCTGTGAAATTAATTGGCACAAAGAATTTGGAATATATTGAAAACTATGTAGATGAAATTGTAACCGTATCCGACTATGAATTGATGGAAGCATTCCTATTGTTGGCAGAAAAACATAAAATTATCGGTGAAAATGCTGGATTACTTTCAGTGGCAGGTTTGAAAAAATTACGGGTACGAGGCAAAACAGTGGTCAGCATTTTAAGCGGCGGTAACATTGACGTATTAACCATTGCGTCCATGATTACAAAAGGCTTAGTGGTACGAGGTCGTATTTTCACATTCGCTGTAAATTTATCAGATAAACCTGGACAATTGGTGGCGGTATCTGAAATCTTGGCAGAACAAAATGCGAATGTCATCAAATTGGAACATAATCAGTTTAAAAACTTGGACCGATTCCATGAAGTGGAATTGGTGGTGACCGTAGAAACGAACGGAGAAGATCATATCAAGAAAATTACGGCGGCTATGGCAGATCGTGGATATACAATTCACCGTATTAGCTCTAATGAATTTAATGAACATGACTAATGGATAAGATACATAAAGAAAGAGGACAAACTATGAGTGAACAGAAGATGATTCGAGGAGCTCGTATACTCCTAGAAACATTGAAGCGCTTGGGCGTGACAGATATATTTGGCTATCCCGGCGGTGCCGTAATTCCTATCTACAATGAAATATATGATTTTAAGGGAATCAATCATTACTTAACACGTCATGAACAGGGGGCGGCCCATGCAGCAGATGGCTACGCCCGTGCCTCTGGTAAATGTGGGGTCTGCTTAGCTACGTCAGGTCCAGGTGCTACAAACCTTGTGACTGGCATTATGACGGCGCACATGGATTCTATTCCTCTCTTGGCCATTACAGGTCAGGTGTGCAGCCACTTACTAGGAAAAGATGCCTTTCAAGAATCGGACATCGTGGGTATTACCATGCCGGTGACGAAAAATAACTATTTGGTGAAAGATATCCGAGACATGATACGCACTGTGAAAGAAGCGTACTACTTAGCGACTACCGGTCGACCAGGTCCCGTGCTAGTAGATATCACACGAGATGCGCAATTAGATGTCATTTCCTATGAAGAATTTGAAGCTATTTTTAATGAACCAATTTCTATTGAAGGCTATGATCCGAATTACATTGGGCATCCAAAACAAATCAAGAAAGCTATCGATCTATTGAAAGGTGCGAAACGACCGCTTATCATAGCAGGCCATGGTGTCCTATTATCGAATGCTACAGAAGAACTTTACAAATTAGCTACTACATGCCAAGTTCCAGTAGTGAATACGTTATTGGGTTTAGGGTCCTTTCCAGGAGAACACCAATTATCGCTAGGTATGTTAGGCATGCATGGTACAGTATATGCTAACTATGCTGTGAATGAAGCAGATGTAGTGTTAGCATTAGGAATTCGTTTCGACGATCGTATTGCAGGGGTACCAAAGGAGTTCTGTAAAGATGCTACGATCATCCATGTAGATATTGATCCAGCTGAAATTGGTAAAAATAAAATTATCGATGTGCCAATCGTAGGTGACTTGAAACATGTATTAAATGAAATGAATCATGAATTGACTCCACAAACGCATGAAAGTTGGTTGGAACACATCCGTGAATGGCGTGAAGAATATCCAATTCGAGTGCGACCTCATGAGGGAAATTCTTTATTACCACAAAAGGTCATTCAAGAAATCGACAATATCGTGAAAGGCAATGCTATCGTGGTCACAGACGTAGGACAACACCAAATGTGGACGTCTCAATTCATTACCTTCTCCAAGCCGAATACTATCATCACATCCGGTGGTGCCGGTACGATGGGCTTTGGCTTGCCAGCAGCCATCGGTGCACAAGTGGCACAACCAGATAAAAAGGTAGTACTCATCACAGGTGATGGGGGCTTACAAATGAACAGCCAAGAATTGCTCTTATTGAAAGCCTATAATATCCCTGTGAAAGTGGTCATCATCAATAATGGTTTCTTGGGCATGGTTCGTCAATGGCAAGAGTTGTTCAATCAACGTCGCTATTCCTTTGTAGATTTAGAGGTGAATCCAGACTTTGAAACCTTGGCAAAAGCCTATGGCGTACAAGGGGTGACATTATCCACCATCGAAGATTTGCGCAGCCAATTACGAGATTTGATCCTATCTGACGAGCCAGTGGTAATTAACTGCGTGGTAGAACGAGAAGAAAATGTATTCCCAATGATTCCAGCCGGTTGCACAGCCAAAGATATGATGGGATTGAAAGGAGGCCCTGACAATGAGTAAAGTACAACAACACCAAGTGTTAGTGATTACAAAAAACAAACCAGGTATTGGGGCTAGAATCTTGTCCTTATTCAATCGTCGTGGCTATTCCGTAACCCAAATGACATCGGGTATTTCCATTCCAAAGGATCAAGCTCGGATTACTTTAACGGTGGAAACAGACGAAGTGCAATTGGACCAAATCCAAAAACAAATCTACAAACTAGTGGATGCCATCAAAGTGAAAGTGTTCTCTCCAGAACAAGTGGTGCGCCGTGAATTGATGCTTATCAAGGTAAAAGCCGATGTGTCGGTACGACCACAAATCATCCAATTAGCAGATGTGTACCGTGGCAATGTACTCGACGTAGGGCCTAGCTCTATCGTTATAGAAATTACAGGAGAAACGCAGAAACTAGATGCTTTCATAGAAATTATGAAAGAATATGGCATTCTGGAAATTGCGAAAACAGGTTGCACTGCTATGAGCCGTGGAGAAAAAATGTAATGACCATACTAGAACCAAAACATGGTGAGTTGTTGCATTATGAGGGGGTTACCTTCGTCCGTAATGGAGAGGCGATTCTACAAGGTGTAGACTGGCACGTGAACACAGGGGAAAATTGGGCCCTATTGGGTCTCAATGGGGCAGGTAAGTCCACCTTACTTGGCATGATTATGGCCTACACCTGTGCTACCCGTGGTGAGGTGCGTGTCCTAGGGCATACCTTTGGGCAATGCGTGTGGAAAGACGTGAAAGATCGGATTGGATTCGTCAGTTCTACTTTGGGACAATTTGAACGAACTATGCGAGACGAAACGGTGCGACAAATTTTGCTATCTGGAGCGCATGGCACCATCGGCGTGTACCGAGAGGTGACAGAGGAAGAAGAACAACGCTGTGATGCGGTTTTAACAGATATGGGATTGCAACAGTTACAACATCGCCACTTTGGAGTATTGTCCACTGGTGAACAGCGACGAGCCCTCATTGGTCGTGCTTTGATGACGAGTCCAGACTTGCTCATCTTAGACGAACCATGCAATGGACTAGACGTACCGAGCCGAGAACAATTGCTTCGCCATCTCAATCAATGTGGAACTCAGAACAGTCCTTGTCCGTTCATCTATGTGACGCACCAAATCGAGGAAATCCTTCCCACAGTAACCCATGTGGCATTATTAAAAGAAGGCAAAATCTTTCAATCGGGGCCGAAACGAGAGGTCATTACCGATGAAATTTTATCATCACTCTATGGTTTGTCTGTGAAAGTGACTTGGGTCCAAGATCGACCTTGGCTACAAGTACTTTCATAAAATGTTTTTATAGAGTGTACAAAGATATTTTTAATCATACCGATTTATCATAGTAAGTATGGTAAATCCGTAAGCCGAAAGGCTGAAAATTAGTTGAATTTCACTAGAAAATCTAGTAAATTATAAACATTAATAAATGTATTACACAGTAGGAGGTTATCACAATGGCAGGTAACATTTTAGGCACACAAGTATTTTATGATGCAGATTGCAATCTACAAGCATTAGTAGGTAAAAAAATTACAGTTCTTGGCTACGGTTCCCAAGGTCATGCACATGCATTGAACTTGAAAGAAAGCGGTATGGACGTACAAATCGGTCTTCGTGAAGGTTCCAAATCTTGGAAAGAAGCAGAAGAAGCTGGTTTCGTAGTCAAAGAAACAGGCGAGGCTGTAAAAGGTGCAGACGTTGTGATGATCTTGATTCCAGATGAATTGCAAGCAGAAACATATGAAAAATCCATCGCTCCTAACCTTAAACAAGGTGCGTACTTGGCATTTGCTCATGGTTTCAACATTCATTTCGGTAAAATTAAACCATCTGCTGACGTAAACGTATTCATGGTAGCTCCTAAAGGACCTGGTCACTTAGTACGTCGTACATTCCAAGAAGGTTCTGGCGTTCCTTGCTTGTACGCTGTATACGCAGATCCAAGCGGAGACACTAAAGAAGTGGCATTGGCATGGGCATCTGGTGTAGGCGGTGGCCGTTCTGGTATTTTGGAAACTGACTTCCGTCAAGAAACTGAAACTGACTTATTCGGTGAACAAGCAGTACTTTGCGGCGGCGTATGTGCGTTGATGCAAACCGGTTTCGAAGTATTGGTAGAAGCTGGTTACAACCCAGTTAATGCATACTTTGAATGTGTTCATGAAATGAAATTAATCATCGACTTGATCTACGAAGGTGGTTTCGAAACAATGCGTAAATCCATCTCCAACACAGCTGAGTTCGGTGACTATGTAACAGGCCCTAAAGTAATTCCAGCAGCAGCGAAAGAAGCTATGCGTGGTGTATTGAAAGATATTCAAGACGGCAAATTTGCTGATCAATTCCTTGGTGACTATGCAGCAGGTTACCCTTATTTGAAAGAACAACGTAAACAATCTGCAGCACATCAAGTAGAAGAAGTAGGCGGCGAATTACGTAAATTGATGCCTTGGATCAAAAAGTAAGTCGTCACTTGTTTCGCTATGTAGCCTTGTGGCGTTCGTATAGCTAATTTGTACAAAGGGAAGAGCACGGTATACCCCCTCTCAAACGGTATTTCATAATGTTTGTTCGGGGGCACACCGTGCTCTTCTTGTGTTTGTGTAATGTAGGTAGTTAAGGAACGCCACAAAGGCTACTACGTCTAACGGCGTTCCTCAGGGGGAGGGAAGAGCACGGTATACCCCTCACAAACGGTATTTCATAATGTTTGTTCGGGGCACGCCGTGCTCTTCTTGTGTTAGTGTCATTTAGGTAGTTAAGGAACGCCACAAAGGTTACTACTCGTAACGGCGTTCCTCAGGGGGGTTGTGGCGGTGTCATTTGCAAACTTGCACTTTGCTTAGTTTGCTGTTCGGCAGGGTATTAAGTTTATATAAACAGTACGAATAGATTATGCTATAATAAAATTACAAGAGCCAACGACGTGTTGTTAGGCTCATCTCTTCCTAGTATGGGAGGAGGTGGTTGCTATGACTAAATATGAAAAAATCTCTTTGATTATTTCTATTGCTAGTTTAGCAATTCAGCTCATTGATCTACTTAAGTAGACAATGAAAAAGCCTAACGTATAAGGTCTCACACACCTTAACACGTTAGGCAAATCCAGTTATGTTGTTTTCTGAGATGAGCCTAACGCTAGCAGACGTCGATGGCTCTTCTTTTGTTGGTTTAATTATAGCACAGTTGTTAGGAATATTACAAATGTCATAAAGGTTATTATTCGTAACGGCGTTCCTCAGAGAAGGATAGCTACGATTGGGAACTGCTTAAAGCAATTCGTGTTCTTTCCCTATTGTAGTGATTTGTTCTACCGTAAGGTTAGTGACGTCAGCGATGAATTCCAAGGATAACCCTTTACGTAACATCTGTAAGGCTACTTCAGTTTTAGCTTTCATACTACCCTCAGTAAGGCCTTGTTCTATCCCTTGTTGTATTCCTTCGGCGATACCTTCTTTCCAATATGTATAATGATCCATGGATAGCATGGTATATTCCTCCCTCCAAGCTTCACAATGTTTTGCCTCATCTACGGCACTTTCAATATCTCGTAATAAATCATCTGTGGCAGCATGACCATCCACGTATTCCAAGAAACGTTGTAAAGGCTTCGACACGTCATTTATTGTGCCTTTTGTGCTTAAAAATAGTTTCGTAGCCCCATCGTTCAACAAGATATCATGTTCCTCTATACAAAGATTCTTGAAAGTGTACTTATGACGATGTCCAGTAAAAACAGGAAATGTACAGATAAAAATAATATAGGAATCATTTAAGGTCATGTATTTCTGTCCTTTTTGTAAATGGTACATGTCCAAAATACTTTGGTAAAAACGTGTGCGTTTCACCAGGTCTTCCATGTCCTTGCTGGTTTGCATTTCAATGTTGAACACGGTACCCTTGTCATCGTTTACAAATACATCTAAACGAATGCTTTTCGTTTCTAAACTGACATCCAGTGTTTTCTCCTCCTGGGTGTAGACGATATCCTTAATTGAAATGTCCAAGAATCGTTCTAACACGGCCTTACAAATCGATTTCTTTAACATAACTTTCTGAAAGATGAAATTGTCCTGAATGGTCAGTTCGTCGAATGATTTAATACGCATACAATGCCTCACCTTCATTCTTAATTAAATTATACCACAAGCAGATACCAGGCTGATAGATATACCTCTGCCTTATAGGGGTACAATTCTACGTAAAAGCAATTTCTCCTATTAAAATTTCCTGACAGTGTTACAGTCCTCTCTTGTGACGCTAAGTAGCCTTGTGGCGTTTGTAACTAAATAAGATAAAGGGAAGAGCACGGCATACTCCTCACAAACGGTATTTCATAATGTATCGTCATTTGTTTCACTATGTAGTCTGTGGCGTTTGTAATTGAATACGATAAAGGGAAGCCCGTAACACACACCCTTCTCAAACTATACAGTGGTTATGTTTGTTCAGGGGTATGTTACGGGCTTCTTGTGTTTGTGTAATGTAGGTAGTTAAGGAACGCCACAAAGGCTACTACTTGTAACGGCGTTCCTCAGGGGGGTTGTGGCGGTGTCATTTGCAAACTTGCGCTTTGCTTAGTTTGCTGTTCGGCATGGTATTAAGTTTATATAAACAATACGAATAGATTATGCTATAATAAAATTACAAGAGTCATCGACGTGTTGTTAGGCTCATCTCTTCCTAGTATGGGAGGAGGTGGTACTATGAAAAAATTTAGAAAAATTGATCTATTGATTTTAATTCTAAAATTACTAGTACATCTCATTGATTGGTTTAAATAAACTAATTAATGAAAAAGCCTAACGTATAAGGTCTAGCACACCTTAACACGTTAGGCCATTTCTTATTTGTAATTCCCAGAGATGAGCCTAACGCTAGCAGACGTCGATGGCTCTTCTTTTGTTGGTTTAATTATAGCATAGTTCAGGTGTAAATACAATCGTCACTTGTGATGCTATGTAGCCTTGTGGCGTTTGTAACTGAATAGGGTAAAGGGAAGAGCACGGCATACCCCTCACAAACGGTATTTCATAATGTTTGTTCGGGGCACGCCGTGCTCTTCTTGTGTTAGTTTCATTTAGGTAGTTAAGGAACGCCACAAAGGCTACTACTCGTAACGGCGTTCCTCAGTGGAAGGAAAGAGCACGACTATACCATCTTGAGCTAATTATCAGGGGGTTTGTGGCGGTGTCATTTGCAAACTTGCGCTTTGCTTAGTTTGCTGTTCGGCATGGCATTATCTTCATAATTTTGCATTAAAAGTAAACATTTTGAATAATTATATTCTTAGTTAAAATGATATCTAATAGTAATATATTTTTATCCCCTAAAATCATAAGAGAATAAAAATACATATATAGGCTATATCGAGTTATTTTGATGAATATACTAAATAAATTTATAAATTTATATTCATAAATGATGGTTTTATGAATCGGTAAATTAGTCTAAAAAATATTCTATAGAGACTATAAACTCAATGGATTTAAAGGATTTTTCAAAGGAAGGGTTGATTATGTATAGAAATTCAGTTATAATAATATCGAAATATATAGAACTAAATTGATGCAATGAATCGATTGCAAATCCAAAGTTTTGCGTTTTGTAGATGTTTAGTGCATGGATAAATATAGCTTTCACTTATTATACCTTTGGGATACCAAAGGTTTATTTGTGGTTATGAACTAGAATTCTACAAGTAGATAATAATTAAGTAAGATATACAAGTATCGAAAAAAATAGTAGTTAAAGTTTTATAGTACGGGTAGTACAGGAAAAGGAGACGTATATATGGGTTTAAATCATGTATATAAGGTAATTTGGAATAAGACTAAGGGATGCTATGTAGTAGTGTCTGAATTAGCAAAACGGGTAGGTCGTAATAAGGCGAAAGCTATTGTTATTAGCTCTGCTGCCATGGCTATGGCGGTAAGCCCTGTTGTAACAAGTACAGTAGGTGCGGTTAATCCCCCTGGCACAGGTGGTGATGAGGCTGTAGCATTGGGAAATAACTCGACTGCTAATGGAGTCTCAGCGGCAATTGGAAATGGCGCGCAGGCAACAGGTGGCGATAGTTTTGCCGTTTTATGGAATGCTAAAGCAACTGGGAATACCAGTATGGCTATAGGGAATAGAACGACTGCAAGTGGTGATAATAGCGTTGCCTTAGGTTCAAATGGTACAGCTGCAACGGCAGATTCCGCTGTGGCAATCGGTGTAAACTCAAAAGCGACTGAGGCACGTTCTGTCGCTATAGGTAAAGGGGCAACAATTAGTAGTGGTCAAGATACAATTGCGATTGGTACAGATACTAACGCAAAAGGTTACACTAGTATTGTTATCGGTAAAAATGCTAAAACTACAAATGATGCGGAAGGTACTGTGGTTATCGGCCGTGATGCCTTCAGTGAAGGCTCTGGTAATCCAAATCGTCCTAATACAGTTGTAGGTCGTGGTGCCTATACAGCATTTGGTGAAAATGGTGAATACCGTTTGAACGCCTCCACAGCACTTGGTTTCCAAGCTGGTGCGGGTGTGATTGTAGATCCGAACAACAATCGAAAATTAGTCAGCAATGATACAAATGCAGATAGTAATGCAGAGGTTCTTGTTAAAGCTGGTTATGGTGTCGATGCGAATGCTCCGGCAGATACTAAAGCAGCATTGCAAGCAGGTTCTGTTCATAATGGCTTAGTATTCTATCGTAAAAATCATATCAATGAAGGGACTGCCATCGGTGTAGAATCCCGTGCCGTAGGTGACCAATCTATCGCAATCGGTGGGCAAGTAGTAGCTGGTGATGGTGTTGTTGCCTTAGGTGGTAATGATACGGATCAATTGCGTCATAATAAATATCAAGTTGCAACAGACGATGCAGTGGCTAGAACTAACGTAAGTACAATAGATGATTATAATTTAGCTTATACGGAAAGTGAAAGAACCGTAGAGGGACAATATTATAAGCTAGTAGGTCGTGGTATGCCGACTGAGTATAAATCTACATATGGTCAATCTGGTTCCGTCGTTATCGGTATGGAAGCCCATTCTACGACAGCATTGGGTACAGCTATCGGTACTAACTCCGTAGTTCGTATGGGTGCTTTCGGTGCCACAGCCATCGGTGCTGGTTCTACGGTACAACCAAATGCAGAAGCTGCGGTAGCCATCGGTATGGGTTCTGTAGCGAATGGTGCTTATGCCTTAGCAGCAGGTACTGCTTCTTGGGCGGAATATGGCGATATTGCGATGGGCTATAAAGCGAAAGCCAGCGGTAAACAAGGTGCTATTGCGATTGGTCAATCTACGAATGCAAAAGGTGACTCCTCTGTTATGATCGGTGGTGCCAATATTTCTAATGCAGCTAATCAATCGATTAACTATTTAGCAGAGAAAAAGAATCCTGATGGATCCCGAGCAACAAGACAATACGATGTGACAGAGCGTATTAATGGACAAGATGTAGTTCGTAAATATACCTTTGTAGACACTGAAAATAAGACGGGAAAAGTGTCTGACGCCTATGCTGAATTAACTGGCAAAACAATGAACACATCAGAATTAGATTACAATCTAGATGAGAACAAGAATGGTCATGCGTCTACATCTGTAGGGGTGCACTCTTTGGCAAAAGGTGATTTAGCATCTGCTTTTGGTGCAGGTTCTCGTGCTAATGCCCTTGGTTCCTTAGCATTAGGTACAGGAGCAGAAGCAACTCGTCAAAACGCAGTAGCTATTGGTACTGGATCTACAACAGATTTAGTAGGTACTCGTCAATTAGATGCAAGTTATGATAAAGATGGTAAATGGGTAGCTAGTGATGACCCTAAAGCAGTATATACTTTCAAATGGGCCGGCGGTTTAAATACTTCTGAAGGTGACGTAGTATCCTTCGGTTCCTCCGGAGCAGAACGTCAATTGAAAAACGTAGCAGCTGGTCGAATTGCAGAAGATTCTACAGATGCTATCAATGGTTCTCAGGTGAATGCTGTTATTGAGAAATTCATTGCCGATGGCGTAAAATACTTCTCTGTTAACTCTACAGTAGAACCAAACAGACAAAATAAAGGTGCTACAGGTACAGATGCGATTGCCATCGGACCAAGTGCATCTGCTACCAATACAAATGCACTAGCAACTGGTACCAATGCAACTGCCACAGGTGAAAATGCGACAGCTTATGGTGCAGGCACAAAAGCATCTGAAACAAGTGCTGTAGCGATTGGTTCTACAGCTACTAAAGCAGATGGAACAAAAGTAAATACGGAAGCGACAGGGGCTAATGCAACAGCTCTAGGTGCTGGTGCGCAAGCAACGGCTATGGATAGTACAGCGGTAGGTGCACTTTCAGAGGCAACAGCAGCAGAAGCGATTGCGATTGGTTCTAAAGCCAAATCTGAAAGCACAGCAGCTGTTGCTATCGGTCAAAATGCACAAGTAGGTGCTACAGCGACACAAGGATTAGCATTGGGACAAAATGCAACGGTAAGTACAGTAGGTGGCGTTGCGTTAGGTACTGGTTCTGTGGCATCTGTGGCAAGTGGTGTATCTGGAATTGGTGTAGATGGTGATGCAGACGGCACTGCTCGCGTTAATAAATATGCTAAATTACATGATAATGCAGATAATGCCTTAACATCTGGTCAAGGTGCTGTCTCTGTAGGTGGTACGTTGAATAACACACCTTTCACTCGTCAAATCACAGGCGTAGCAGCAGGCACAAATGACACTGATGCGGTGAACGTAGCACAACTAAAATCTGTAAATTTAGCTTTCAAAGGCAACACAGGTACAGGCGATGTTCGTTTACATGACCAACGTTTAACAGTAGAAAGCGATAATACAGATTTATTAACAGTCACAGCAAGCGATAAAAAATTAACATTAACACCAAAAACAACAGCTTTAACAGTAGATTCTACAGCAGGTAGTACTACATTAGGTAAAGTGACAGTTCCTACAACGAATGCCTTAGTAACGGCACAAGATGTGGCAAATGCCATCAATGCAGCGCACTGGACTGTGGCTACAGAAGCTAGTACAGCAACAGGAGCGAAGCATACAGGTGATTCTAATAAAGCGGTACATGCTGGTGAAACAGTGAAATTTATTGCTGGTGAGCATGTAACCATCGATCAAAATGGACGTGATATTACAATATCCATGAAAGATGCTGTTACCAACATCATGGTAAAAGATCAAATTCAATCTTCTTTTGAAAGTGGTGATAATACTACATTCTCTGTTAACCCTGAAACAGGTAAGTTACGTTATGATGTAAATCCAAAAGCTACGTACACGACTGTACAAACAGGTAATACGGTAGTGAAAGATGGTGCAGTTACCAACTTAAAAGATCATTTACCTTCAGACGCTGTTACGTCTGGTACAAAACCTGTTCTTGATGAAGGAAATAAAGAGGGCAACCAAGCAGCTACTGTGAACGATGTGCTCAATGCAGGTTGGAATTTACAAAATAACGACGTAGCGAAAGATTTTGTGAAACCATATGATATAGTTGACTTTGCCGATGGTATGAACACAACCGCAGTAGTCACTGTATCTGCAGATGGTAAAAGAAGCTCAGTTCGATATAGTGTAACTGGATTGCCAATTACTTATACAACAGAAACAGGAGCTCCTGTATCTAAAGTAGGTGATAGATACTATACAGTCGGTGAAGACGGTATACCAGTAGGCCCAACTGGTAATAAAGCAGTTGCTAAAAATGCAAATGGCGATCTAGTTGATGCAAAAGGTAATGTGATCGCTCAAATTGACCCAAGCAAAACGCCGTTAAAAACAAATCTGGTGAATCCTAATGTGGAAAACACAACGGGAGCAACAAATGCAAGAAGTACAACGCCAACACAATTAGGCAATGTAGGTAATGGTGGTGTAACCCACAACTTACGAGATGCTAATGGTACAGAATTAAAATTAGCAAATGACGGCAATTACTATGATGCAACGAAAGTAAATCCAGATGGATCTCCTATGACAGGAGTAACGCCTGCGGATGCAAAAACACCAGTGGTATTAGCGAACGACGGTAAATGGTATCCGAAAGATAAAGTATCAGACCGTGGAGAATTGAAAGATCCAACAGCAACACCAGTGGTACCTGGTATTACAGCAGCATCACCAACAGCAGGCTTGATTGACTTCGGTAAATCTGATCCAAACAATGTTGCCACTATCGGTGATTTACGTAATATGGGTTGGGTAGTATCTGCTCCTACGAATGGATACTTAGACCAAGTTCGTAATGCGAACCAAGTGGACTTCGTTGGTAAAAATGGTGTTACAGTGACTGGAGAAACAAAAAATGGTATCCGTACAATCACTGTGGAAACAGCAGAAGAGGCAGTTGTCTTCAAAAGTCCAGATGGAACATCCTTACTTAAAACAGAAAAAGGTTACGTTCCAGAAGACAGTGTAAAAATTGATGGTAACTACTATCCACCAAATACAACAAAAGATCCTGTAACAGGTAACATTACAAATAATGGCGCTCCAGTAGCACCAGTGACACCTGTACCAAAAGAAGATGTTGTTACTTCTATGAACAGTAAAACACCAAAAACATTGAACAATGTAAAAGGTAATTTACCAAATGTAAATGATGAAGCAAATACAGTAACAAACCCAGATGGTACTACAGTTGCTGGTAAAGATAAAACAGCGGCTCCAATTACAGCAGGAGATGCAGCTAATTTATTAAAACCTACTACAGCAGATGGTCAACCAAACCCTAACTACAAAGGAAGTAATGTAGCGACTGTATCTGATGTATTAAATGCAGGCTGGAACTTACAAACTAACGGTACAGCTCTAGATTTTGTAAAACCATATGACACTGTGAACTTTGCAGACGGTGGTAATACGACTGTTGTGAGCTCCACAGATGGTACAACAAGCAAAATCCAAGTGAATGTCACAGGATTGCCTGTATCCAATACGGTAACAGATGCTAATGGTAACCAAGTGCCTGTGACAAAAGTGGGCAATACATACTTCCCTGTGAAAGCAGATGGTACACCAGATATTCAACGTGATGCAGAAGGTAATCCAACGAATGGATATACCATTGCTGATGATGGTAATATCTACCCATCCAATCAAATTGATGTGGTTGAGCAACCAGATGGTAGCAAAACAGTAACTCCACGTGGAGGCGTTAATCCAACAACAATTAATACAAACTTAGCAAATCCAAATGTGCCTAATGGGAATCCTACAAAAGGTGTAAATACACCAACACCATTGGGTAATGTGGCAAATGGAGCTACTACAATTAATCCAATCTCTACTACAGGTGTACCATTGAAACAAGCCAAAGATGGTAAATGGTATGATGCTACAAAAGTAGATGACCAAGGTAATAAGTTACCAGATGCAAATAACTTTGAAGGTACTCCAGCAGTATTGGCAAATGATGGTAAATGGTATGAAGCAGGCAAAGTGGATGCGAAAGGTACTCCAGCAGCTGATGCGCAACCAATTAACAATCCATTGACAAACAAAACTGCGAATGGTGGTTTGATTAACTTTGCTAATTCCAATCCTAACAATGCGGCTACAGTAGGGGATCTACAAAATATGGGCTGGATTGTAGGTGCACCTGGTAATAACTACGCAGATCAAGTGCGTAATGCAAACCAAGTTAACTTTGTAGGTAAACACTTAGCTACTGTGACTGGTGAAACAGACGGAAATGGTATTCGTACGATTACTATCGATGTGAATGAACAAAAAACAGTAGAAGCTGCACATACTCCAGTGGTATATACAGATAGCAAAGGCGATAAATTAACAAAACTTGAGAATGGTAAGTTCTACGATGCTAAAGGAGTTCAAGCTCTAGGCAACAATGTGACTGAAATTGATGGAAAACTCTATCCAGCAGATGCAGTAAAAGTAGGAGATAAATATTATCCAGCAGGCACTGTTCTTATCGATAATAAACCGTATCCACAAGGCAGTGAAAAAGGTCCTGATGGAGTGATTAGAAACCCTAAAGGGCTAGACCTCACCGAGATAAAAGGCCTTGAACCTGTGACAGATGCTAAAGCATCTATGAACAATACAGATGGAAGCACTACGAATCCATTCCCATTGGCAAATGTAGGTTCTAACTTGAAACAAGTGGTAGATCCAAAAGATAACATTCCTGGTAAGGTGAATGCTACTGATGGTGAAACTAAGGTTGGAGATACTACGAATGCAGCTCCATACACAGCGGCAGAAGTAGCTGATATGGCACAACGTTATCAATTGAATCCTGATGGTACAATCAAAACAGAGAAAGTGCCAGTTATCGATCCAGCAACAAATACTCAAAAAGTTGATGAAAATGGGGCTCCAGTATTTGAAGATAAAAAATTATTGAACCCTAACTTCATTGGTAATAATGCAGCTACCGTATCCGATGTATTGAATGCGGGTTGGAATTTACAAAATAATGGGGAAGCTCGTGACTTTGTAAAACCATATGACACTGTTAACTTTGTCAATGGTGCTAACACAACAGCTGTAGTCACTACTTCTGACGATGGTACTACAAGTAAAGTAACTTTCAATGTAACAGGATTGCCTGTAGCATATACAGATGCAGATGGCAATAAAGTAGCTAAAATTGGTGATAAATACTACAAAGTAAACGATAAGGGGCAACCATTAGATGGAAACGGTCAACCAAGCACGAAAGTGAATGATCGAGGTATTCCTGTAGATGCTAATGGACAAGAAATCCCATCTGTGAATGTAGCGAATACGTCTTTAGTAAACCCAACACCAGCGAATGGTAAAACTAGTACAACTAGCCCAACGGCATTAAATAATGTGACAAGTAACTTGACCAATTACAACGATGCACCGGTGGATGGTAAGGCACCAGCGAAAAATGCATTGCGTGATCTAGGTAATACTAATGTATCTGATAACACAGCGGCAACTGTAGGTGATTTACGTAATATGGGTTGGATTGTATCTTCTGACAAAACAACAGGTGATTTAGGTAACTCTTACTCTGAAGCTGTGAAAAATGCTAACGAAGTGAAATTCGTAGGCACTGGTGCAGCAGTTGTATCTGGTAAAACAGCAGATGGCGTGCGTACAATCACTGTAAGCGTAGATAATCAAGTAGCTACAAATAACTCTGTTACACCAGTGGTGTATACAAAAGCAGATGGTACACAAGTATATCCTAAAAAAGTAACTGATCCAGCTACTAATACAGAAACTTTGAAATTCTTCGAGAATCCAGATGGTACTGGCGCTGAAACACCAGCAACAGACGTAGTAACATCCGTCAACGGCCCTAACGGCACAAAAGGTGAAAATGCTCCAACTACATTGAAAAATGTGAAAAACAACATTCCAACTGTAGATGACAAGAAAAAACAAGCTTTCAACCCAGATGGAACAGAAGCTACAGATGAAGAGACAAATGCCAATACTGGTAATGCAAAAGCTCCAATCACGGCGAAAAAAGCAGCAGATTTGAACACACCATATAAAGTGGACGACAATGGTAATTACATCGATGCAAATGGCAATATCACAACAGATCCTAAACAACGTGTGGCAAACCCTAACTACATTGGCAACAATGCAGCGACAGTTTCTGACGTATTGAGCGCAGGTTGGAACTTACAAGGCAATGGTACAAACGTTGACTTCGTAAAACCATATGACA
>CAUUEA010000020.1:0-30662 GCA_963544145.1 uncultured Veillonella sp.
ATCTAGTTATGAAGGATATGGAGAATAGAGCGAAGTATACCTATGGGTCTAAGGGAGTGTCTTACCTATCTGACGTACAGTATAGGCAGTCTTTGCAACACATGAGAGATAGAAAAAATGCTATACTCACAGATAAAAATCTTAGCATTCCAGCTAAGATACAACACTTACAACAGTTGAATCAAGATAAGGACTATACAAGCCACCTCAAGTATGTTAATAGCTTGCATAATCAAATCGGTTTATTACCAAATATGTTGCCAGGTGAAAGAAAAGAAGTATACAGTGTGACAAAATCTGCTATTGCGCATGGAAAGATTGATGTAGAGAACCCTAAAGTGGATGTGAGCCAAATTAATAGAGATATTAATCATAGCCTTCAAGCATTAGATACTATTTTTAACAAGCAAGATATACAAGAACGCCAAGAATTAGTGAAGTTATTTAATCGATATGCCAATGAGGCGATTCATCATATTTCTGATATGGCAGGTTGGAAGGAAGGCTCATCAGAAAAAGTGGCGTTACATGCCATAGTAGGCAATATAAGCTCCAATATGCTGAATGGTAATACACGTATAGGTACTACTGCAGGTGGACTATCTGAACTTCTAGCACCAGCTATATTAGAGGCATCTAATGGCGATCCGGCACGGGCACAATGGCTAGCATATGCCTTGGGATATGCAACAGATAAACTTGCTGGAGGAACTGGAGAGCTAGGTGGGAGTATTAGTCATTATGGGATTAAGTGGAATGGATTATCAAATTATCAACAAAGTTACTATGAAGATGCAATTTATAGGTATCTTGTAGATAATAATAGAAGAAACCATAAAGATGGTATTATTAAAGTACTTGAATCTGCAATTATTATTAGTAATAACAATAAATACCTATCAGATGCAGCCGAATCTCAGATGATAGATGAACTAGAAGAATCAGCTCGTATATTAGGGTTAAATTATAGCTATAATTATGAGAACGGTTTAACTGGAGAGATGATTCGAATTTTAGAAGAATATGCAGATAAGTTACCTAAAAGAGATATTATTTCGGTAAATGGTGGCATAGGAGTTGGTCTAGGAATAAGTGGAAAGATAGGGCCTGTGAGAGGGGATATAGGCGCCTCATCCCATCTTGATTATGATACAAGTCGCAAAGGGTTGGTAATTATTTCTAAAATAGGGGCTGGTGCAGAAGCAACTGAAAATTTTTCTTTAGGAGCAAATGTTGTTAATGTGGCAAATGCGAGTAACATTAGAGATAATGAAACGACAGTTAATATTAATCTATTAAGATCATTTAATAAAGTAAGCGGGGCTTCATTATATACTGGGCTTGATGATACGATATTTGATATAGGTGGAAGTACATATGTAGGAGCTGGAGGCGAAGGGTCTTTAAATCTTAACCTTACAGCAATGAAAGATAAATTTTATGGCGAAAAAAAGGGGAAAGAGTTATTAGAAGATGAAGTAAGTGAATTAAAGGAGGAATATAATAAATGATCATGCAGAGAATAAAAGATAATTTTAATCCATATAAACCACTTTCGACAAAAGGTTATAATAAAAGTTTAGGCTGGATAATATTATGGTCATGGCTACTAGGGATTCCTGCACTTATTTTAGAGAAAAATGGAGCAGAGGTTGATATTCTTGCTTTAATAGTAGCTATCATCATAGGTGGTTCTCAGTATATGTTGTTTATATTTACTATAAAACGGTTCAGATCAATGAATATTCCAAGCATTTGGGCTACAGCTATGTTTATTATACCTCTTCATATGGTATGCTTTATAGTGGCAGAGGCAAATGATGATTTTATCGATAAGATGAGAAATAAGTTAGGTCATTTAGTGAAAGAGGATACCAATGCATGAAATCATCAAAACAACACTCCAAATACTTGATGGCTATGGAGCTGATGTGGAGGATATTTTGTTTTTGTTTTATAATTGCATTGGATTGATTCCGTTATGCATATATTGTTTTAAATACAATAACAAAAGATATACTGTTTTTACCAATATAGGGATTCATATTTTACGAGTATTAATATTCTCTGTATCTTTTGGTGTATTAATTCGATTTGGATTTACAGAGGAGTGGATTAAATGGAACTCCCTATTAATAATAACTTACACCATTATAGGGTATTACTATTGGATACATGAGGAATTGTTATCATCCCTCACTAATAGAATGCGTCATATTTTGAAATATATCTTTTATACTTCTATTTCTATTCAAAGCATATGTATCCTGTGCAAGTTGTTGGAAATTTAAACTTTCAAAAGTATAGATGAAATCAATATTTGTTCTGATGAATTGGCATGAAAGTTGATATTATAAGATATTATAGGAGTGCTATAGATATGATTGGATATATTAAGAAATATAGTGTAGAGATTATTTTAATACTTGCCTATATAGGCATTATGTCATTAGTGGCTCAGATATTGTATACACCATATAAGCCTCCATCCTTGAATGTTAAAAAAATATGATCACTGGAAAATATGTAGCTGTCATGGAATCTGGAAATCATTCGAGAGTGATAGAACCTTATGTGAAGGCGCAATATTTTACTAGAAGTTTTCAATATACGTACGGCTCAATTGGATTTATAAGTGCATTCGTATTTAATGGTGATACTACTGTGGTATTAAATAAAAATATGACAGACGAGGAAAAAGAAAAGATTATTGAATTACTAAAGGATATACGGAAGGATAAAGAATTAAGTCATCCTAGAATTTCTATTATTGAAGAAAAAGATTTGGATGAACGTAAGTATGAAATTATGAAAAAATTAGAAATTCAGGCACGAGAGAAGTCATTAGAAGATCGTTCCGAGAGATATAACAGATTGTGATGTAAAGGAGTATAGGTTTGACAGCACATAAAATAGTGGCAGGTCTTGTCTGTTTGTGTATAGGGTCATGCTTTTATGGTGTTAATGCCAATACGATAGATGAACAAGGTAAACTGCTAAACCAGATGGAGCGTTCTATATCTCATGTGAAGCAAAAGGAAACACCGGCTTTCACAGTTCTTACAGAGGGAATAGTACCTCAAAAGATAAATCAACTATCTAATGAGGAACCTGAATTTTTAATTCATCATATTGAACTTTCACAGGTTCCACCAGAGTTTAGTTTTCTGCAAACTATGGTGGCTAAGAAAGAACATCAATCGTATGGGATAGAAACAATTAATGCCTTGTTGCAGGAACTTAATAGAGCCTTACTAGATAGAGGGTACGTTACATCTAAGGTTTATATGGAGCCTCAAAATATAGGAAGTGGCACACTTCGGTTATCCTTGCTAGTAGGAACTGTGGAGAAAATACAATTTAAGGGTGTGTCTGGTAATTATACAAATGCATTGGCCTTTCATACAGGGGATATCTTACATATACGGAAGATAGAACAAAGTGTAGATAATTTAAATATGGTGCCTCATCAGAAGGCTAAAGTGGAGTTACAACCAGGAAGCAAGTTAGGCACATCTATCGTGGTATTTCAGATAGAAAATAAGTCTAAAGTAGACGTCACTACAGGAGTTGATAATTTTGGCAATGAAGGAACAGGTCGATTACAAGGTAATGTATCTATCACGGTAGGTAGACCATTGGATCGTAGTGATAATTTGTACTATAGCTTAACTCGATCTAGGCACTCAGATAGTATCAATAGAAGTACATCAAATTATGTGTCATACCAAATACCTATTGGACATGATAGCATTACCTTGAGCCATTCTAACTCAAATTATCAACAACGAGTTAGCTATGCCATTAAGCCATTTATCTCTAGTGGTAACTTTACTAGCGATGAACTACGATGGAAACATGTATTACATAGGAATAGTCAACAGATTACAGAGTTAATTCAAGGCCTTACACATAAGACAAGACATTCCTTTATCAATGGTAGTGAAATTGAGGTGCAACGGAGAAACACCACTTCTTGGTCCATAGGGATACATCAAAAACGATACAGCAAGAATGGAAGTTTAGATTGGACAGTACAATATGAAAGAGGTGTTCCTTGGTGGGCCAGTCCTGGTCCTACCGATTATTTAGGAGAAGCCACCATACAGTATCATATATATACAGGGAAAGTGAATTATCAGCGTACATTGACGCTTTGGAATCGAAAAGCAACCTATACAATGGAAGCAAAAGGACAGTATACGAATAGTAACCTCTATAGCAGTGAGTTCTTTAACATCGGTGGATGGTATACGGTGCGTGGCTTTACTGGAGATAGAAACCTAGCTGCAGAGCAAGGCTTTTACGTACGGAATACCTTAGATGTATCATTAAATCAGAATCATACAGTGTATGTAGGGTTAGATTATGGTAAGGTGTACGGCAAATCCACGGAAGATATATTGGGTACAGAGTCATGGGGTGGAGCTATTGGTATGAAAGGACACTATGGAAGTGCTAACTACAATATATTTCTATCCACACCATTAAAAGTACCAAATGGATTTATAGTGCCATATCGAGTGCTGGGTATACAGATGAGTGTAGCATTATAAAAATCTGAATAAGTCATAGTCCCTAGTATTGCATAGATAACGGGATTCGTGTTATAATCTTTAGGAATAGTTTAGACGTTGAAAAGAGGTGTATATACATGAAAGAAGGAATTCATCCAAATTATGTGGAAGCAACTGTAACTTGCGGTTGTGGTAACACATTCAAAACTGGCTCTGTTAAAGGTGATCTTCGCGTGGACGTTTGCTCCAACTGCCATCCATTCTTCACAGGCCAACAACGTGCGGCTAAAGCTCGCGGTCGTATCGAACAATTTAACAAACGTTACGGCAAATAATTGCTTATACAAACTATACAAATTAAATGGCAGAGCTAAGGCTCTGCCTATATTTGTTTTACAGGAGGACCTATGACTGAGCAACGAGTAAAGAAATTTGTTGGTGGTCAAGCAGTGATTGAAGGGGTTATGATGCGTGGGCCTAAGATTATGGCCATAGCTTGTCGTAAACCGGATGGAACTATAACGGTAAAAGAAGAGCCTACAAAATCTATCCAAGACAAGTATCCTGTGTTAAAACTGCCTTTCTTACGTGGAACTGTAGCTTTGTTTGAATCCTTAGTGATTGGAATGAAAGCCTTATCGTTTTCGGCACAAGCTTCTGGTGAAGAAGAGGAAGAAGTAACGAACAAGGAAATTGCTATCACTATGACTGTATCTGTGCTCATTGCAGCAGCATTATTTATTGCCTTGCCAACGTGGCTAGCAAAATTTATGCCTGGTGCTGGCTCAGATCACATGATATTGAATTTATATGAAGGAACCATTCGATTAGTTCTTTTTTTACTATATATTTTTGCTATCGGATTAACCCCAGATATTAAGCGCGTCTTTCAGTATCATGGGGCGGAGCATAAAACCATTCACACTTATGAAAATGATAGACCATTAACGGTAGAAGAAGTGCGAAACCATTCGAGATTACATGCTCGTTGTGGCACAAACTTTTTGCTATTCGTTATGGTGGTGAGTATATTTGTATTTGCTTTTCTAGGATGGCCAAATTTAGTGGAACGCATCATATCGAGATTAGCTCTTATGCCTGTAGTAGCGGGCATTTCCTATGAGCTCATTCGATTCGCTGGACGTTCTCAAAACCCATTGGTGAAAGCCATGATCGCCCCAGGGCTTGTGTTGCAATACATGACAACACGAGAACCAGAGGATGATCAAATTGAAGTGGCCATTCGTGCCTTAACATCAGTGCGACCTAGTGAAGAAGATGCATACGAAGAAGAATAGAAAGGAGTCACCGTGTTAGTAGATAAACTACAAGTGATTGAAGATAAATTTTTAGACTTGGAACAACGCATTTCTGACCCAGATGTGATTGCGCGTCAAGACGAGTGGCGTAAATTGACTCGTCAACATGCGTCATTAACAGATACGGTCAACACATTTCGTCAATACAAACAAGTCTTAGCTGGTATTGAAGAAGCGTTGGAAGTATTAGGTGATAAAAGCCTAGATGAAGATTTCCGCGCTATGGCACAAGAAGAATTGAATGAATTAAAAGTTCGCCGTGATGAATTAGAAGCAGAGTTACATATTTTGCTATTACCAAAGGATCCAAATGATGATAAAAATATTATCGTCGAAATTCGTGGTGGTGCCGGCGGTGATGAAGCAGCTTTGTTTGCAGGGGATTTATTCCGTATGTTCACAAAGTACGCAGAAACGCAAGGCTGGAGATGTACTATCATCGATGCGAACGAGCCAGAATTAGGGGGCTTCAAAGAAGTCGTATTCTCCATCGAAGGTGACAGTGTATATTCTAAGTTAAAATTTGAAAGTGGTGTACATCGTGTACAACGTGTACCAGATACAGAATCTTCTGGACGTATTCATACGTCTACTGTAACTGTGGCAGTATTGCCAGAAGCAGAAGATATCGACATCGAAATTAATGAAAAAGATTTAGAAATCGATACGTACCGTGCATCTGGTGCGGGTGGGCAGCACATTAATAAAACAGAGTCTGCCGTTCGTATTACGCATAAACCATCTGGTATCGTGGTAGCTTGTCAGGATGAACGTTCCCAGTTGAAAAACCGTGAAAAAGCCATGCGTGTTTTGCGTGCTAAACTACAAGATAAAGCAGAGCAAGAGGCTACATCCGCTATGGCAGCAGACCGTAAAAGCCAAGTGGGTACAGGGGACCGTTCCGAGCGTATTCGTACTTACAACTATCCACAAGGTCGTGTCACAGACCATCGCATTAACTTAACTTTATACAAATTAAATGCTGTATTAAATGGGGATATGGACGAACTAATCCAAGCCTTGATCACAGCAGAACAAGCCGCTAAAATGCAAGAGGCAAATCAACATGGATAATGAGTTATGGACTATTAGTCGCATACTCCAATGGACAGAGCAGTATTTTCGCTCCAAAGGCATAGAATCAAGCCGCTTGGATGGGGAAGTACTGCTTTCTCATAGCTTGGGATGTGACCGCATGTATTTATATGTCAACTTTGACCGCCCTTTGGACAAGGCTGAATTAGATGCGTATCGGCCTCTAGTGGTACAACGTGCGAAGGGATATAGTGTAGCAGCCATTACAGGGTACAAAGAATTTATGGGTTTGGACTTTCATGTCAATGAAGATGTGTTGATTCCTCGCCCAGATACGGAAACCTTAATTGAAGATATCCTAGACCTTTATGAGGTAGAGGCATCGCCACGTATATTGGACTTATGCACAGGACCTGGCACTATTTTATTAAGTGTATTGCATTATTTGCCGAATGCCATTGGTGTAGGAGTAGATATTTCTGATAAAGCGTTAGCAGTGGCTGAAGACAATCGTAGGTCTTTAGAATTAGCCGATGTATCAAGATTCTGTGAAAGTGATATCAAACAACTGTTAGAACAGGTAAAAGGAGGCAGAGGCAGTGGGTATCAGGCATTACTATCTGTTACCGAAGACTTGTTTGGTCAGGATATAGCAACTCTAGAAGGAGTCTTTGATGTGCTAGTATCCAATCCACCGTATATTACCACAGCAGAGATGAAAACATTATCGCAAGAAGTATTACATGAACCACATATTGCTCTTCATGGAGGAACTACGGGCTTAGAATTTTATGTTCCTATCATTCAGGACGGCTGGCGATTGGTGAAAGATGGTGGATACCTTGCCATCGAAATTGGTCAAGGCCAAGAAGAAGCAGTATCGAAACTAGCTACAGAAACAGGACAATATGGAGAGCCAGTGTACCAACGAGATATTGCTGGCATTATTCGTGAAGTCCGTTGGGAAGTACGACGTTCTGTATAAAAATAATTTTGCTAAAGTGATATAATACTATATAAGAAAGGAGGTACGATATGGAAGCATTAGAATATATTGAAACGCAGGTATTGACTCCTGACGATGTGGAATTAGCGGGCACGTTGCTTCGTGTAGGAGATTTGGTAGCCATACCTACAGAGACGGTGTATGGCTTAGGTGCTAATGGATTGGCTGCGGATGCGATGGATCGTATTTATGCCGCAAAAGGTCGTCCCTCAGATAATCCTTTAATTTTACATGTATGTGATCAGTCTATGGTGCAACGTCTAGTACGACATATCACTCCTTTAGAGCAAAGATTAATGGATACCTTTTGGCCAGGTCCACTGACTATTACTTTTGAAAAGTCAGCACTAGTGCCAGAACGAGCAACCGGTGGACTTTCACGGGTGGCATTGAGATGCCCGGACCATGAGGTATGTCGTGAGATGATACGCATTGCGGGTGTGCCTATTGCAGCGCCAAGTGCGAATCGGTCAGGTCGACCTAGTCCTACTACAGCAGAAGCAGTCTTACACGATATGAAAGGACGTATTCATGCCGTGGTTGATGCAGGGCCTTGTGAAATTGGTGTAGAATCTACAGTAGTACAAGTAGAAGATGATACGGTAATTATCTTGCGTCCTGGTGGCGTTACGAAAGAGATGCTTGAAATGGTAGCAGATCATGTGGTGTACGATACAGCTTTGCATGACCCTACAGAAGTGCCGAAAGCACCAGGTATGAAGTATCGTCATTATGCACCAGACATGCCTGTACAGGTGTTGGTAGGTGCCTCGCAATCTGTAGTGGCTGCCATACAATTTAGTATCACAGGAGAACACCTTCTAAGCAGAGGTAGCATATCATCTTGTGGAGATACGATTTTAGAAACAACTAATGATAGATATCTCCTAGATAGTAATTCATCAGAGGATAGTGCGGAAGATAGAAATAACCTGCATGCACGTAAACGTACAGGATTATTTGTATCGCAACAAACTTGGGATAGATTAATTAAGGCATTAGGAGTACAATCTATAACTGTAAATGAAGATACACATATGAGTCACTTAGCCTCATTAGGAGTAGGTTCTGACATGCAAGATATTGTTGCCATAATCTACGGTGAAACGGCGGAGCCTGTATCATTGGCAAATCAATTATATGAAGGACTGCTAGCTTTCAACGAAAAAGATGTGGACTTACTCGTCGTGGAAGGTTGCGAAAAAGAAGGCCTTGGCGTAGCTGTTATGAACCGCCTGGAAAAAGCCAGTGGTGGTAATGTGAGTTATTTAGAGTAATGTATATATTGTTTTGTTAATAAACAAAATAGAATACGTTAACATATATATTAAACGAGGTAATTATGAATTTATTATTTGTTTGTACAGGGAATACCTGTCGTAGCCCCATGGGAGAAGGAATTGCCCGTGCTGTTGGACGTGACCTTGGTATAGAGGTGGTAACCTTATCTACAGGTTTATTTTGTGTGCCAGGAGCTAAGGTGAGCAATGAAGCTGTGGTGGCAGTACGAGAATTAGTAGGCGAAGATATTAGCGAGCACAGTTCTCGTCCATTGAAAGTAGATTTTGTGAAAGCCGCAGATTACGTATTGGCAATGACAGAAGACCATAAAAAAATATTACTTCGTCAATTTCCTTTCGATAGTAAAAAAATTATGACTCTTGCCGAATTTGCTGGAGAAATAGGTGATGTAGAAGATCCATTTGGACAGTCGCAAGACATATATACTAAGACAGCGAAGCAGATTGTAGAGTATGTACGAAATGGGCTTGCATTACATAAATAAGAATGTTCCATTCGAGTCATCCAATAGTTTGGATACGATAGAATAGAAAGAATACTATAATTGGTTGTACATATACATCAACAATACGGATATGTATCCACAATACAGGTATGTATGAACAATATAGATGTATGCAGATATATATTGATAAGATACTATTTTATGAATGTGGTATTAAACAAGGGAGGACGAAATGAAAGTAGCAGTTGGTTGTGATCATGGTGGATTTCATTTAAAAGAAGCTATTAAAGGCTTATTAGAGAAACAAGGCATTGAGTACAAAGATTTTGGTACGTACTCTACAGACTCTATGGATTATCCAGATGTAGCAAAACCATTGGCAGAAGCAGTAGCAGCTGGTGAATTTGACCGTGGCATTTTGACATGTGGTACAGGTATTGGTATCGGCATTGCAGCGAACAAGGTAAAAGGCATCCGTGCCGCTTTATGTCATGATACATTCTCTGCCCACGCAAGTCGTCAGCATAACAATGCCAACGTCTTAACTATGGGTGAACGTGTTATCGGTCAAGGCTTGGCATTGGACATTGTGGACATTTGGTTGCACACTGAATTTGAAGGCGGTCGCCATGCAAAACGTGTAGATAAAATCTCCGCTATTGAAGAATAATATAACAAAATAATATCGAACAAAATAACGGCTAGTCCTAAAATGGGACTAGCCGTTTTTATATTCGATGTATGATATGAACAGAAAACGTTGAAATTATAAGAATAATTGACGGAATAGATAAATTGGAATCAAAAATATTTTATAGGTAGGTTTGGATACAAGGCAAAAATGTTATCCGGACAGTAAAGAAGGTAATTATACAAATGCAGTTATGATAGTGAATGGGGGATTTTTGAAAGAGTTTAGTGGTAGTACTACCAAAGAAACTACCACAAAAACTACTACGAAAACTACCACGAAAACTATCACCAAAACTATCACTAAAATTATCACTAAAATTAGTACGAAAAAACTTTTAGAAAATGCAATATTTTATGTAAAATCTATTCACAATGACAAAATATGTCATTCTGATGCTTTATAGTATAGATATAGAAGTTAACCTACTCCATTATCTGAGAGAGTAAACTTTCACAGCGAAGTGGTGGGTAAACGTTAGGAGTAGTGTTCTTAGGAACCATGTTGTTTGTGTTACACAGGAGGATAATATGAGTCGTAACAATGAAAGTGTAGACATTTCAGCAATTTTGGATGCCATTAAGGAGGCAAAAAGCGCTTTAGAAGAAATTATTGATGATATTGAAGATGATGATACGTTGGAAGAAACTGTAAATGAAGAACTCTACTATTCTGGTCTAGACGTACCTTATGATGTATTAGAAGAAGAGTTTCAAGAGAAGGAGGAGGCTAAGGAACTAGCAGTTAAGGTCTTACGAGATTCTGTATTTGAACCGATGATGTCTGAATTGAAACAATCTATTATCAATTATGTAGCTCATACGGTATGGTATCACGAAGATCGATTGGGTGATTGGATGAACAAAGCTTCAAAATATAGTATCTTACAAGGTCTTGTGAATCGTGCAAAGTCGAAACGTTTTGATTTAGTAAATCGATGTGACCATTATGAAAGTTTCAATGAACGGGTAGAAGATGTACTAAGTGAATTACGTAAAACAATTATGCTTGAATCGGATGGACGTATCGTATTGGATTCATCCTTCAAAAACTGTGATATTACAGTCCATGCGGAAGAAAGTTTAGAAGCTCTGGAAACTTTACACAAGGGTGAAGGATGGATTCAAGAATTTATGAATTCAGTACGTAAAGAGAATGAGCTTTCAGATAGTGAAGTTGAAAATATATTAGAATGGGATACAGAGTATGATGATGACGATACAGCAGTAACCATCTGGAAAATCTCACAAACTCAGCTTGAATATGAATATGAAAGTTTACAACAGAATCTAGAGTTTACATCGATTATGGGATTTGAACCATTACAAGATATGGTGGATGAGTTAATTCGAGTAAAACCAGCAAAAGAATATGAGAAGAAGTTACATGCCTTATTAAGAGAACGATTTGCATTGGTGAATGAAAAAATTCAAGAGTTGCGTATGGATGTGTCTTGGTAATAATTGAGGATAAGCAGCTGGTACATATGCCCTAGACAAGAAATATGAAGAGTATCGTCTATATTTTAAATAGAGCATATGGAGATGACTACCTATGTAATATCTAGCAGAAGTGATGGCGGTCTTGCTCTTGATAACTATCTTGAGCAAGACTTTGTTAGTAGAATGGAAGGAGAAAATAGCATGTGGGGAGCATTAGAAACGATAGGATGCACAATTTTAAGGACGTGGGGCGTGAAAGTGATTTCAGAAAATGAACGATTAGAAGCCTATGCAAAAGGAGAGGCTGAAGCAGAACGAATCTTTCAGCCTATCTATGAACAAATCCTTACGGCATGTGATAAAGAAGACTTTCAAATTGAATTACAACGCAAAGAGTTTGAATATAAAGAATCTGTATTGAAAGAAATGCATATGGACCTAGGTATGAGTTCAATTACATCAGTAGGTGCATTGTCTAATTTTTGCAAAACACCGGAGTATATGAACGTTAAATTTATATCTAAAGAAGATGTAAAAGAGTACAAAAAGGCTAAAGAGGAAGGCTATCATAACAAAATTGGTGAGTACGAAACAAAGATACAAGAAGCTACCAATCGATTGACTGAATTGATTACAAAAAAGGTGATAGAAAAATATGAACAAGATGCCAAAATTGAGGAGTATAAAAAAACTATACGAGACTATGTGAAGGAGTTGGAAAAGCAAGCTGTGCAGGATGTGGTGAGCAAGTTGTAGTAGCCGTTACATATTTGTATTTGACAGTTTTGAGAATATGTTTGTGGATATATGATGTGTTTCAAATAAGTATAAAACTATACTAAAATAGATATTGAAGTATATTGCTTTACATATATATGCTAAAATATATGTAAAGCATATATTTTTTGCTACAAAGGAGACACTATGCATATTTTATTAACAAATGACGACGGCTTATGGGCCCCAGGAATACAAGGTTTAGCACAGGAGTTAGCAAAGCACCATCGGGTGACGATGGTAGCACCTAAGGTGGAGCAAAGTGCTAAGTCTAGCTCGTTAACGGTACAGATACCAATTCGAGCGAAAGAGATGAGCGAAGATGGTGAGAACCCAAGAATGCTCTTTGTAGAGGGCACGCCAGTGGACTGTGTGAAATTCTCTTTGTCCTATTTATTAGACCAAGATCGTCCTGACCTTGTGGTATCTGGTATTAACCATGGTTTTAATTTGGGATCTGATGCGGTGTATTCAGGGACTGTAGGGGCTGCATTAGAAGGGTTGATGTACGGAATTCCATCTTTGGCACTATCTCTAGAGAAATATAGCGTTAAACGCATGGAAGAAATACTATCTTTCATTACTGAGTTTATCGAAGTTATTTACGAAGAGGGACAATATCAAGGCCTATTGAATGTTAACTTCCTAAAAGAAGGCCCTGTAGGCTGGGAACAAGTGAAAGTATTCCACCAAGGCTTTCAAGAATACACTAACGTCATCGATGTACGGAAAGATGGCAAAGGCAGAGAGTATTATTGGATTGTGGGAGATCAAGGGTTCCACAAAGAAGATAAGCCTACCGATGTGGGACATATCAAAGAAGGATATATATCTGTGGTGCCTTTGACGTGGAAACAAGAAGATACGGAACAAATTCCTGTGGTGGAACGATTAATTGCTAACAAGTAATTGGTATACATTAAGAAATAATTTTATATAGTGGCAGTTGTAACATTGTAAACGTGCTACATGCCCTATAAAGTAATAGAAACGATCTATCTATCATGATATATGATAGTATAGTTCGTTTCTTTTTATTGTAAACTCCCACTAAATACATTGGAGTTGACAATGAAAAGTAATAGTGCTTTAATACTACTTGAAAGACATTTTTTATCATCTTATGTTGTCGATCAAGGGAGGATCGTATCATGAAAGAAGAAACGAAAGTAACAGGAACGATGAGTGCCAGACAAATTACGATGACTGCATTATTTGTAGCCTTGGTAGCGGTAGGGGCTTTTATTAAGATTCCTATTCCGAATTTACCATTTACTTTGCAATTGCTCTTTACTACATTAGCAGGCCTCATCTTAGGAAGCCGGTTAGGTGGTATGAGCGTGGCAATGTACATTATTCTTGGTCTTGTAGGGGTGCCAGTATTTACAGAAGGTGGCGGATTTATGTACATCTTCAAACCTACATTTGGCTATCTTGTGGGCTTTGCAATTGGTGCCTTTGTAGCGGGTCGCATGGTGGAAAATGCAGCAGTGGTTACTTTCAAAAAATTATTAACCGCATCCTTTGTAAATTTGATTATCGTATATGCGTTAGGTATGGTTTACTTATATGAAATCATGGACTTGTATTTAGCAAAACCAATTGGCCTAGAAACATTATTTATCTATTGCTTTGCATTGCCAGTGATTCCAGATATCTTCCTTTGCATCTTGGCAGCGTTCATTGCAAAACGATTACTTCCTATTTTAAAATGATAGGATACAAACAGATTTGATATAAGGTGCATATACACGTTGGTATGCACCTTATGTTACTATTTATGAAAGTTACTACAGGTGATGAATACATACAGGAAAGGACAAACTCATGACAACAACTAAAAGCCCAAAAGGTTTGTATATATTAGGTACAGGAACAGACGTAGGTAAAACATATATTACTGCTTTATGGCTCAAAAAACTTCGCGAAGCTGGCCATGATGTGGCATATTATAAAGCAGCAGTTAGCGGTGCTCCTAGCATTTCTGAAAGCGATGCAGGATATGTGAAAGAAGTGGCGGGACTTTCACAGAAAGATGACACATTGCTATCCTATGTATTTGATGAAGCCGTATCTCCCCATTTGGCGGCTCGTCATGAAGGAAAGGTTATCGATAGATCTGTAGTGAATCGGAACTTCTGTGACGTTGCACGAATACATGCATATACAACCGTGGAGGGAAGTGGAGGGATTATTTGCCCATTACATGTAACAGATACAGAACTGTACATGCTAGAAGATGTGGTAACAGATTTGCAGTTGCCAACCATTGTGGTAGCTACAGCAGCATTGGGTACCATCAATAGCACAGTGCTGACAATACATTATTTGCACTCCAAAGGTATTCCTGTGAAAGGTATTATTGTAAACCAATATACGGGAAATCCTATGGAAGAAGATAACTGCGTGATGATGGAACGATTGACAGGAATTCCTGTTTTAGATCGAGTAGGGTCTGGTGAAACATCCTTGCATATGGATGTAGGCACTATGCTAGGTTGCTACGAGGATATAGTGAATCCACATGCCTAGTTAGACAGGTATGATTTATTTTAAATACTATTGTGATATTAGGATGAAGCAATATGAAGATATGTAAAATTAAGAATGAAAATAGTTTGAACTTCTTTTAATAATTGAATGTACTATTCACAGTTTATTTCGTTCTGCATTATAATAGCAGGTTAAATTATCTATTTGAAATATAATATGGAAAATATAATTGTAGTAAATATTATCTAGTAAGCGTACGAGAGGTATAGGTATACACATGAAAGAATGGGCAAAAAAGGATTTAGACTTAATTTGGCATCCATGTTCTCAAATGAAAGATTATGAAACATTGCCATCGATTGTCATCGACCATGCAGAGGGTTGCTATTTATATGATGTAAACGGAAAAGAATATATAGATATCATCAGTTCTTGGTGGTGCAATTTATTGGGTCATTGTCATCCAAAGGTAAATGAGGCTATTAAACAACAATTAGATACATTGGAACATGTTATCTTTGCTAACTTTAGTCATCGACCAGCCATCACATTGGCGGAACGATTGAAAGAAGTAGTGCCAGAAGGTTTAACACGTTTTCACTTCAGTGATAATGGATCTGGCGCTGTAGAATGTGCCTTGAAAATGGCGTTCCAATATCACTATCAAACAGGTCATCCAGAACGTCAAAAATTCTTATGTCTCAGTGAAAGTTACCATGGGGAAACCATTGGTGCTTTGTCGGTCGGTAGTATGGATCTATTTGCAGAAATTTATAAACCAATGTTGATGGATCAAACCATCCATACACAAGGTCCAGATTGCTATCGTTGTCCTTATGATAGAACGAGAGATACTTGCTCTTGTGAATGTTTTGAGCATATGGAACGAGACTTTGCAGAACATGGCTCTACCTTAGCTGCTGTTATTGTAGAGCCTTTGATTCAAGGTTGTGCAGGTATGAAAATGTATCCGCCAGAATACCTACGTAAACTACGTGAGTTGTGCGACCGTTATGGAGTTCTATTGATTGCTGATGAAATTGCCACTGGATTTGGACGTACGGGTAAGCTATTTGCCTTTGACCATGCAGGAGTATCTCCAGATATCATGACTGTCTCCAAAGCATTAACTGGTGGCTATATGCCGATGTCGATTACAGTAGTAGCTGAAAAAATTTATCAGGCGTTCTACGATGATTACCATACGATGAAAGCCTTCATGCATAGTCATACCTATAGTGGTAACCCATTAGGTTGTGCCGCTGCATTAGCAGTATTAGATACATTGCGGGATGAACATATTTTAGAACAAGCTGAGGATATGGGAAACTATTTACATGACGCCTTAGTAAAAGCCTTGGGAAATCATCCAAATGTAGGAGAAATCCGTCGTATGGGATTAATTAATGCTATCGAGCTTGTTACCAATAAAGAAACGAAAGAAGGTTTTGATGGATCTTTGCGTATGGGATATCAAATCTATAAAAAAGCATTGGATAGAGGTTTATTATTACGTCCATTAGGAAATGTAATCTATTTCAATCCACCGTTAACTATTGATAAAGCAACCATCGATATTGCTATTGAGCGTACTGTGCAAGCTATGGCAGATGTATTGGGATAAGCTTAAGGTGTCAAATATAATTCGTTAAACTATCATCTTTGTGCTATAATTTAGATAGAAAAAGGAGTGTGAATCCATTTTAGATTATATAGATGGAAAAGAACCTGAAGATACTTTAATGTGCGACATTGATAGTGAAGTTCATACGATAAAACAATGTGATGAATGGAGGCGAGATTATATGACGTTAGCATTTGAAATGGAGAATAAGTTAAAAGAAGGAATTGAAATCGGTAGAGAAGAAGGAAGAGAAGAAGGTAGAACTGAAGGTAAGGTAGAAGCTGTTATTGGAATGCTTAAGGAGAAATTGTCCGTAGAGATGATATCTCGTATTACAAAATTAACGGTGGAACAAATTACTGAAATTGGCAAAATGAATGCATTATTATAGTAGTTCTATAACCTGTAATGAATTAGAATAATAAAAAGGCTGTAAGCAAACGATATGAATGCTTACAGCCTTTTCTATATTTTGATTATGTTGATAAAAATCATTAGTTACTATTAGATTATAAAGAGATATTCTGACTTGGAGTTAAGATAAACTAAACTAGTTATTTTCCGCATACCCCTCTGGCGCTTTCGGTTCTACCACGATGTCATTATGGGTATTAAATATAACATATCCCAATGGTGATCCTGGTGGCTTTTTAATATGTTTCACTAAGGTATAATCTACGGTTACTTTAGATGTATCTTTCCCCTTACTAAAGTACGCAGCGATTTGGGCAGCGGCCTCGATCATTTTAATATCGGGTTCAACATCAGACCGTAAGATGACGTGAGACCCTTGTATATGCTGTGTGTGTAACCATAAATCATTGGGTTTAGCCCAACGGTTGGTGAGGTATTCATTTTGTTGGTTGTTTTGTCCTACATAGACATCGCCGTTAGGAATGGTAAAATGCAGAAAATTATCTTTCTTAATTTTGAAAGGAATAGGCTTTTTCGATTGTCGCAAGATGCCTGCACTTTCGCACTCGCTGCGGATTTCTTGAACAGATTGTTTGGTCGTAGCTAGAGATAAACTGTATTGAATGGATTCCAAATAAGATAGGCGCATGGAGCTTTGTTCTAATTGGTATTGACCATTCTTTGTACGATTTTTCATCTTCCGATACAGCTTATAATAGGCCTGTGCATTTTCTGTAATGGACAAAGGTGGGTCCAAAGGAATGGTGATGTTTTCGCCAGCATCAGATAATACGTTTTGCACAGTCACTTCAGATTCATAGTGGTGAGGCAAGTAGCTATAAATCATGAGCAAATCCCCATAGGCTTTATATATATCAGCTTTTGATGTGTCATCTAGTTCGGCCTTAATCTTTTCATGACGACCTTCTTCTTTTTTGATAGCAGCGGAAATAATTTTTTCTAACTCTTTTCCAGCTGTGTGGATAGCTCCTAGTTTTGCCACATCCTGTGAAAGGGCCTCAGAAATTGTTGGATGCTGGATAGTATCAACAATGGTGTGAGGAGAAGTTTCAGAGAGTGGAATAGGTGTTAATAAACGCTTGCCAGTAGTAGTGGTATGCTGTAATAATCCTTTTGCATTAAGAAGTTGAGTTTGCAAATTGGTTAGTCCCTCTGTGACACTGTTAATAAGGTCCGATGTCATCGGTGTAGTAGGAACTAACCCCATGCGACAGCATAGATCATCTAATAAAACAGGTCCAAAGCCATTAAAGATATGACGAATGGTATTGCCCACTGTGTCTTGTGAAAATGATTGGAGTAATTGTGTTATCTCCTGACCAGAGAACTGCATAAGATCCACACGAGAAGTATTGGGAGGTAGCTCGTAAGGTAATTTAGGTGCCACAGAACGAACACGGTTCATAAGCGGTGTAACATGAACAAGGGATTCCAAGATGATGCCATCTTGCACGAAAATACAGTTAGAGTATTTACCCATTAGCTCAATATAGATTTCGTTTACGACGATAGAACCATCTAACCCTAATTTATCGGCGGTAATGCGGATGATACGGTCTCCGTGTAGTTGCTCAATATTTGTGATACGAGCTCCTTCAATGTGTTTCCGTAAATACATAATAAGAGATGTGGGCTCCTTGGGAGCATCCACAATCTTGTCTGTTACATAGATAGACGGAGCACTGCCTACAGTAATCACCAAGTATGGACTTGTGGTAGGGGTATTTATTTTTAAAAGTATACTTGTTTTGTCAATCTGCTGAATACGTTGAATCTGACCACTTCCTACTTGGTCGTTCAGTTCTCGTATTAATACAGATAATGTTAAGCCATCTAAATTCATGAAAATCCTTTCGTTATAGGTGTATTGTATTGTTATATCTGAAAGTGTAACATATCAGTGAAATCACACTTCGATACTATACAAAAATATAGCTATTTATTTATAAGATTACAAAAATGATTGACATTACATGGTATCTTACTAAGGATACAATGCGTATGTACTATTTATTAGGAAGGGGATAAATTTAAAAAAACATCCCTATACTAGTATACACTAACCTAGTACTAGTAGATATAGGAAATATTAGATTCAATACATAAACCTAAAATACTTATGGTTGAAAAAACGGTTAAACTTCTGAAAGGTTTGATAGTCAGTTTAAAACTATGTATGGATAAGACAATGAATTTTTGTGATAACATTGGAATATCATTTATGAATATGCTAATGTGACGGCATATATCGATGAAAGTGGATAAAACATTTTGTTTTTAACGCCTACCGTGCTATACTGAAAGATAAGAGATAGATCGGAAACGCGAGGTAAATCCATGAACAGTATGACAGGCTTTGGTCGCGGCATAGTGACTACAGAAACAGGAAGTTTCCAAGTAGAAATCAAAACAGTAAACACAAGGTATTGTGATATTACTATTAAGAGCCCTAAACAATTTAATATCTTTGAAGACAAAGTACGACGGTTAATTCAATCTGCCTTTCAACGTGGTAAGGTAGAGGTGTCCATTTTATATAAAGAGTCCGGTGAGCAAGAAAAAAAATTAACTATGAACCGTGCCTTATGTGGACAGATCAGACAATTTCTAGTAGAAGAAGGATTCTACGCAGATGTGAAAGAAGTACCGTTATCGGCGATTATGTCCATTTCTTCCGATTGGATTGCTGTAGAAGAACCACCTACTGATGAAGAAGCGATAGGGCGAGCTTTAGAAGAGGCCACAAAGTTGGCCATAGATGGTGTTCTTGAAATGCGTGCCAAAGAAGGCGTGGCGATGAAAGAGGATATTACGAAACGCCTACAAGGGATTGAAACATTATTTGCCTATATGGAGAGTCGTAGAGATGTGGCGCTAGCACACCATGAAGAGCGATTATTACAACGTATTCAGTCTATGTTAGATAAAGTGGGCGTAGACTTTCAAGAAGAACGGTTTATGCAAGAGGTGGCTATACTTTCAGATAAAGTTGATATATCAGAAGAGATTGCTCGATTTGCCTCACATGTGGTACAATTAAAAGAAATACTTGAGGAAGAAGGACCGATTGGACGTAAGTTAGATTTCTTGTTACAAGAAATGAATCGTGAAGTGAATACGATGGGATCTAAAGGCAACGAAATCACAATTGTAGACACTGTCGTACAGTTGAAGGTAGAGTTAGAAAAGGTAAGAGAGCAAATTCAGAATATAGAATAATGTGTAAGTAGTACTGGAGTTATCATGTCTGATAAAGGAATATTAATCGTCATTTCAGGACCATCTGGGGCAGGAAAAGGCACGATTTGTGCAGAACTCCGCAAACAAATGCCAAACTTGGTCTATTCTGTATCGATGACTACACGTCAACCACGAGTGGGTGAAGAAGAAGGCATTAGCTATTTCTTCCGAGATGTAGATACATTTGAAAAATTAATCAAAGAAGATGCATTTTTAGAATATGCAAAAGTGTATGATAATTACTATGGTACACCGAAAGAGCACGTTATGAACTTATTAGAAGAAGGCAAAAGCGTGATTTTGGAGATTGATATTCAAGGTGCTATGAAGGTAAAAGAAGCCTACAGTGATGCTGTCTTTATCTACGTTGTGCCACCATCATTAGATGTGTTAACATCTCGCCTACATGGTCGTGGTACGGATGATAAAGAAGTGATTCATAAACGTTTATCGTTGGCTTGTTCTGAACTCGCTTTGGCACATCGATACGATTATATTGTTGTCAATGATGATTTAGAGGATGCTATTGAACGTACTGCTTCTATCCTACGAGCAGAAACTTGTAAGATCAGTCGCAATAAAGAGAAGATTCAATACATTTATAAACGGTATAGTAATGAGCAAGAACAGCAATAATATAGTAAGTAGATAAAGGAGACTTTCATTATGATGGTAGAACCGCATTTAAAAGATTTAGAAAAACAAGTGGACAGCAAGTACACATTGGTCACATTAGCTGCTAAGCGTGCTCGTGAATTGACAGATGGAGATCCATCCCTTGTAGGTGAAGTAGGAACAGAAAACCCTGTATCTATTGCTTTGTATGAAATCGCAGCGGAACAAGTAGGTTTTGAACGCACTAAGGATGGCGTTAAATAATCTGATATAATAATCATAAATGCCTAATGAATAGAGAAATTAAACCTGTGTTCATTAGGTATTTTTTTAATGTATGCTACATTCCTAAAAGCTATAACAAAAGATACTGTAAAGGTAGAAAATATAAGGCAAGTAGGGTATAATTAAACTGTTCATGTAAATATATATTGGAGGTTTATATGGCTAAAGATTGTTCATTTGACGTTGTATCCGAAGTGGATATGCAAGAAGTAGATAATGCAGTAAATCAAGCGAAGAAAGAAATCGGTACACGCTACGATTTCCGTAATAGTAAAGCAGATATAGAACACGATGGTGATACTATCAAAATTCATTGTGATGATGAATATAAACTAGGTGCAATCATCGACGTGCTAAAAGGCAAAATGGTGAAACGCAATGTAGCCATTAAAAATTTAGAGTATGGTAAAATTGAACCAGCATCTGGCGGTACTGTACGTCAAGTTGTGACCATTAAAAATGGTATCTCTAAAGAGGTCGCTAAAGATGTTGTGAAATTAATCAAAAACATGAAATTAAAAGTGACGGCTCAAATTATGGAAGACCAAGTACGTGTAGCAGGTAAAGACAAAGATCAATTGCAAGCAGTGATTACTATGCTTCGTGAACAAGATTTACCTGTGGAATTACAATTTGTGAATTTCCGTTCTTAATCAAATAGAGGAGCATCACCCAATGGATGCTCCTATTTTATCATGTGAGGGACTATGAACGTAGAAGATATGCGTGGTGGCTACACCACTGGCTCCTGCGCAACCGCAGGGGTGAAAGCTGGACTCTTAGCCCTAATCGAAGAAGAAATAGTTAATCGAGTTTTAATACGAAACCCTCAAGATGCGTTTATTGATGTACCAATTGCCAAGGTAGAAGTCGTATCGCCAACTGAGTCAATAGTCACTGTTGTAAAAGACGGTGGCGATGACCCAGATGTAACACATGGTACAGATATTGTAACTACGGTGACATTAAATCAATCTGGTACCATTACCTATGAGGCAGGATTTGGTGTAGGAACAATCACGAAACCGGGGCTAGCCTTGCCTGTAGGGGAACCTGCTATCAATCCAGGACCAAGGACGATGATTTCCTATGTATTCGAGGAATTAGTGCCAAAAGGTATGGGTATCCATGTAAAAGTATCTGTACCAGCAGGAGAAACCCTAGCACGAAAAACATTGAATGGTACTCTTGGTATTGAAGGCGGTATTTCCATTATCGGTACTACAGGTATTGTAAAACCAATGAGTGAAGAAGGCTTCAAAAACTCCTTGGTACCGCAATTGCGTGTCATGAAAGAAGCAGGCTATACAACGGCTATTCTTGTACCAGGGCGTATAGGACAAGAAATTGCAAAAGAGCAACTAGGTATTTCTATCAATCAAATGGCTGAAACAAGTAATTTTATCGGATTTATGCTAGAACAATGTGTAAAAATTGGCTTTAAAAATATTTTGATTATTGGTCACATTGGTAAAATTATAAAACTCGCCAGCGGTAGCTTTCATACTCATAACCGCATGAGTGATGGACGTATGGAAACCATCGTGGCGTATGCAGCCTTAGAAGGGGCATCCCAACAGGTATGCGAAGAATTGATGGACTGTCGCACCACAGAGGCGGCCATGCCCATTATTGAACGAGAACACTTGGAAGGCATTTATCAACGTGTAGCAGATCGTGCGTCTTTGCGCTCTATGCGGTATATTGCACAAGATGCAAAGGTTGGTATTATCATATCTACCTTAGATGGTACTATATTGGCCGTCGATGAGGTAGCGAAACAAATAGGAGAAGAAGAATCATGGCACATACCTTGTATGTTGTAGGTATTGGCCCTGGGAATCCAGAGTATGTAGTACCTAGAGGTTTAGATCTCATAAAAAATGCAAAGGTCCTAGTAGGAAGTGAGCGGGCTTTAGAAGATTTTGCTCTTCCAGGTCAGGTAACCTTTCCGATTGCAAAATTAGCACCTATGGCAGAATGGATGGGAGAACAACTACAATCCAATGACATTGTAGTCTTAGTCAGTGGTGATACGGGGTATTATTCCTTATTGCCATACTTAAAAACTAAATTCCCTAACAATCCTATCGATGTGACGCCGGGCATCAGTTCTATGACATTTGCCTTTGCTAGACTTGGTGAAGTGTGGCACAATGCTGATTTAATGAGCTTTCATGGTCGTCGCCCAGAGGAAAAAGATTTATATTATGCAGAAGGACGTAAATTAGGGTTCCTAACGGATCCGGAACAAAATCCTGCGTATATTGCTAGATATTTAATCGAAGAGCATGGTTGGCCGAAAGATACAAAAGCGGCGGCTTGCGAACGATTAAGTTATGAAGATGAGCGTATTGAACGCGGTACATTAGAAGAATTACAGACATTGGAGGGCTTCGGTCACTCCGTCATGGTGGTATTAGGATGAGACATTTTTTTGGAATTGAAGACGAGGAATTTATTCGTGGCGATGTGCCTATGACGAAAAAAGAAATTCGCATGGTTGTTATGAATGAAGCTCGCATTGAAGAAGATAGCATTGTTCTTGACGTAGGGGCAGGTACAGGTTCTATTTCTATTGAAGCTGCTTTAGGGGCTCCGAAAGGGCATGTGTATGCTATTGAACGCTTTGAAAAAGCTACAGATTTGATTCGCCAAAATCAAGAAAAATTTGGCGTGAAAAACTTAACAATTATTGAGGCCAAAGCGCCAGAAGGCATGGAAAATCTACCAGAATTAGATGCTGTCATCATCGGTGGTAGCGCTGGTGGTATGGGGACAATTATGGACGAAGCCACACGGCTCTTAAAAGTAGGTGGTCGTCTTGTGGTAACAGCTGTTACTATGGAAACGGGTTATACTATTTTGAAAGAGTTAAAAGGTAGACCTTATACTTATGAAGGCTTTCAAATGCAAGTAAGCCGATTTAGAAAAGCTGGCCCGTACCATTTATTAAATCCATTGAGCCCTATTTTTATCGTAACTGCAGTGAAACAGGAGGCATAATATGGCACAAGTACATATTGTGGGCGCAGGCCCTGGAGATCCAGAATTAATTACCCGCAAGGGATATCGATTGGTACAAGAAGCAGATGTAGTGATTTACGCGGGGTCTTTGGTAAATCCAGCCATTTTAGAAGCTTGTAAAGAAGGTTGTGAAATCCACAATTCTGCCTCTATGAGCTTAGATGATGTATTAGCAGTGATAAAAGCCCGTGTGGCAGAAGGTAAAACAGTGGTGCGTTTACACACAGGTGACCCTGCCATCTATGGAGCTATCCAAGAACAAATGGATGCCTTAAAAGAAATGGGTATTACCTATGATGTCACACCAGGGGTAAGTTCCTTCTTAGCTACCGCAGCGGCATTACAACAAGAGTATACATTACCAAATGTAACGCAAACTGTCATCATCACTCGTATGGAAGGCAGAACACCGATGCCAGAGAAAGAAAAGTTATCCATGCTAGCTAGCCATGGTGCGACAATGTGTATTTTCTTATCTGTGCAAATGATTGATAAAGTAGCAGCTGAGTTAATCGAGGGTGGCTACGATAAAACGACACCAGTGGCTATTGTTGTGAAAGCATCTTGGCCAGACCAACGCATTATTCGTGGTACTCTGGAAACCATTGCTGATGTCGTGGCTGAAGAAGGCGTTATCCGTCAAGCTATGATCGTAGTAAGCCGTGTATTAGATACAGATTATGAATTGTCTAAACTGTATGACAAAGGCTTTGCTCATATGTATCGAGATGCTAAGTAATGAAGATTGCTATAGTATCTGTTACAAAACGGGGGGCTACGTTAGGCCAACAAGTACGCAGCGCCTATGTACAGGGACATGTGGTCGATTGTTATGAAAAAGAGGAACGTGAAAGTGGCCAAACAGCCATATCCTTTTCTTCCTTGAAACCGCATATTGAACAATTGTGGAAAGACTATGATCGTATCTTATTCATTATGGCTACAGGTATTGTAGTGCGTATGATTGCCCCTTTCATTAAACATAAATCAGAAGATCCTGCTGTATTAGTGATGGACGAAGGTGGTCACTTTGTGATTAGCCTTTTATCTGGACATCTAGGTGGTGCCAATGAATGGACTAGTGAAGTAGCCATGATTACTGGTGCTACGCCAGTCATTACAACGGCGACAGATGTGAATCAGTTGCCCGCACCAGATGTATTGGCTCGCAAGATAGGCGCCAAAATAGAAGACTTCTCTATGCTTATTAAGGTAAATGCAGCCATCGTGAATGGAGATACTGTCAGATATTACTTGGATAGCACTTTGGCGGATGACTTTGAACCAGCTGTACAAGCACATCAAGTGGAATATGTTTTTTTTCATCCAGAGGAAGCGTTTCCTTGGGGTGAAGAGCCAAAGGTTGTGATTACGGATAGAACCATTGATTGTATAGGTATCACGCTGGTGTTGCGACCACCGACTATGACGGTGGGTATCGGGTGTCGCCGTGATACACCGAAAGAATTGATACTTTCAGCCGTATCAGAATCCTTGCAAAACATAAAACGTTCCCCGTTAAGTGTAAAAGGAGCGGCCTCCGTCATTGTAAAAGCCGATGAAGTAGGATTGTTGGAAGCCATGGAAGAACTGAAATGGCCTATCCAATTTTATACACAAGAAGAAATGGCCCCTTGCATTGAAGAGGCACAGATTATTGAATCAAATTTTGTTAAACAAACGATAGGAGTAGGAAACGTATGCGAAACGACAGCACTATTACTAGCGCAGGGGCGGGAGCTACTGCAGCACAAAACAATATTTCCGAGAACAACCGTAGCCATTGCACGGGCACATTGCAAGTGATCGGAATCGGACCTGGCAACCCAGAATTCATGACACCAGAAGCACGTGAAGCGATTTTACAAGCTGACCGTGTGGTAGGTTACATTACCTATTTGGATTTGATTAAAGACCTTGTAGCGGATAAAGTAACGGTTGGTACAGGCATGATGCAAGAAGTGGATCGTTGCCAACAAGCTGTAGATTTAGCTGTAGAAGGTCATAACGTAGTGGTTGTATCCAGCGGTGACCCTGGTGTATACGGCATGGCTGGCCTTGTTATCGAATTGGCGAATAAAGTAGCAGAAGAGAAACGTCCTTCTGTACATATCGTACCAGGTTTGAGTGCTGTCAACATGGCAGCCGCTGTGTTGGGTGCTCCATTGATGCATGACTTTGCTGTGATCAGCCTTAGTGATTTGATGACACCTTGGGATTTAATTAAAAAACGTGCCGCTCTTTGTGCAGAAGGCGATATGGTTATTGCATTGTATAACCCACGTAGTAAAAAACGCGTCACACACTTAGATGAAGTGCGTGAATTAGTATTGCAACACCGTGATCCTAAAACTCCTGTAGGCATTGTTCAAAAAGCAGGCCGTGTAGGTCAACATATCATCATTTCTGATCTTGAGCATTTCCACAAAGAAGAAATTGATATGCAAACATTAGTTATCATTGGTAACAGTCAAACATATGTGGAAAATGGTAAAATCATTACGCCACGAGGATATAAACTGTGATCTGGGTCATAGCGGGTACGCTAGATGGCCGTAACTTGGCAGTAGCCGTGCAAGAGCATACAGGATTACCTGTATTGGTTTCCGTAGTCAGTCAATATGGGGCACAATTGGCATCTCATCCAGGCATTGAAGTCCATGAAGGACGATTGAATTTAGAGGAGATGAAAGCTCTCATTCAAGATAAAGGCATTACCATGCTTATCGATGCGAGCCACCCTTATGCAGCGATTGTGACGGCTACAGCCCGTGAGGCGGCAGCAGATATGGAGATTCCTTTCATTCGTTTTGAAAGAAAAGAAGTGCCATTGCCAGAATATGAAAAATTACATCATGTCAGTAACGAAGAAGAGGCAGCTACCTTAGCTGGTGAGCTAGGTAAGGTAATTTACCTGACAACAGGTAGTAAGACGATGCATGTCTTTGCGAAATCAGAGACCTTACAAGATAAGGAAGTCTGGACCCGTGTATTACCAACGGCAGAAGTACTACAAATGATGGAAGAGTTAGGCGTATCTCCTAAGCATACCATCGCTATGCAAGGACCATTTTCCTATGAAATGAATAAGGTAATGTTCCAAGATACAAAAGCAGAAGTAGTAGTGATGAAAAACTCTGGCCTTGTAGGAGGCTCAGATACAAAGCTACAAGCTGCTATCGATTTAGATGTACATGTGATTGTTATCGATCGCCCTACACCGGCGAAAGGAGCAGTGACAATTTCAACAGTAGAAGAATTTAAAACTCTATGGGAGGATTACGATGGATTACATTAAAAACCCTAAAGCAATTGAAGATAAAAGTATGGAAATTATCTACCCTTATGTAAAAGATATGGGATTTACTGAGGATGAAATTCGGGTGGTATCTCGTACGATTCATGCCTCTGGTGACGTAGAATATGCGAAATTATTCCGTACTAGTGAAGGTGCTGTAGCAGCTGGTATTGAAGCTGTGAACAATGGCGCTCATGTATTTACTGACGTAGAAATGGTGCGTACAGGTATTTCTAAACCAGCATTGAAACTTCATAACAGTGAAGCTCATTGCTTAATTCGTGATGAAAAAGTTGCAGAAATGGCAAAAGAATTAGGCGTAACACGCTCTATTGCTGCGATGCGTACATTTGGAAAACAATTAGAAGGTCAAATCGTAGCGATCGGTAATGCACCAACTGCTTTATACGAAGTATTACGCCTTGCCTTAGAAGAAGGTATTCGCCCAGCTTTGATCATCGGTATTCCTGTAGGCTTTGTAGGTGCTGCAGAATCAAAAGATTATTTGGCAGAAGTATCTCCAGTTCCTTATATTACAATTCGTGGTAACAAAGGCGGTAGCTCCATTGCTGCATCCGTTGTTAACGCATTATTCTACACAGATGTAAAACGTAACGACATGTTATTTGTAGAAGGAAAAGAAAAGAAATAATGAATGGAACGAGTGAAACACGCAATGCATGGCGTATGCTTCTCGTTCTAGTGTTTGGGGCAGCAGCAATTGCTGCCCTAATCTTATCATTACTATTTGGGTCCGCCCAGACTACATTGGCTCAAATATGGCATACATTGTGGTCGCCCACTTTATCTGATACGAACTCACTAGTCATATGGAACATTCGCTTTCCGAGAAATATAGTAGCCGCTTTAGTAGGCTCAAATCTAGCAGTAGCAGGTGCTATCTTACAAGCAGTTATGAAAAATCCATTAGCAGATCCGCAAATCGTAGGGGTTTCCTCAGGGGCAGGATTAGCTGGAGTGATTGTATTGATTTTATTCCCCTATCTTGAATATGCAGTACCATTCATCGCTTTTATTGGCGCTTTGACGGCGGCCATTCTTGTGTATGCCCTAGCATGGAAGCAAGGCATACGACCAAGCCGAATTATCTTGGCAGGTGTGGCAGTTGCCGCCTTCCTAGGGTCCATGATATCCGCCCTTCTCGTATTCTATGGGGATCGAGTGCAAGGAGCTCTATTATGGATGGTGGGTGGACTCGCTGCGCGTAGCTGGCCACAAGTGTATGTGTTAATTCCTTATACTATAGGTGGCTTGCTATTTGCGTTTTTAGGGGCAAAACGATTGACCATACTCAGCTTAGGTGATGAAACGGCTCGTAGCTTAGGCTTAGCCGTTGAAAGAACACGGTTTATGATGACAGCCGTGGCAGCACTGCTTGCAGCCAGTGCTGTATCAGTGGCGGGCTTGATTGGCTTCGTAGGATTGATTATTCCTCACATTGCCCGCATGATGTTGGGTACAGATTATCGCTTCCTATTGCCTGGATCTGCTTTCTTAGGAGCCTTTGTGCTAGTCATCAGCGATACTGTGGGACGAACATTGTTTAGTCCTATTGAGGTTCCAGTGGGCATTATTATGGCCTTCTTTGGGGCTCCATTCTTCTTGTATTTATTGAGGAGGGATGACTAATGAAACCAGTGATTTCTGTGAAAGATTGTCGTGTCTCCTTCGGTGAAAATGAAGTCTTAAAGGGCATCGATTGGACCGTGTATGAAGGAGAAATAGCTACCTTAATTGGTCCCAATGGTTGTGGTAAAAGTACCTTGTTACATGCCATTACCAGTGCTATTAAAAGTTCCGGAACTATTCATATTGCCGGCAAAGAGGCAAAAGAGTATTCCAATAAAGAATTAGCTAGATATATGGCTTTCTTACCACAAGTGCCATCTATCCCAAAAGATATGCTTGTAGAAGAATTAGTTAACTGCGGACGCTTTCCCTATCAATCTTGGTGGAAGCAACAAGGATCCCATGATAAAGCAGTAGTAGATGCTGCCTTAGAGGCCACACAGGTTAGTCATTTACGGAATCAGCTAGTATCTTCCCTGTCTGGTGGAGAGCGACAACGGGTATGGATTGCTATGGCTCTCGCACAAGAGCCAAGGGTATTAATCTTGGATGAACCAACCACATATTTGGATATCAACCATCAATTGGAGATTATGGAGTTATTACAAGACTTAAACCGCCGTGAAGGATTAACCGTGGTGATGGTGCTTCATGAATTGAACCAAGCCGCTCAATATTCCCATCGTATCGGTGTCTTATATAAAGGAAATATCCTCGCCGATGGTTCACCAAAAGAGGTAATGACAGAAGACTTATTAGAAACAGTCTTTGCTGTTAAAACAGATGTAGAAGTAGGGGAGTTCCCTTATATACGGATACAGGGGCTATTGTAGCACTTGAATAAAACTTAATAAGGTAGTATTATTTTGTAAATCGGCATAGTCATAAGCATTGACTATGCCGATTTTTTGAGTTGCGATATGTACTAATGGTGATAGTATATAAAATGATAATTCTATGATACAATAACGGTATATTAATGAGTAAAATTGACAAATAACTTTAATTCGGTCGAATTCGACTGAATTAAATCGGAAGCTGGGTATAATTCCTTTACATTGTCTCCTAAGAAATGGTGGAGAAAACAGGAGAGGAAACTGAATACAATCGTCTTAAAAGTGAACGAATGGAAAAACCTATAAAAGAAATTTCCATTGAAAAGTGTGGCTTTTATCTTCCTGAATGTGGGTCTTATGTCATAATTGTGTTAGTGGTAAAAAGTCTAATAAAATCTAGGGTTTTAGTGCTTCTACAAAGAATTAAAACTCTTAAAATAAATAATCTATATGTTGTTTAGAGTTATCTAATATTTAGATGATTGTAAACACCACATAGAACTAGAAAGGAGAAATAAGTTTTGTCAAAGATTAAAAAAGAAACGATTGAAGTTAAAGGATTTGAAATACAAATTTACACAGAAGATTTTAAAAATGATTATATTAGTCTTACAGATATCGCAAGATATAAAAACAAAGAAGAACCTAATGTTGTTGTTGCAAATTGGATGAGAAATTTTAATAC
>CAUUEA010000021.1:0-29888 GCA_963544145.1 uncultured Veillonella sp.
AACGAGTAGCATTAATAGATTTAGGATCAAACTCAGTACGGTTTGTTATTTCAGAAATTACAGAATCTGGTAGTTATCGCTTGGTGTATCAGCAGAAAGAATCCATTCGCCTTAGCGAGGGTATGTGGACACACCAAATGTTGACGAAACCCGCTATGGAACGAGCTATTAAAACTTTGAAAGCACTGTCGCATATGGCAAAAGCCATGGGGGTTACAGAGATTCACGGCATTGCTACAGCGGCTGTGCGATTGGCTACCAATGGTAATAGCTTTCTTCGCCGAGTATATGCGGAGACCGGGATTCCCTTACGTGCCATTAGTGGAGAGGAAGAGGCATACTTAGGCTTTCTAGGGGTTGTAAATACCATAGGATTAGATAATTTTATCGTATTCGACCTTGGTGGAGCCAGTATTGAGATTAGTTTAATTGAAAATCGACAATTGAAAAAATCTGTTAGCCTTCCTATGGGGGCTCTTGTGATGACAGGACAATTTAAATCAGGTCGTGACTTTACAAGTGCAGAATATGAAACGATGGTGCGTCATATCCAAACGGTATTGCATCGTGAAAGTTGGCTGAGAAATGCTAAACTACCTCTTGTTGGGATAGGAGGAACTGCACGAAATATTGCAAAAATGGACCAGCGAGAGAAAAACTACCCGATTCCTAAATTGCACAATTACAAGGTAAAAAAGACGGCTATGGAGGCGCTCTTTCATCGGGTGAAAGAAACACCATGGGAAGAACGGAAAAAGATTTCTGGATTATCCACGGAACGGGCGGATATCATCGTATCAGGTATGGCTATTATTATGGAGTTGATGGAGTATACCAAGGCATCGTCTATGATTGTTAGTGGCTGTGGGTTAAGGGAAGGGTTATTCTTTCAGTACTATGGTCAACACTACGATGGAAGACTCCAGTATGGTCAATCGTCCCTATCAAGAATGGGCATCATTGATGATATCGTTACCCATTCCACGTTGAATGTATTGCGATCCTTTACACCCCACGATGTAGATCATTCTTTGTTTATAGCGAAGTTGGCAAAACAGATTTATAAGCAATGGAAAGAACTCATGCCAGAAGGAGATCGCTTGAAATTAATCTTGAAAGTAGCCTCTTTGCTCCATGATTTAGGGAAGCAGATCAACTATTATAGCCATGCAAGGCATAGTGCATATATGATTATTAATAGTAATCTTTATGGATTATCTCATCGGGAACAGTTACTTAGTGCATTTATTGCAGCCTATTCACATGGTTCCAATAGTAAGTTTATTAAACAGTCCCCGTATCTCTCCATATTAAAAGAAGGAGACCGGGAGATCATACAAAAATTATCCTTTCCCTTAGCCTTAGCAGAAGCTTTGGAAGAAAGCCATGAACGCACGATTCGTTCTGTTCAAACCTATATTAAAGATAAACAAATTGATATGCATGTTGAGGTGCAAACATTGAGCCATATTCCTATGATGGAGATGGACATCGAAAAGTTAAAAAAACAGTGTAAGAAAGAATTTAAGCGTGAATTAGTGATTCATTGGAAAGTTCGTTAGGAGTGATACTATGAAAGATTTTGATAATCCAAAGTATTATTTTAATCGTGAATTGTCATGGCTGAAGTTCAATCAAAGAGTCTTGCAAGAGTCTATCGACAGAAGCAATCCACTGATGGAAAAACTGCGATTTTTGACCATTGGTAGTTCTAACTTAGATGAATTTTTTATGATTCGCGTATCGGGGCTACGTCATCAAGAGCAGAGTGGCATTATTAAATACGACGCAGCGCATATGGATGCAAAGGCACAATTAAAAGCAATCAGTGAGGCTACGAAAAAATTAGTATCCTTACAATATACGTATTTTCACGATATTCTAAAACGATTACAAAAAGAAGGGTTGCATTTCGTCAAAGTAAAAGATTTGAAAGAAAGTGAATTACGTTGGTTATATCAATATTTTCGTACACATATCTTTCCAGTCGTTACGCCATTGGCTGTGGATGCGAGCCATCCTTTTCCGTTTTTGGTGAATAAAACATTAAACTCCGTGGTAAAGATTCACCCCATTCATGATAAAGACCAAGAAAAGATGGCTATATTGCCGATTCCATCTGTATTGAGTCGAATTATTGAAGTGCCCAATGACGTGCATCGTCATTTTGTGATGTTAGAAGATGTCATCAACTATTATTGTGAAGATTTCTTCGTAGGCCATCATATCGATTCCTTTACTACTTTCCGCGTGACTCGTGATGCCGATTTAGATATCGAAGAAGAAGCAACTGATTTACTTCGGGAGATTGAAAAATCTCTTCGCCGTCGTCGCCGTGGGGAAGTGGTCCGTGTGGAAGTATGTGAACATTACGATCCACAGTTATTGGAGTTTGTCTTGCAAGGCTTACAAGCTAAAAAAGAAGCTGTTTACATTGCAGAAGGGATTTTAGATGTAGCTTCTTTTGGAGAGTTTTGTAATTTACCAGGCTACGACCATTTGCGATATCCTACGTTTACACGGCGAGAACTTCCTTGTGTGACAGATCAAGGAACTTCGGCTATCTTTGATTATATCCGTGAAAAAGATAGACTCTTGCATCATCCTTTTGACTCTTTTTCCGTGGTGGAAGAATTTATCGCCAGAGCCGCCGTAGACCCTGATGTATTGGCGATTAAGCAAACCTTATATCGTGTCAGTGGTGATTCTCCTATTGTAGCAGCTTTGGTAAAAGCAGCAGAACTTGGCAAACAAGTGACTGTGCTGATGGAAGTAAAAGCCCGTTTTGATGAAGAAAATAATATTATTATGGCACGACGTTTAGAAAAAGCAGGTTGTCATGTAATCTATGGTTTGAGGGGGCTTAAAACGCATTCTAAAATTACTATGGTTGTCCGTAAGGAAGGAGATGTGCTACGCCGATACATGCACTTTGCTACAGGCAATTACAACGGTAAGACTGCAAAATACTATACGGACTGCGGACTATTGACCTGTCGTGAGTCCTATGCGGATGATAGCTCTTTATTTTTTAATACCATCTCTGGCTACGCAGAATCTCAGCAATGGCAACACCTTATTGTGGCGCCCTTGACATTGCGATCCTCATTGATGGATCTCATTGATGGGGAAATACATGCTGTAGAGCATGGCAAAGAAGGTCATATTGTAGCGAAGATGAATTCTTTATTAGATAAAGAAATCATTGCTAAGTTGTATGAAGCGTCTTGTAAAGGAGTCAAAATAGATTTAATCGTTCGTGGTATTTGTACACTACGACCAGGTATTGAAGGAGTTAGTGACAATATTACGGTTCGCTCTATTGTAGGTCGTTTTTTAGAGCATCATCGTATTCTATATTTTAAAAATCATAGTGAAAGTCCTTATTATATTTCTAGTGCCGATTGGATGCCACGAAATTTAAATGATCGAGTGGAGTTAATGGTGCCGGTAGAAGATAAAGCATTACAAATAGAATTACAACATATTTTAGAAGTGTACTTAGCAGATAATCAAAAAGCCCATGTTATGCGAGCTGATGGGTCTTATCGTAAGGTCATTGCTAAAGAAGATAAGGTATGTGCACAGCTTTCATTTATGAATCCAAATGATATAGATACTGCTGAAAGTATAGCTGAATTAGGACCCTGGGACCCTATTTTAGAACCTGAAACTACTGATGATACTAAGTAAATATATAGCTTCTATAGCAAGAGTCTAGAGGGTAATACATATGCGTGATAAAAAGTTTTGGACATATTACAATGTAAAAACGTATCTATATGATTGAACTTGCATACCTAAATCTATCTATATTGTTATAAAAACAATATATAATACATAAAATTAGCTACAAAACACACAATTCGTGTAATTTGTAGCTAATTTGGTTTAAAGTGATGTGGACAAGCTATGAGTTTAAGGTATGAGGTATTACTATAATGCGTATCATATCAATTTTGCATTATCATTAAAGAAGTATTATTTTGAAAATATAGTAGACTTCTATAGAATTGGATTGCATACCATATGAATCCTGTGGATATAGTTATACACAAGGTTTAGGCTGTGTATAAGTTTAGAGCATGTTATATATGCAAACTATAGATAGTTTAAAAATTAGTATAATGAGAATACTTGAACATAATAAATAACTTGATTATTCAAATGAAAGTGTCTTTCTCTAGTGGACTGCAATAATGTTAGGAACTTAGGGTATAAAAGTTATAATGCCGATAAATGGCTTAATAAAGCGAATAGCGAGCATATGTTTGACCTTATCTATCCGTCTATGGTAGAATACCACCCATGGAGGTACTAGATGACAAACCGATTACTACAGCAAAAGCAAAAAGCAGTGCTTATGCTCACACTGTTACTAATAGTCTTTGTTACAGTCTCAGGCTTTATGTGGAATCATGGATTCCAAACTAAAAAAATAGAAACACATCAAGTGGAAGTACCGGTAGCGGTACAATATGAACGAGTGGATACGTTGCCAAAAGGAATGGAAGAAGTGTTACAAGAAGGCACTCCAGGTCTTGATGAGGTGCAAGAAGAAGTCAGCTACAATCATGGTGAAGTAGTGGATACGAAAGAATTGCAGCGTACAACCATTACTCCTATGAAACCTAAAATTATTCGAGCAGGTACACGAGATATAGAAGTGTCACGTTCTTATAATCGTGTGAAAGAAGTGATTACCATGGAAGCGACTGCCTATTTACCAACAGATGGTGGTGGAGATGGTATTACAGCAACAGGTATACGGGCACGTCATGGCGTAGTGGCTGTGGATCCCAATGTGATTCCTTTAGGAACACGGGTTTATATTCCTGGATATGGTGAGGCCATTGCTGCAGATACAGGTGGTGACATCGTAGGGAATCGTATCGATGTAGTGCTAGAAGATTATGGATCTGCCATGCAATTTGGACGGAGAACAGTAGACGTATATATCCTCTCTTCTTAGTCTATGTATCTATGGCGTTCCATCTTTGTATTTATATGGATGAAAGAGCACGGCATACTTCTTCACAAACAACACTATAGAATGAATTATTACTTGCAACGATATTCTGTCTTGTGACAGTTTGTGGATAAATGGATAAAGGTAAGACCGCAATACACCCCCTCAGAAACGGTATTTCATAATGTTTCTTCGGAGGTATATTGCGGTCTTTTGCATGTAGATTTATAAAGATACAGTGTCACAAGACAATCCAGTTATAACTACGGTTTTCAGGTATATAGTTAATGATTGTATTGCAAGTGTTGATGCATAGTATTGTATGCCGTGTTCTTCTATATTTAAAAATTTTACTGATGAGGAACGCCATAGACTACTACGTCTAATTGCGTTCGTCTCGAATGGGGATGGGTGTTATTTTGTAATTTTAGACTATGTGTGGTTTGATGTGTTATGCTCTGGTAGAGCATGCTATAGAGCTGGATATATGGTATAATAATAAAATACTATGTTGTGGAGGAGCTTATGTTAAAACAGGTCTTGGTGGTTGAGGGAAAATCAGATATTCAACGGGTGCAACAAGCCTTAGAGGTAGAGTGTATTGCTACGGAAGGGTTTAATTTGCGTAAGCCTGTGCTCAGTCGGATTAAAGATGCCTATGAAAAGCGGGGAATCATTATTTTGACGGATCCTGATTATGCGGGGGAGCGGATTCGACGTTTTTTGACGAAGCGATTCCCTCTGGCTCAGCATGCCTTTGTACCACGAGAGGAAGCCTATGCCAATGATGATATTGGAATTGAGCAGGCTAGCCCTGAGTCTATACGGAAAGCCTTAGAAGTGCTGCATATAGAATCCATGGAATCATCTGAGTTATTTAGCATGCAAGATTTAGTGCAACATGATTTGACTGGAGGCCCTAGCAGTGCGGCTATAAGGGCTCGTATCGGTGCTAAACTGGGGATAGGCTATGGTAATGGGAAACAGTTTTTATATCGACTAAATCATTACGGCATCAGTCGTGAAGCATTTTTTGAAGCACTTTCAGAAGAAGAAATACGGTAGGAGAATACATGATAGAATCAGTCATTGCAAATCCAGAGGTTGTACATTATATATGTAAGCGTTTTGGCATTCAAATGAGCAAAAAATTAGGGCAAAACTTTTTGATTAAGCGCACTGTAGTGGATAAGATCGTGCAGGCTGCGGAATTAGAAGCAGGAGATGCTGTATTAGAAGTAGGCCCTGGTATTGGTACTTTAACGCAAGGTTTGGCACAAAGTGGGGCTAATGTTACCTCTGTAGAGCTAGATAGACGTTTGTTAGAGGTCTTAGATACAACCCTAGAGGCGTATGACAATGTGCGCATTATTCACGGGGACGTGTTAAAAGTCAACATTCCAGAATTAATGGACCATAAACCATTTAAAGTGGTAGCGAATTTGCCATATTACATTACGACACCGATTATTATGTCTTTGCTAGAATCTAAATTGCCTATCGAACGTTTAGTGGTCATGGTGCAAAAAGAAGTAGCAGAGCGTATGATTGCTAAACCAGGAACAAAAATGTATGGTGCATTATCGGTGGCGGTTCAATATTACACAGATCCGTACATTGTTATGGATGTACCACCTAAGGCGTTTTTACCAGCTCCTGAGGTGACTAGTGCCGTGATTTGCTGTCCATTGCGTAGTGAACCGCCTGTGAAAGTCCATAGTGAAGCCTATTTCTTCCGTGCTGTAAAAGCAGGCTTTGCACAACGCCGTAAAACATTCAGTAACACAATGAAGACTACTGGACTGAGTAAGGAAGCTATAGAAGCTATTTTGGCAAAAGCTAATATTGACGGATCCCGTCGTGGTGAGACATTTACCCTAGATGAATTTGCTCGTATTGGCAATGCTTGGTATGAACTAGATCAAGATGCTAAATAAGAATATAAAAAAGGATTCTACAACAGAGGTTGTGGAATCCTTTTTTGTTTAGGGTAGTATATGGAAGAATTGATTAAATCAATTTTGCCATAAATGTGATTAAGAATGCGTTAGTAAAGTCGATGAGGAAGGCACCTACTAAGGATACGACTAACCATGCTTTTGGAGATGGGCCGTATTTAGAAGCTAAGGACAACATGTTTACCAAAGCATTTGGTGTAGCACCTAAGCCGAAACCAATAGCACCAGCACCTAACATAACGGAATCGTAGTTGCGTTTGAACAACCAGTAGATTAAGTATGCAAAGATTGTAATCAACACCATTTGTGCGGCTAAGATTGCCATTAAAGGTAATGCTAAATCAACTAATTGCGCTAATTTCAAGCTATTGATGGCCATTGTAACGAAGATACTTAAAGATACATTAGAAACTGCATCTAAGGCAGCACTGTTAATAGTTATATGTCCAGTGAAGTCAGCATAGTTACGAATGCAAGCGCCCACGATCATAGCGCCAATATAGGCAGGTAATGGACCGAATACGGAAGATAGTAGAGCACTTACTAATGTACCAAGACCTAAGGAAATACCTACGAAGGCAATAACATGCATTAAGGATTGTAAGTCGAATAATTTACTTTCAGAATCGGATTCGTTAATATCGATACCGTCAGCTTCTAATAATTCAGGATGATCTACAGGTGTAGGGACATTGTGCATTTTGATGATGCGGTCACCTACAGGAGCACCTAATAATGTACCAGCTACCATACCGAATGTAGCGGCTGCGATAGCGGCAGAAGCCACGCCTGGAATACCAGTTAACTCTTCAAAATGAGGACCGAAGGCACCTGCTGTACCAAGGCCGCCCATCATGGAAACGGAACCAGCCATAATACCAAAGATTGGTTCAATGCCCATGGCTTTGGCAATCATGATGCCTGCGCCATTTTGGAAGACAATCCAGATGGTACATACAATCCAGAAGAAGATAATAGCGACGCCACCTTTTTTAAGAACGTTTAAACTTGCCATAAGACCGATTGTGGTAAAGAAGGCTAACATTAAGAATGATTGCAAGGCACTATCGAAGGTGATATTTACAATTTTATAATAGGATAAGAAGGCACATAAAAATGCAAATGGTAAACCACCTACGGCTGGTGCAGGCATACTCACACGTTGCAAGAATGGAGAATGCTTTTTGATGAATTCTCCTAAATATAATGTAACAATAGCTAAGGCTACTGTTTGAATCATAGACAGTTTTAATGTCCAGATTCCATTGACTAGACTCAAGTCGATAAGACCTTTCATAGTACAACCCCCTTTGGAACAAGATGCATATTAGATAAAACTTATGCTCTTATCATAGCATGAAATAGGGGCATTCGTCATAGTGATTTTTTCCACTATAGCGCTATGTATGAGCTCTTTTCATAGATAAGGAAGATAGGATATGTCATATTAATTGTAAACAATTATAATAGGAATTCTATAGAATGTAGAAATATAAACGTATGAAAGGCGGTACATGATGATGCATGATGTATACATTACATACTACTAATGATTTTTAGTAATATAATAGTTGCAAAAATAATATAACTAAAAAGTAGAAAATAGGGTATTTTATATAAAAGATGGATAAATTTATGAAAAACAACTGATAAATTTAGCGAACTGTGGTACTATAGTAAAGTCAGATTTACATCGTTTTGTAAATACAGAATCATTAGGTAAAGTTACTAACATGTGAGGTTAATGTGAAACGGATTATTATAGGTATATTAGGGATTATTGTAGCCGTAGGTGTATATTTGGGAATACAATACCAACGTTCTTGGGATTATAAGGCAGTAGGTGTTCCCGTTTTAAATTATCATCGTATTGATACAGGGATTCGACATTCTTTAGTGGTACCACCGGAAGAGTTCAAAAAGCAAATGCAATATCTTCATGATGAAGGATACCATACCATTACCTTGGATGAGTTATACGAGTACGTGACAAAGGGAACTGATTTGCCAGACAAGCCAGTACTAATTACTTTTGATGATGGATATATTGATAACTATCAACATGCTATGCCAATTCTGAAAGAATACAATATGAAAGCAACCTTGTTTATGATTACTAGTTCCATTGGAGAAAATCGATTTGTCAATGTAGAACAATTGAAAGAAATGCAAGCGAATGGTATCGATATCCAAAGTCATACAGTGAATCATAAAGATTTGCGCAATATGTCCTTAGACCAAGCACGGGATGAACTCATTAGCTCGAAAGCAGTCTTAGAAGATCGCATGAAGCATCCTGTTCGGTACATTGCATATCCAGGTGGATTTGCTAACAAAGAGGTAGATAAGATTTCTGAAGAAAGTGGCTATCGGATGGCCTTTACCGTGCAAGCAGGGAATGTAGAGCCAGGCCAAGATCTATTTAATTTGCCAAGACAAGCCGTGTTTTTCAATGATACACCTTTTGAAAATTTCTGGGTTCGATTACATTATCCATGGGAAAATGCCTTTATGTGGCGCATCCATGATAAATTGTTAGAATGGAATTTGAAAGGATTAGCAGATTTGGAACCGTTGTTTTAGTCTATTATACGGTATCTTTGACGTACTAGAAGAGATAATTATAAAGAGGCCATGTGCTCCTTTTGATGTGTAAAATAGAAAAAAGAGGGAAGTTGATACTTTTTGATCAACTTTCCTCTTTTTTTATTTGAATCTATTTTGTTCAGCCTCTATTTTATTTAGAAATGATATATACTATCTTTTATTGTGCTACAAGTAGTATGATCCTTAGTGATTTGTATATCTAAGTATAGAATATGTTATGCCTCTAACTTAGGAGCATGCAAGAATGTTACATCTGGATTGCGTTCTACGACCCACCCCATTTGCCATTCGTTGGAGATAAGAACTACGAGACGACCACGGTTATCTTTTACAATCATCGCATTGTCCATACCTTTTAGACTGTTCACATCGACCTCACCATCGATCCAACGAGCTACGCCATATGGCAAGGAATTGTTCACAAGGTCAACGCCGTATTCGTGTTTCAAACGGTATTGCAATACTTCAAATTGTAGCATACCTACAGCACCGACTACAAAGGAATCCATAGAGTAGAGAGGTTCAAAGATTTGTACAGCCCCTTCTTGTGCTAATTGAGTCATGCCTTTCAAGAATTGTTTACGCTTCATGGAATCTTTTGGCGTTACACGAGCGAAGAACTCTGGTGGGAATACAGGGAAGTCGCTGAATGTCACTTTATGATTGGATGCACATAAGCTATCGCCTACCCCCATAGTACCTGCATCGAAGACACCGATGATGTCCCCTGGATAGGCTTCATCGATAATGGTACGTTCTGTGGCTAAGAATTGTTGTGGTTGAGACAAACGCAATGTTTTACCAGATTGTTGATGCAGTACATTCATACCTTTTTCAAACTTACCAGAACAAATACGCATGAACACGATGCGGTCATGGTGGTTTGGATTCATGTTAGCTTGGATTTTAAATACGAAGGCAGAGAAGTCCTCAGACGTAGGCTCTACCGTTTCTTCCCGGGCTACACGAGGAGCTGGCATAGGAGCTAGTTCCAAGAATTTTTCAAGGAATGGTTTGACCCCAAAGTTTGTCATAGCAGAGCCAAAGAACATAGGTGTTAATTCACCAGCTTTGACTTTGTCTAAGTCGAACGCATCACCAGCCACATCGAGAAGTTCAATGTCATCGATTAAGGATTGATGTACTTCGTCGCCTAGAAGTTCACGGAACGCTGAATAGTGAACATCGCCCTTAGTGGAGGCTAGTTTCTTTTGACCGTGAGACTCATCTTTTTCAAATAACTCTACAGTATTCGTTTCCCGGTCGTATACACCTTGGTATTCACCGTTAATACCTACAGGCCAGTTCATAGGGACGGCACGAATGCCGAGAGAATTTTCAATTTCTTCCATTAAATCAAATGGATTGCGACCGAAGTGGTCAATCTTGTTAACGAAGGTAAAAATAGGAATACCACGTTCTTTACAAACGGCGAATAGTTTTTTCGTTTGTGCCTCCACGCCTTTCGCCACGTCAATCAACATGACAGCACTATCTGCCGCCATCAAGGTACGGTATGTATCTTCAGAGAAGTCTTGGTGACCAGGGGTATCTAGGATGTTCACGCGATGACCATCATAATCAAATTGTAATACGGAGCTGGTAACAGAGATACCACGTTGCTTTTCAATTTCCATCCAGTCAGACACAGCATATTTTTGCGTTTTTCTAGACTTAACAGAACCTGCCAAATGGATCGCACCACCGTATAATAATAGTTTTTCCGTCAATGTTGTTTTACCCGCATCTGGGTGAGAAATGATGGCGAACGTACGGCGCCGAGTTACTTCTTCTAAAAATGTCATAATTCACCTCTATTAATCCATGTGTATGGTATATACTTTCATATCTTTAAAATTATATACTATTTGAGCCCTCCCTGTATAGGATAGGATAATGAAAGTTGAGAAACCTAGTTTACAGATACGAATGATTTGTGCTATGTAGTTGGCATTCAGGTAAAAGTAGCACTAATAGGAAATTTTAAAGGATTATGAAAGATGGGTAGAGAAGTATTAGTGTAGAAAGTGTTGAGGTTTGAAAAGGATGTTCTTACTATATCTGTAGTATAGGAGTTATGAAATAGGGGATGTGCATTATTTTAAAAGACACTAAAAAATAGGGGCTGTTGAAGTATTGTAGTATAATAAAAGTTAATGTAAAGAAGATGTATAATAAAAGAAAATAATACATAGTAGTAAATAGTAATAGAAAGAGCGAGTATATGCGTTTATTTATTGCGGAAAAGCCTAGCGTAGGGCGAGAGTTGAGTCAAGTGTTACCGAACTCACAGAGCGCTAAGCGACATGATGGGTATATCGTGCAAGGCGACGATGTGATTACTTGGGCCTTTGGTCATATGCTAGAGCAAGTGGAGCCAGGTGATTATGATGAGAAATATAAATTTTGGAGATTTGATTCCTTGCCGATTTTGCCAACAGCCTGGAAATTAAAAGTTAAGACATCTAGCGCTAAGCAATTTAAGGTCATTAGTGGGTTAATCAAAAAAGCGACCACCATCGTCAATGCCGGTGACCCGGATAGGGAAGGTCAATTATTGATAGATGAAATGCTAGATTATTTAGGAAATACAAAACCAGTAGAGCGTATTTTATTGAATGCGTTAGATGAAAAGTCGATGCGTTACGCCTTAGAACATATGCAGGATAATAAGAAATACCAACCTTTAAAAGATTCTGCCTTAGCACGATCCCGTGCTGATTGGTTGATGGGGATGAATTTATCTCGTGCCTATACCTTAGAGCAACAGCATTTAGGAAAGAAAGTGACCTTTCCAATTGGCCGTGTAAAAACGCCAACCTTGGCATTGGTGGTACGAAGAGAACGGGAACTACAAAACTTTGTACCTGTAGAATATTATGTACTACAAGTACAATATGGCCATGAAAAGGGAGATTTTTGGGCTACATGGAAACCGAAAGATACGCAACAAGGATTAGACCCTGATGGACATATGCTAGATCAGGCTATTCTTAAAGACTTACGTGACCGTCTCATGCAGGCACCAGAAGGCACAGTTTCTTTGGTGGAAAAGAAAAAGAAAAAGGAAGGGCAGCGGTTGCCGTTCTCCTTATCGTCATTACAAATTGTGGCTGGTAAGTTATATAACTATACGCCACAGGAAGTGCTAGACATTGCACAGAAATTATATGAGAAAAAGTATACATCCTATCCCCGCTCAGACTGTGAATATTTACCAGTGAACCAACTTTCAGATGGAAAGGCAATCCTGTCGAACTTGGTCAATATGGGCCATAAGGAATTAGCTACATGGGCAAAGGATAGTAATCCTACCATTAAAAGCCGTGCTTGGAATGATAGTAAGGTGACAGCCCATCACGCCATAATTCCAACCACTGTACGTTGCCCATTGCATACCTTATCAAAAGGGGAGCAAAATATTTACTTTCTTATTGCTCAAGCCTATATAGCGCAATTTTACCCAGAGCATGTATATGAGCATACTCGTATTGAAGTGACGCACCAAGAGGAACTATTTACTACAACGGGGCGTGTCGTTATCGATTTGGGATGGAAAGCATTGTATAAAAAGGTAAAATCCACGGAAGAATCAGAAGACAATCAAGACGATGAAGAAAAGTCCTTACCAGCTGTGCGTAAAGGAGATGGTGTAAGGGCGAAAGATAGCAAGGTGGACCAACGGAAAACAAAACCACCAAGCCGTTTTACATCTGCTACCTTAGTGCAGGCTATGAAGGAAATTCACAAATATGTAAAAGACGAAGAATTAAAGAAACAGTTAAAAGATGTATCTGGTATTGGCACAGAGGCTACACGGGCTACGATTATTGAAGATTTAATCCATAATAAGAAAAATCCATTCCTTAAAGAAGAAGGGAAAAAGAAAACTTTAGTTCCTACGGAGTCTGCCTATGCCTTGGTAGATGCACTGCCAGATTCCTTGCTGTATCCAGATGCGACGGCACAGTGGGAAGAGCGATTGGCAAAGATGAGTGAAGGTCACGAAGCGATTGATGTATTTTTAGAGGATCAAACAAAATTCGTTGTACAACTCATTGAAGAAGTAAAAGGACGAGTAGGAAATACACCCAAGGTGGCTATGCCTAGGTCAGAGACAAGTGGTAAAGGAAAAGGGCCGAATCGGAATCCTTCTACACCGCAATCAACGGGACGTGCTTGCCCTAAGTGTAAAACAGGGGAATTAGTCATACGAAAAGGACCTACTGGAGAATTTTATGGCTGTTCTGGATTCCCGAGTTGTCGATATTCAGAGAATATGTCTGCTACTAAAGGAAGTACGTATGAGACAGGGGAGTCGAAATTCGTAAATAGATCGGGATCTTCAACAGCTAGAGGAGCTATGTCGCAACGACCTAGGGAAGAAGTGATGCCACCTATGCCAACAGCTAAGGGCAAAGTCCTAGATGATACGCACAAAGAGTATACTTGCCCACGCTGTAAAAAGGGATATCTTATACAGTATGAATCACAGCCTGAACCAGTGTGGAAATGTAGTGAAGGACAGAACTGCCGAACAAGCTGTGCTGATGTAGAGGGGAAACCAGCTATCTATGCGAATCGGAAATAAACATACTGGCTCGTCCTAGTAGGATATAAATAAAAGATTTTTTCTACCAAAATATAAAAAATAGAGGAAAGTTGATATGTGTTGATCAACTTTCCTCTATTTTATTAGCGGTTAGTTTGCTATAGTGCTCTTTATGTATAGGAAATGATAGAATGCTAACCTTTTGGAAAAATAGGGCACATTAGAAATCTATCGTTTCCCTCTACCACGACCGCTAGTGCCACTGGATTTCGCGCGGCGTACCCTTGTGTTGGCACCTTTGTGGCCACGAGCTTTATGGGCTTTCGCTTTTGTCGCTTGGTAGGTGCTTTTAATTTTAGGTTTTTTGCTAGCTGTTTCCTTCTTAGGTGCTAAGCCAGATCCCTTTGTTTTTACTTGACCATCTTTTGTATATTTCGTTAATGTTGCTTGGATGGATCGTTCGATGCGGCGCACCCAAATTTCTTCGGCTGGCGTAGCGAAAGTTACAGCAACACCAGTAGAACCGGCACGACCTGTACGGCCGATGCGGTGGATGTAGTAATCCATGTCATGAGGCACATCGAAATTGTACACGTGGCTCACTCCTTCGATATCGATACCACGCGCTGCAATATCGGTAGCCACTAAGATTGGTGGATTGCCTTTGGCGAACTCTTTCAATACCTGCGTGCGGCGACCTTGCGTCATATCGCCATGGATTTCACCTAGTTCGACACCTTTACGGGCTAAATCATAAGCCAATTTAATAGCGCCTTCTTTTGTATTACAGAATACGATAGCAAGATACGGATTGTCTGTCTCTAACATTGCCACAAGACGGTTTACTTTATCTTGTTCTTCCATCATGTATACTTTTTGTTCAATAGTGTCGAGGGTAATGTTTTCCCCTTGTACAGTCACAGAGGTAGGTTTTTGCATATAAGCTTTTGCTAAGTTGCGGATTTTATCTGGTATGGTAGCGGAGAACATTAATAGTTGACGTTTACCGTCGGTACCACTAATAAGTTTTTCGATATCTGGTAAGAATCCCATATGAAGCATTTGGTCTGCTTCATCCAACACAACACGGCGGATGGAGTTCAAGTGTAAAGTGCCACGATTGACGTGATCTAGCAAACGACCAGGTGTACCGATGATAACATGAGGACGGCGACCTAGCTTTTGCAATTGTCCTTCTATTGTTCTGCCCCCTATGAGAGGTAGTACATCTACCCCTAATATAGCACCTAAATGGCGTGCTTCCTCTGCAATTTGTTGGATTAGCTCACGAGTTGGGGCGATGATAAGGGCTTGCTCCTGTTGCACATCTACGTGGATGCGTTGTAATAGTGGTAACAAGAATGCCAGCGTTTTGCCTGTCCCTGTTTGGGCTTTGGCGATTACATCTTGTCCTTTGAAGATGAGGGGAATCGATTTTTCTTGGATCGGCGTTGGTTCTTTCACGCCCACCTTTTGTAATGCTTGTATTAGTTCGGGCACGATGCCTAAGGATTGAAAAGATTTCATAATGTATCTCCGTTTCTAAATGACTTAATAGTATTATTATATCATACTTCTAGCTAGGTAGACCTGTGAAAGTTTTTTCACATAGGAAAGGAACAATAGGAAATAGATAGTCTAGTTATAAATAAAGGGGACCTGACAAGAGGGGCAAGGCACAGAATAAGCTAGAAAAACAGAATAAGTTAGAAAATTAGGTTTAAATAATAGATAATGAGAAACATGTTGCTCTTATATCATTATTAATTAAGGAGTAATATTGATAATAATAAAATAGCATAGTTGATATAACCTTTACAAATAGCTGTATAATGTACATACTACTTGATAAAAATAGATTTATAATTTCACAAAACGATAAAAATAAAACGAGATTCATTATTGATAATATTTTATAATGTGCTATAATATAAATATTACTCATATAATTATATATGATAGGTTTGGTTGTTATGTTTTATATGTAGGAGGTGTACTATGGTTAAGAAATTATCCGAGATGAAGCCCGGTGAAGTTGGTACTGTTGTAGCTATCAATGGATCTGGCAACATTAAGCATCGCTTGGTGGACATGGGTGTTGTACCAGGAACGGCTGTGCGTGTTATGAAGTATGCGCCATTAGCAGACCCAGTGGAAATCAAAGTGAAAAACTTCGAGTTATCACTACGCGTAAGTGAAGCACAAATGATCGAAATTGAAGTCCAATAAGGAGAATTGCTAAGATGGCAGACAACACACATGCCAAGATTCAGGTTGCTTTAGCAGGTAACCCGAACTGTGGTAAAACAAGTATTTTTAACAATATGACGGGATCCCGTCAACACGTAGGTAACTACGCAGGTGTTACAGTAGAGAAAAAAGTTGGGGATGCGAAAATTGATGGTCATGACATTGAAATCATCGACTTACCAGGTACATACTCCTTAACAGCACGTTCTCTCGATGAATTGGCAGCACGTAACGTTATCATCAATGAAAATCCAGAATTGATTGCCAATGTGGTGGATGCGTCCAATCTAGAACGTAACCTATACTTAACAGCACAATTAATTGAACTAGAACAACCAATGCTACTTGTTTTGAACATGGTAGACGTGGCAAAAGAAATGGGTTTAAAGTTCAATAATAAAAAATTAGAAGAATTAACAGGTTCTACAGTAGTAGAAACTATCGGCCGTGTTAATAAAGGTACAGAAGGTGCGCTACGTGGCATTGTGAAAGTATCTAAAGAACGCAAAATTCCTAATGTTCGCGTTAACTATGGCGAAGTATTGGAACCAGCTATCGCAGAATTAGAAGCAGAAGTAGCGAAACTTGACACTGGTCGTTATCCACATCGTTGGGTAGCCATCAAATTGTTAGAACAAGATACAGATATCTTAGAAAAAGTACAAGAATTAGACAAATCTGGTGTGGTGCTTAGCAAAGCAGAAGCATTGCGCACAGAATTGAACAAATCTGTTGATATGGATATCGTATTCCAAGAATACCGTCATCGTTTTGCAGTAGACGTATTCAATGGCGTCCTAGAAGTAGTGCCTGAACATAAAGATACTAAATCTGACAACATCGATAGAATCTTAACGAACCGTTGGTTGGGGATTCCTATCTTCTTGTTCATCATGTGGGTTATGTTCTACTTAGTTATCAACGTAGCAGAATATCCTAAAGGATGGTTGGAAAGTGCTTTCAAATTATTAACAGATTTCATCGGCGCTAATTTAGAAGATGGATTGTTAAAATCCTTGTTGAATGACGGTATCATAGGTGGTGTAGGGGCTGTTATTAGCTTTATCCCTCACATCGTTCTATTATTCGTATGTATTTCTTTCTTAGAAGATACTGGTTACATGGCGCGTGCGGCATTCGTTATCGACCGCGTGATGCGTGGTGTAGGTTTACATGGTAAATCTTTCATCCCTATGTTATTGGGCTTTGGTTGTAACGTACCATCCATCATGGGTGCTCGTATCCTAGATAACCCAAGAGACCGTATGATTACGATCTTAGTATCTCCATTCATGAGTTGTAGTGCTCGTTTGCCAGTATATACATTATTAGCAGCAGCATTCTTCCCACCAGAAGATGCACCAACGATCTTGTTAGGTATCTATACATTGGGTATCGTCGTAGCTGTTGTAACTGCAAAAGTACTTCGTACGTATGTATTTAAAGGTGAAGCAGAACCATTCGTAATGGAAATGCCTCCATACCATATGCCAACACTTCGTTCCGTAGGTATTCATATGTGGGAACGTTCCGTGATGTACCTTAAAAAAGCGGGTACATTTATCTTGGCAGCATCCATCTTGATTTGGTTCTTAACATCCTTCCCACAAGATGTAGAATACTCTCAAGATTATGATGCAGCAAAAGCAGAAGTAACTGCTATGCATGAGCAAACAGCTGCCACAATTCTAGATGAAGCGCAATTAGCAAATGATGAAGACAAAGATAAAGTCGCTGCTATTTATGATCAAATGCTTGCTTTAGACGAAGAGCATAAAGATGACCCGCCAGCTGAAGAGGAAGAAGTTACTGTAGAAGAAGTAACTCAAGATGGTGCAGAAACAATTGAAGAAGAAACTGTAGAAGAACCTGCATACTTCGAAGAATTAAAAGCTGACGAATTATATCCAGTGGCTTGGACTTTATATGTAAACCATAAAGTTGAAGAAGGTGAAATCAAAGAATTAGATCTTCAACAAGGTAAAGAAAAAATTGAACAATCCTATGCAGCTGAATTAGGACGTTTTATTCAACCTATAATGGAACCACTTGGATTTAACTGGCGTGTGAACATTGCCGTAATAGCCGCAGTAGCAGCGAAAGAAGTAATGGTAAGTACATTAGGTACTATTTACGCGATCGAAGCAAGTGATGCAGATTCTAAATCCTTGGAAGAATTCTTGTCTACTGATCCAGACTTCACACCGGCCATCGGTTTAGGCTTGATGGTATTCGCATTGCTATATTTACCATGCTTGGCGACTATGGCGGTATTAAAACGTGAAACTGACTCCTGGAAATGGTTCGGTGCCGTATTTGCTTACACTAGTATCTTAGCTTGGGTAGGTGCGTACATCGCAGTTCATATTGGTCGTGCCTTGGGATTGGGCTAATCAATATTGATAGTAAACAAACAATATAATTGAGATTGAGAAAAAACTTTATTTCAAAATTCATTGATATTATGCGGTTTGTTGCATTCGCAAAATAATTTTCAAAAAGTACTTGAAAATGAGAAGGAGATAGTGTATACTATGGATAGTGTTATTGTATACGCAATTGGTTTACTAGCTGTTCTCTATGTTGCATACCGAGTATATAAAAGCGCAACAAGCGCAGGCGGTTGTGGCGGCGGATGTGGTGGAGGATGTGGTTCCTCTTCTGAATCCGAATCAGGATGCGGCTGTGGCTGTGGTGGTCACGAAGAACAAGATCAAAAGTAACTAATTCGATACCATAAGTATGGTAAGAGGGACTCCGATAACACGGGCCCCTCTTATCTTTATAATTATTAATTTTAATATATTTTCATGTATTAATGTGACGGAGATCACAGAAAGGAACTAACAATGTTCAACGTAAAAAAAGAAACTTTAAGAGATGCTAATGTATTCGCAGCTGGTTTAGCTTTAGGCACAGTAGGTGTAAAAGTATTAACTTCTAAAGATGCTCGCAAAGTATACGCTAATGTAGTTGCAGCTGGCCTTCGTGCAAAAGACAGCATCTTAAAAACTACTGAAAAATTACAAGCTTCCACAGACAGCATCTTGGCTGAAGCACAAGAAATCAACGAAACTCGTGACGAAGAAGTGTTAACAGAAGGAAAATAATTCATGATGCAATTTAAAATGTTGCAACGCTTGTCCCGTCGTCTTCATGTACGTATTGAGGGACGTAAGTTTAATGACGCACAGGCTCAATATATCGAAGATACATTGATGGCCTGTGAAGCCATTAACAAAGCGAACTTCTATACGCGTTCTGGTGATATCATCATCAAACATAATGGTGATGAAAGTGCAGTGAAAACTGCTTTATTCGGATTGCAAGATTTGGATTTAGCCAATGCACCAGCATTGCATGAACTTTCACCTCGCCTTGTCAACAAGCGTTACAAAGAAGAAATGATCGATAAAACATTGCTTTATATCGGTAAAAAAATCGTTTTACCAGCACCTATTGCAGCAGCATGGTCTTGGTTCGATGGTATCAAGTTCATTGGTACAGCGATCAAAACATTGTGGAAACGCAAATTGACCGTAGAAGTATTAGATGGCGTAGCTATTGGTGCCGCATTATTGCAAAAAGATTACTCTACAGCTGGCGCTGTGATGTACTTATTAGGCATCGGCGAAATCTTGGAAGAGTGGACATTACGTAAATCCGTGCTTAACCTTGCTGAAAGCATGTCCTTGAACGTAGACAAAGTTTGGGTTCTTGTAGATGGCGTAGAAGTAAGTAAACCAATCGGTGAAGTTCAAGTTGGCGATATCGTAGTGGTTCGTCAAGGTGAAGTGGTACCATTGGATGGCCAAGTTGTAGACGGTGTTGTACTTGTAAACGAAAGTTCTATGACAGGGGAACCTGAACCAGTTCGTCGTGATGCAGGTACATCTGTGTATGCAGGTACTGTTGTAGAAGAAGGTCAATGTTCTTTCGAAGTGCGTACAACATGTAAACACACTCGTTTCGAGCAAATCGTAAACTTGATTGAAGAATCTGAACAAATGAAATCTGGTATGGAACAAAAAGCATATCGCATGGCAGATAAATTAGTGCCAGTGAGTTTCTTAGGTGCATTTGCTACCTTTGCCTTAACTCGCAACTTGATGAAAGCTTTATCTTTCGTTATGGTAGACTTCTCCTGTGCATTAAAATTGTCCATTCCATTGGCAGTATTGTCTGCTATGCAAGAAGCGTCTAACCGTGGTATCACTGTAAAAGGTGGTAAATTCTTGGAACGCATTGCAGAAGCAGATATGATCGTCTTTGATAAAACAGGTACTTTAACAAAAGCAGAGCCTGTATTCCAAGAAATCATTCCTTTCAACGGTAACGATGCAGATGAAATGTTGACATTAGCAGCTTGCTTGGAAGAGCATTTCCCTCATTCTATGGCGAAAGCAGTTGTGTCTGCTGCACAAGATCATCATTTACCACATAAAGAAATGCACTCCAAAGTAGAATATGTTGTGGCACATGGTATTGCATCTAAAGTGGGTAACCGCAAAGTACGTATTGGTAGCCATCACTTCATTTTTGAAGATGAAAAAACAACAATTCCAGCTGGAGAAGAAGCTAAATTTGAAAACCTTCCAGAAGGTTGTTCTTATCTATATCTAGCAATTTCTAATGTCTTATCTGCGGTTATTTGTATTAAAGACCCAGTACGTGAAGAAGCAAAAGATGTTATCCGAGAACTTCATGAGTTAGGCGTGAAGAAAATTGTTATGATGACTGGCGATAGCCGTAAAAATGCTGAACGAGTAGCAGCAGAAATTGGTATTGACGAAGTGCATGCTGAAGTAATGCCAACTGATAAAGCTGATTACGTTCGTAAAGCAAAAGAAGAAGGCTATACAGTAATGATGGTAGGGGATGGCATTAATGACTCCTTGGCGTTGTCTGAAGCGCATGTAGGCATTGGTATGAATGAAGGTGCACCAATTGCACAAAAAATTGCCAATGTTACAGTGTCTAGCGATAACTTGACTGCCATCGTTGATTTACGTCGTATTTCCATGAAATTAATGGATCGTATTAAAATTAACTATAACTCCATTGTAGGTGTGAATGGTGGTCTTGTAGGATTGGGCGTATTAGGTGTAATGCCTCCTAGCTCCACTGCATGGATTCACAACTTGTTCACACTAGGTGTGGGTATGTATAGCATGACTCCATTATTGGAAAAACCTAAAACAACAAACGATGACTGCATCGAAGTAGAAGCAGTTGTAGCATAACATACAAAGAGCATCCGTAAGGGTGCTTTTTTGTTTGTAAAATTGAAATGGTAGATGTATTTATAAGATAGCCAATGTTTGTTATACTATAGGTAAAGATAGTTTTAATTTAAGTAAGGAGCATAGTTGTATGATCAATGAAGAATTATTGCCTACTTATTTATATAATGATATACAAGGTCTGAAAAAGGCTATGGAAAATGGTGATTACATTGATGTGTGGTTAGATGAACTTTATGGCTCCATCAATATAGCTCAACATAATTATGAAATATCTATAGAAGAGGCAAATTATTTAAGAGAAAAATATATTTGGTGATAATATGAGAGATTTTACTCGCTGTAAAATAAATACATTTAAAACTTATGGTGGAGCTAATGGTAATAAATTAGGGGTTTACATTGGTGAGGAACAGTATTTGTTAAAATTTCCACCAGCATCAAAAAATAAAGAAGAACTTTCATATACACATGGCTGTGTTAATGAACATATTTCTAGCAGTATATATAATTTATTATCAATCCCTGCGCAACAGACGGAGTTAGGTATTTATAAAAAGGCAAATAAAACAAAAATTGTTGTTGCTTGCAAAGATTTTGTTGCAGATGATGAGGAGTTTAGAGATTTTGCGTCTTTAAAAAATACTGTAATTACTAGTGAAAGTAATGGATATAGTAAAGATTTATCAGATATTTTATTCTGCATTTATGAACAAGATCGAATTGACCCTATATTAGTGGAAGAGCGGTTTTGGGATATGTTTGTTGTTGATAGTTTAATTGGAAATTTTGACAGGCATAATGGGAATTGGGGGTTTTTAGTAAATAAGAATACTCATATATGGAAGTTAGCTCCTGTATATGATTGTGGCTCTACATTGCTACCATCAGCTAGTATAGAATTATTGAAGGCTATACTAAGTAATGTAGAGTTATTAAATGAAAGAATTTATAGGTTTCCTAATTCTGCAGTGACAATAGATGGAAAAAAAGTGAATATGTATGAGGTCTTAATGGAATACCCTAATAAGCAATTAGAGCGTTCCTTGGAGTCTATTACGCAAAGAATTGAGATGAAAGAAATTTTTACCTTGATTGAATCGATTGAGCCTGCATCAGTAGAACAAAAAGAATTCTATAAGCTATATATAGAAGAACGGAAGAAAAAACTCCTAGATGCGGCAATTGTGCATAGAAAAAAACGATAAGATAATTTTGGTGTAGAAAGGAAATTATATGTCAACCATACAAGATGTAGTGCAACGCACGATGTATATGAGTATATTTTTTATATTGATTCCTCTAGGGGCATACACTATTCATACGGGGATGAGTGCCATGGTGGCAGGGGTGAGCTACGGGGTGCTGTCTTTATTCATTCCTATCTTTTATTTGCGTTCTAGTGAAAGTGGTTTTGGGCCTAAGGCTCGTAGAATACCGATTTGTGTGTATGTATTAGCTTGGGCACTAGTACAAGGTGGTACATTCTTGGTGTTCAACAATTTAGATTTATCTTGGTTGTGGAACCTATCTACTATCGGTCGTGATGTGGTGTTTGCCATCATCATGTATTGCCAAGTGACCTTGTCCTTAGTATTGGCATTAGCAGGTGGGAAACATACAGAGGTGTAATATGAGAAGTTATATAAAATTTTATAGTTGGTCCATGCTCTGGATTATCCCGCTCAGCTTAGTATTTAGTTTAGGACAGTTCGATACATCTAGTATTATCATGTTCGTCATTGCCTCTTTGGGGATTCCTTTGGGGCTGAAAGCAGTGCCAAGATTGGCGGGACAGTTTGACTTTCATTTAGGGAAAGGACATTATACCTACGCATGGCTTTGGTGGAATCTATTCTTTTTCTTTGGCAATGGTGTATTGCCCTTTACCTTACCGAAAGAGCCTATCTATGTCATGCTAGTCTGGGTGTTGACCATGTTAGTTGTAGTGGCGCTCATGCTCGGTACTGCGAAATTATTGGATTGTTGGATGGCGCGCAAAGAACGTCATTACTTTATCGATACAGTGTTGAACATTTCTACCTATGCGTTGCCATTGCCGATGTTGTTTTTAGGGGATGTGATGTATTTAAACCTAGAGGATCCCATTATCCAAGCATCCTTAGATGCACAGGGCTTTGCGGGACTTATTGCTAGCCTATATATCGGAGTAGTGCTCATGATGCTGACTACTATCGGCAGTATGGTTCTATACTTATATCCACGTCGCACAGCTTTGTGGCCTCGTGTGACATCTATCGTAGTGATGGCAGTGTGGTGGGTAGCAACCAATGCGCATATCCTATTCGGTGGATACATTCCAGACATTGTGAAAGTCTGGGCTGGCAAAGCATTACCAGCATTTACAGGCAGTCCATTAGTGTATATTACGCCATCCGTATTTGAAATCTGTGCCATTGCATTAAGTGTGGCTATTGGACTTGGTATTGAAAAGCTGTGGTTGTCTAAAACAGATGTATAAAAAATGCGTATTGAGGTGGTGATTCGTTTGAAACTTTCATATAGTTATTTAGATGATATGCTAGTTAGAATGGCTCATCATAGTACAGCCATTGAAGGTAATACACTGACACAATATGAAACTAAACGTATTTTATTGGATGGTGTCATTCCTAAAGCAATGAATGAACGTGAATTTTATGAAGTCAAAAACTATAAGAAATATATAGGATTCTTAACAGATAATTATCCTAAGAAAATTACCATTCAACTAATACAAGATACTCATAGCTATTTATTGCAAGATATTAGAGAAGATGCAGGAGCATTTAAAACCATTCATAATATAATCATAGGGGCTGACTTTACTCCTGCAGAGCCTAATTTAGTGCAATCAGAATTAAAAAACTGGTGTGATGCGTTAGAATATAGACTGAATCTCTCCAATACTATGGAAGAAAAAATAGAAGCTATCATGGAGCAGCATTTGCGATTTGAACGAATACATCCATTTTCTGATGGCAATGGAAGAACTGGTAGGGCCTTAATTGTTCATTCTTGTCTGCAGCAAGGAATTGCTCCTATTATTATTAATAAAGGTGATAGACAATTATATATGAATCTATTATCTGAATTAGATATAAAAGGATTAACAGAGATGGGAATAGAGCTGTCAAAAGAAGAAAATGCTAGAATGAAGATTATCAACAACGCTGAAATTGAGTTGCAAAAGAATATTCATAAAGGATAGGCTAGATAAGAAAAAATAATTTTTAAAAATTACAAATACACACTTGCCTTTTTTAAAATTACCGTGTATACTTAGATCATAAGTTAATCGCGGTAATTTTTTTAAATGCAAAATTAGAGAAAAGGAGATGGTTTCTATGGTATGTATTAAAGATTTATTTCATAGCAATACGGGGGTATCTCAATATCGCTTAGAGGAAGACGTTACAGGGGAGGCGCAAACATATACCCTATATGGTCAAAATGAATTGTATGAAGATATACATGGCGTGCCTGGTGAACGACAAGATCGGAAACAAATTAAAACGACTTTCACAGGGGATTTACTAGAGGAAGGGGACTTGCTATTTAGTGCTATCTCTGGGGAAGCAACTATTGTCGGTAAAGACCACGAAGGATACATTTTTACACAGAACTATGTGCGTATGGTGCCTACCTATAAACAGATTGACTTGAAATACATGATGTACCTTATTAACGAACATCCAAGTATTAAACGGCAGTTCCAACAAAACTTGCAAGGTAGCCAAGTCATTCGCTACAGTTTGAAACTATTGAAAGACATAGAACTGCCAAAGCTACCACCGATAGAGATACAACGATTAATCGGCGATGTGTATTATAAGGAATTACGAGTACGTTCCTTACAACAACGAGTAGCACATAATATGTTTACATTGCGAGTAGCCATGTTACAGGGGGTGTAAGATATGACAAAGTTATATGAATCGGATTTTGAACGACAATTAGTAGAGCAATTGACCACAGGCACCATTACGTTGACACAAGATGTCAATGAACACCAAGCTCCCTATGGATCAAACTTGGTCTATAAAAGTAAACTTTGGAAATATGAGCCACATATTAAAACGACAGAAGCGATGTGGGAAAACTTTCGAGGTATTTTGTATCAGCTGAACCAAGATAAACTGGATAAGCCCTTGAGTGATACAGAGTTTAAACAAGTCCAAAAAGTAATTAACGAGTTATATACACCGTATCTGGCAGGGCAGTTTCTATATGGGGTGAATGGTGTATCCCAAGTAGAAGTAGATTTAGATGATGGCCGTCATGTGTACCTTACCGTATTTGACCAAAAACAAATTGGTGCGGGCAATACGGTATACCAAGTGGTGACACAAGTACAACGAGCTCCTAAGGTGGCAGGACGACCAGAACGCCGTTTTGATACGACCCTGCTAATTAATGGCTTACCTGTCATCCAAATCGAGGAAAAAGCGTCGGGGCACGATGCCAATGAGGCATTAAACCAAATGCAGCAATATATTGAAGAACGGCAGTACAGCGATATTTTCTCTACGGTCCAAATCTTAGTGGGCATGACACCTACACAAATTAAATACATGGCGAACACGACATCAGAGATGTTCAATAAGGACTTTTCCTTTCAGTGGCAAAATCCGGAAACGAACAAGGTCGTAAGAGATTGGAAAGTGTTCTCTGATCTATTCCTCAGTATTCCCATGGCACACCAAATGTCCACGCAGTTTACTATCTTAGATGGCACAAAAAATAAACAGATGTTGAAGGTCATGCGACCATACCAAGTGTATGCGACGAAAGCCGTATTAAACCAATTAAAACAAGCAGACTTTACGTTGCCTATTAATAGATTGGGCTATATTTGGCACACCACAGGATCTGGTAAAACCATTACTAGCTTTAAAACAGCGTGGCTTGCGAGCCGTATGCCTCATGTAGATAAAGTAGTGTTCGTAGTAGACCGTATTGCCTTGACGAAGCAAACAGAAGAAAACTACAAGGCTTATGACCCAGAGGGAACTATCGACGTAGATGGTAGACAGTTTGATGCCGTAGGTGGCACAGAAAATACTAATGCCCTGAAACGTAAACTGAATGAAAAAGGCAATGGTATTATCGTCACATCTGTACAAAAATTGACGAAGTTAATCCAACGAAAAGATTTTACATTACCAAATAAAAATTTTGTGTTCATCGTCGATGAGGCCCATCGTTCTACGGGTGGTGACAGCTTTGATGAGTTACAAAAGGTATTTAAAGGTGCTGCTTGGGTAGGCTATACAGGAACACCGATGTTTGACGAAGTGGCAGGAAAAAACACAACAAAAACAAGAGAAGTGTTCGGTGAATTGCTCCATGCCTATACCATTCGAGAAGCCATTGCAGACAAAAACGTATTGGGCTTTAAGGTAGACTTTGAGACGACCATTGACGAAACGAATATGAAAGAACATTACTTGCCTTCCTTCTATCGCCATACACGTCCGAATTGGTCAGAGGCAGATATTCAGCATCGTATTAACAACCTCACTCCAGATGATATGGACGATATGATCGAGCCAAGTTTCTACGATAACAACAAGGACCACGTTCGTTTGGTAGTGGAGGACATCTTTACGAATTGGAGAAACCGTTCTGTAGAGGGCAAGTACAACGCCATGCTGACTACTCATGTAGGGGGCAATCGTCCTAGCACGCCGATGGCGATGATGTACTTTGATGAATTTGAAAGAGTCAACCAAGAGCGAGCAGCACGTAATGAGTTTACTTTGAAAGTAGGGGTTACTTTCAGTGCTAGTACGAATAATAGCGATACCCAATTAGATACGAATAATGGATTGCTACGGGCTATGAACCACTATAACAAGTTATTTGGTACAAATTTTGGACTTGAAGACGTGTCTGGATACACCCAAGATTTGACGACACGCTTGAATCGTACTGCTAGAGATGGTCAGTATTTGGATATTGTTATCGTAGTGGACCAATTGCTAACGGGATTCGATGCACCGCAGATGAATACATTATATGTAGATCGCACACTGAAAGGTGCTTTGCTCATTCAGGCCTATTCTAGAACGAATCGTATCGCCGATACCCATAGTAAACCGTGGGGACGGATTGTAAACTATCGTTGGCCTGTACAAAATGAAAAGTTGATGAATGACGCCCTAAGCATCTATGCAAACCGTTCCTCTGCCAATGTGCAAGGCACATTAGGTCCAGATAATGGTGATAATGGTGATTTGGAAAAAGCTGGTGTATTGGCAAAACAATTCAACGACCAATTAGCTGAAGTGCAACATGTAGTGAACCGTTTGGCGGATTTGACAGATACTTTCACAGAAGTACCACCTAGCGAAGCGAAACAAGAGGAAATGTTTGACCTTATGCGTAAGTACAGTTCTGGTATGTCCAAGTTGAAACAATATGATGCGCAACAGCTGGATGGGGAAACTATCGGTTTCGATTACGATAAACCAGAAGATTTGGTGGCCATGGTGGGCATGACGATGGAACAGGAAGAAGTGCTGACCACGTCCCTATACAATGATTTGAAAGAGCGGATGGCGAAGAAATACGATGTGCCAGTGGCGCAAATCGAATTGCGCATGACTCATGTGAAAGACGTACAAGTGAACTACGATTACTTGACGGAGCTCGTAGAAGCCTTGCTAAATGCAGTCCACGAATCTCGTATGGACGAAGCGGATGCGTACCGTGCACGGATTCAAGAGTTTGCGATGGCATTGGAAGATCGTCAATATGCGAAACAAATCAACAAAGCTGCAGAGGCAATCTATACAGGGGAATATCCGCCACAAGACAGCGATATGACCTATCCGGTGCAACTCAAAACTAGTGCTGTTATTATCCAAGAAGCTAACACGATGATTGTGAAAGATGAAATCTTTGAGTTCCGCCAAAAGTGGGGTGTTGTCGATTGCATACGTAGTGAAGAATTGCTAGAACTATTTGCGAACCATGTATATGGTAAAAAAGACTTTGACGATACAGGTCGCATGACGGAGTTGAAAAAAGCAGCAAGGAAAGAGTATATGGTAAAAGCCCAAGATCCAACGGTGAAAGAGATGAAAACCATCGCCTATGGGAACAAATTAATTGAGGCTATCTATGAATTTGCCGATGCGTACGTAAGTGAAGGATAAAGAGAGGTGTCACAATGAGTGAAACAAAACGAAAAGTACCGAAACTCAGATTTCCTGGGTTTACGGAAGATTGGGAACAGCGTAAGTCAGAAGATATTTTTAAATCTATTACAGACAAAGGTCATTCTGGGTTGCCAGTATTATCAGCTTCGCAAGAATGGGGTATGATAAGAAGGGATGAAGGTGGTATAGATATTCAGCATGATAAAGCGAATGAAAATACTTATAAACGAGTTTTACCAGGACAATTTGTTATTCATTTAAGGTCGTTTCAAGGTGGATTTGCCTATAGTGAAATAGAGGGGATAACATCACCTGCATATACAATTATAGACTTTAAAGATCAGTCAGAACATTATCCGCTTTTTTGGAAACATGTATTTAAAAGTAATGTATTTATAAAGCGTTTAGAAACGATAACTTATGGCATTAGAGATGGCAGAAGTATAAGTTTTTCAGATTTTAAAACTTTATCATTTAGATATCCGACTTTGAATGAACAAAAAAATATAGCTGATAGTATTGAAGTATTCGAGAAGTACATCACCCTTCATCAGCGTAAGTTAAAAAATCTAAAATTAAAGAAAAAAGCATTACTTCAAAAATTATTTCCGAAAAATGGAGAACAATATCCAGAACTTCGTTTTCCAGGATTTACGAATGCTTGGGAACAGCGTAAGCTAGAAGATATTGTTGAAAAGGAGATTAAAGGGAAAGCTCAAGAGGCAATGCTTGGTTCTGAGACACTTTATTTAGATACAGAATATTTAAATGGTGGTACTGCTCGATATGTTAATTTAGATGAAGATGTTCAAGAGGATGATCTCATAATATTATGGGATGGTTCTCAGGCAGGAACTTTATATCATGGGTCTAAAGGGGCTTTAGGCTCAACACTTAAGGCATATAGATTAACTTATGATAGTAGATTCATCTATCAACAGATGAAGGGGCAACAAGAGATAATATTTAATAAATATAGAACTCCCAATATTCCACATGTTATAAAAACATTTACTAAAGAGTTTTTTGTATCTATAACCTCTAAAGAAGAAGCAAGAAAAATTGCGGATATTCTTTTTACTTTCGACAACCTCATCACCCTTCATCAGCGTAAGCTAGAACATCTACAACTTCAGAAGAAAG
>CAUUEA010000022.1:0-28718 GCA_963544145.1 uncultured Veillonella sp.
GGAGGAGATAGGGTTTTAGAGTTCTGCTTAGATGGATTAAAAGGAAATAAAGATACCCTTTTCAAATATATTATTTCTCTAGAAAAACCGGAAGGCGAGCTTAATTATTCTGTAGATGATTTAAAGAAAGAGGCTCAGCAACTTCAGAGTGAAGCTCAGAGTAGAGAGCTTTTATCAAAATTCTTGGTTAATGTTGGAGATATTGGACAATCAGAATTGTTGTCTAAGGTTATAGTTGGTAATAAGAATAGTTCGGTAGCCTCGTTGATTGAAAAGCTAGGAAATTCGGACTGGGTAAATACAGGAATTAAATATGTTCATATAGATGGTGAAAAAGGCGTATGCCCTTTCTGCCAGCAAAAAAACATTACACAGAATTTTCTTGAACAGATTAATGCTTATTTTGATGAGAGTTATAATCGAGACAAATCTCAGATTGAGCAGATGATCTCTAGATACGATACGGAAATAAAGAAAGCAACTGATTTTTTTAATGCTATTAAAGATGATTCTTTTCTCGAGGAAAATAAAGTGGAAATAGAAAGTCTTAGTGCGAACCTTATTTCTGTATTGGAGCATAATCTAAATACTTTGAAAGAGAAGGCAAAGACCCCTAGCATTCAGGTTTCTCTGCAGCCAATTAATGAAATTATGGAATCTATAAACAGTATTATTGAAAATGCTAACAACGAAATTAGTCTGTATAATCAAAGAATTGCAGATATAAAAGGATCCAAGAGTAAAATTAGGGATAGATTTTGGTGTCTTATGCGTAAAGAATATAACTCTGTAATTGAGTTATATGCTGCAAATAAAAAGGCTTATGAGCAATCTGTTAAAAATGCCGAAAGGGAGTTACAGATAAAAACATCCGAGATTAAGACTAATACTGCACTGATAGAGGAAAATCGAAAGAAAACTGTAAATATTGATGAAGCAGTGGAGAATATAAAGAATGGACTGATAGATATTGGCATTACCGATTTTACTATAGAAAAATATTCCGAGGAGGCGGCATTATATAGACTAAAACGTGAGAATTTGGATGAAGATGTCTTTAAAACATTAAGCGAAGGCGAAAAAATGGTAATAAGCTTTCTATATTTTATTGAGTTATGTAAGGGGAAATCAATCGCTGAAAAAGCTTCAAATAAGAAGGTTGTAGTGATTGATGATCCTATATCTAGTTTATCACACATTTATGTTTTTAATATTGGAAGATTAATACATAATGAGTTTCTAAGGACCGAAAAGTATGACCAACTATTTATACTGACTCATAGTCTATATTTCTTTTATGAGTTAACTAATACCAACCATACACAACGAAAGGAAACCCAGAAACTCTTTAGAATATGTAAAAATACAGAGAGCAGCTATTTTGAAGATATGAAATATGAGGATATTCAGAACGATTATCAAGCATATTGGCATATTATAAAAGATAAAAAACAGTCTCCTGCACTGATAGCGAATTGCATGAGAAATGTAATGGAATATTTTTTCAATTTTGTGGAAAAACAGGACTTTGCTCAAGTATTCCAAAGACCAGAACTACAAGAGAATAGATACATGGCTTTTAATAGGTACATGAATAGAGAATCGCATTCAAAAGGTCAAAACATCTTTGATATTAAAGAGTTTGACTATGATAGTTTTCGAGATGCATTTAAAAAAGTATTTGAAATTGAAGGTTATATAGATCATTATAATAAGATGATAGCATTATAAATATAATAGAAATTTAACAGATGTTTCATTAGAAAATTAAGGAATAGTTTCATGCTTGCAAAAAATCCGATAAACAGAAATAATATGGATAATAAGGCTAAATCTGATAATAAAAACTTTGACTTTATGCTATTTATACAAAATGATATCAATGGACATATCGAGTGGGAATAAAATAGATACATTGAAAGCCAGCAGAACTTAGGATCTGTTGGCTTTTGTGTTGTATTAGATAACACCACATCTCTTACTTATATTACATCTCATGGAGAGGCTAATGTAAAGGAGGATTAGTTTATTTTAAGAATCTATCATAGGTGTATATTTTTATGCTCTAGATAATTGGATAAATAGGGGTAATTATTATTATAGAAATCTTAAAAATTACTCAATACATACCTGAAAATTATCCAATACATACCTGAAAATTATCCAATAAATAACCGAAAATTATCCAATAAATAACCGAAATTTATCCAATAGAGATCTTGCAAATGCTGATATTCATCCAATAGTTATGTGAAAATTATCCAATAATTATCCAATAGTTACCCAATAAATTATCCAATCATTACTCTCAGAATACGAAGGTATGAAGCTATGGTTTTTATTTATAATCTCCCTAAAGTATGTTACAATTAATAGAATACGGAATTCTTTATAAGGAGAGATTCGATGAAATTATTTTCTTCATTAGGAAGAGATTTAGGAATAGATATTGGAACTTTTCACACGCATATTTTTGTGGAAGGTCGAGGGGTGGTTGTATCGGAACCATCCATAGTGGCAACGGATGCAAAGCAAGAGAACATCGTTACTGTTGGGGAAGATGCCCATCGTTTGCTATTGCGTAATCCGGAAACATTAGCGCCGATGAGTCCTCTGAAAGAGGGCTTTATTGTGGACTATCGGATTGTGTTGTCCATGTTAAAGTATTTTATGAATAAAGCGTCTAAGGCGGTTCGTAGATCCCGTGTGGTCATGGCGGTGCCTTGTGGAATTACCGATGTAGAGCGAAGAGCAATGACAGATGCTATTATTCAGGCAGGAGCTAGGGAAGCGCATTTGCTGGAGAGTCCAGTGGCAGCAGCTATTGGTGCAGGACTTCCTATCTTTGAAGCTCGTGGGACTATGGCTGTCGATATTGGTGGTAGTACTACAGATGTAGCTATCTTATCTATGGGTGGTAAAGTGGCAAGTACAACATCACGGATTGGTGGTAATGAATTAAACGAAGCTATTTACCATTATATACGGAACGAGTTTTCTATTATGGTATCCGATGAAACGGTGGAAGATATTAAGCAAACTCTTGGTTGTGCTATGGCTCCATCCATCGAAGGAGAGTACACTATTGTAGGTCGTCACTCTGAAACGGGTTTGACCAAACGCTGTATGATTCGTAAAAGTGAAGTCTATGAAATACTACGCCAGCCTATTGCAGATATGGTGGCCGTAATCCGTAGTATTTTGGAAAAAACACCACCTGAATTAGTGGCGGATATTATGGAAAGTGGCATGCTTCTTACAGGGGGGACGTCCTTGCTAGAAGGCTTAGACCGCCATATCCAAGAGGAACTAGGCATTCCTGTACACATTGCAGATACACCGGGTGATACAGTGGCACTTGGTTTAGGCAGAGCTGCTGCTGATGTGCAACGTTTGGAGCGGTTAATCGTAGCTAGTAAATTACGAAAGGGGCGATCCTAATGCAACAATCTGAACGTAAATGGTTGACTATGATCGTAATCCTTTGTGCTATATTAGGTATTTTTGGATACGTATGGAAACAAAGAACACAAGTTCCAGTGGTGACGGTAACTTTAGAGAATTTAATGGCTCCTTTCACCTATGGAGCGAGTCGCTTCTTATCGGGTCTACATACGGGGATAGCGATTATTGATGATGGTATTTTGCGTGTGAAAGACATGTCGGACCTAGAGGCACGTAATGCTGAGTTAGAGCAAAAACAAGTGGCCTATAATGAATTGGTAGCTGAAAATATTCGATTACGTCAATTGCTAAAATTTCAAGGGGAACAACCTCAATTTGCCTTGTTAGCTGCATCTGTGGTGACACGTGATAGAGGTGCTTGGACAGATACTTTCACGATTAGTAGAGGCCGTGCAGATGGGATAGAGCCCAATATGGCAGTCATTGCTCCACGCGGTGTGGTAGGATTCGTATCTGATGTGTACGAACATTCTGCACGGGTGCAAAGCATATTAGATCCACGGTCGGCGACTGGGGTTATTGTGCAACGTCCAGAATCTAGAATTGCATCCATCCTGAAAGGCAATGGCAATCGCCCAATGGAACCGCAAATGGTGAATATTGCTCTAAATGGTGACGTGCTGAAAGGTGATACTATCGTGACGTCTGGGTTTGGTGGCCTTTATCCGAAAGGATTATTGCTGGGCCATGTGAAAGACATTGTGACTGATGAAGAAGGGTTTGTGAAACATGCTATTATCGAGCCTACAGTGGACTTTCAAAGTTTAGAAGAAGTATTCGTCATCCTAAGATCAACGATTGCACGTCCAGAAACGCCAAAATTAGAGCCAAAACTGATTCCTCGCACGCAACGAGATCAAGTAGAGGGTGCTAAAGGGGCGGTGCAACAATGAAGCGATGTGCATGGACATTGATGTTAGTAGGTGTCATTATTATCCAATCACTGGTGGTGCCTAGATGGTTTCCCTATTCGTGGGCACCTCATCTATTGCTAGATATTGCGCTAGTAGTGACCGTATTGAAAGGTCGTTCTCATGGTATGATGCTAGCCGTTGTAGGTGGTATCGTTCAAGATGTGATGATTGGTAACTATTTTGGATTACATGTGGTATCCTATGTAATGGTAAGTTACATTCTAGGCTCTATGCAAGGCACTGTATATGAAGAACAATGGTATGCTACAGCCTGTTGGACTGGCTTAGGAGCAGCCCTAGTGATGGCTATACAAATGAGTTTATTGTGGATAGTACAAGAACCTATCGCAATGAGTACTTACATTTGGAATCATGGCATTCCCTCTATAGGCATTGATGCCCTAGTAGGGATTATGATACATAAATTGGTATGGCGCTGGGAAGAAAAAGATGAATACATGTGGTAGAAAGGAGAGGCTATGTTAAAAGCACTATATAAAAAGAAAAAAACGACACGCTTTGATGTATTGCTAACCATAGTCGTCATCGTTTTTGCTATTTTGTTAGGACGTGTGTTTTATCTGCAAGCTATTGAAGGCGATTATTACCGTGGAAAAGCGGAGGGAAATCGACTTCGTATGCTATCTATGACGGCTACACGGGGCTTGATGTATGATCGAAATGGTCAAATCGTCGTTGGGTCACGACCTGCCTATATGGTGTCCATGTTACCTACTGGAAAGCAGGCGGACCCAAAAGTACTAGAGCAATTAGCTTCGTATTTACAGATCCCTGTCAAAACATTGGCAGAAAAAATAGAGGCCCATAAGGGGGGCTATGAACCAATACGGTTGGCCAGTGATGTGACCCTAGATAAAGTGACAAAAATTGAAGAACATCGTCATGAATTACCTGGTATTACGGTAGATGTAGAGCCACTTCGCTATTATCCACATGATACGATGGCATCCCAATTATTGGGTTATGTAGGGGAAGTCAGTGAAGATGAATTGGCAGAGGCGAAACAAGCAGAATTAGACGGAACCCATAAAGGTGGAACCATTGGTCCTGGTACGATTTTAGGGCGATCTGGTCTTGAAAAAATGTATGATTCTGTATTGCGTGGTGTAGACGGCGGTCGCCAAGTAGAGGTGGATGCCAGTGGACGTCCAGTGGAAGAAGTGGGACGTAAACATACTACGCCAGGTCGAAATATTCATTTAACCATTGATTTGAATCTACAAAAGGTGGCTGAAAAAGCTGTATATGACCAATTAGCAGCGCTTAGAAAACAAGGGATTCCTGCGAAGGGGGCTGCTGTAGTAGCGTTAGATCCTAATACGGGGGCCGTTCTCGCTATGGTCAGTGCACCGGGCTTTAATCCAAATTGGTTTGCGAAAGGGATTACCACGGAACAATGGAATCAGCTAAATACAGATACGAACCATCCTTTTGAAAATAAAGTAGTCACTGGGGAATATCCGCCAGGGTCTCCTTTTAAAATTATTACTGGGGCAGCCGCCTTAGAATTGAAAAAGGTAACACCTAATGAAATGATTTATGACAGTGGTAAACACTGGTTAATTGATAAGAGAAATGCAGAAGGAGAGGCCTTAGGATGGCTTGATTTCAACAAAGCGTTGGCGAAGTCAGACAATGTGTATTTCTATGAAATGGGCAATCGCTTAGGCATCGATAATATCGATAAATATGCGAAAATTTTTGGGCTTGGTGAAAAGACGGGCATCAAGTTATATGATGAAGGTAGCGGGAATATTGCTAGTCCCGAGTACAAGCGAAAAGTATTTAATCAAGATTGGTACTTGGGGGAAACCTTTGATGCTGCTATTGGACAGTCTTTCACCTTGGTAACACCGATCCAAATGGCAGTGATGATGTCGGAAATTGCCAACGGTGGAATTCGTTACCAACCGTATGTGGTGAGCCGTATCGATAATGCAGATGGAACACCAGAAGAGATTTTTGGACCTAAGAAATTAGGCGTTCTACAAGTATCGAAAGCTGTGATGGATATTGTCCGCAATGGTCTTAGAGACGTAACCTTGGAAGGTGGTACGGCAGGGGAAATTTTCAAAGGTTTATCCTTAGCCGTGGCCGGTAAGACGGGGACGGCGGAAAATGCTACTGGTCGTGATCACGGTTGGTTCGTTGCCTATGCACCATATGACAAGCCTCGCATCGTTGTAGTGGCTTTAGTAGAACAAGGTGGCTTTGGTGCAGTCTCTGCAGGGTCCATTGTGCGTCCTATTTTAGAGGAATATTTTCACATTCCTAAACCAGTCGTAGTCCCTACAAATGATAAGAAAGAAGATACTAAAAAAGAGGCAAACTCTGGAAAAGAACAAAAGGTAGACTAGGAGTATACTATGTGGCAGAGAATTATACGTGAATGGGATTGGATTTTGGTGCTATCCACTATTAGCCTAATTGTCATTGGTTGTGTTGTCATTGGTAGTGCAACCCATGTGAATCGAGAAGGGCTAAAAGTTACGGGATTAGTATCAAAGCAATTGCTATTCTTTGGATTAAATATCATTGCCATTGTAGGTCTACAATGGCTAGATTACGAGCGTTTGCGGCCCTATGCAAAATGGATTTATGGTGCTACTATTGCCATGCTGTTGGCAGTTATGGTAGTCGGTACATCCGCATTGGGGGCGCAACGATGGATTCAGATTGGACCGATTACTATCCAACCATCGGAATTTACGAAGTTGATGATGATCATTAGCTTGGCGAACATGTTGGAAAGTCGAGTAGGAAAATTAAATACCTTTAAAGACCTACTCCCAGTATTTCTGTTTTTGGGAATTCCTGCATTGCTGGTGTTTAAGCAGCCAGACTTGGGCACATCCTTAGTGTATGTGGCTATACTAGCTGGCATGCTCTTTGTCAGTGGTATTCGTATGCGGTTAGTGCAAATTATGGTAGGTACTATGGTAGCACTATTGCCGTTAAGCTGGTTTGTGTTACAAGAGTATCAAAAGCAACGGATTATGGTCTTTCTAAATCCTAATGTAGACCCTTTTGGTGCAGGATATCATATTATCCAATCTAAAATTGCCATTGGTTCAGGCTTACTATTTGGTAAAGGTCTCTTTGAAGGGACCCAAAGTCAGTTGAACTTTTTACCAGAAAACCATACAGATTTTATTTTCTCCGTAGTGGGGGAAGAATTAGGTCTCATAGGTTGTTTTATGGTCTTAGGATTACTCTTGGTGGTTGTGTATCGTAGTTTCTTAATTGCCAAACGGTCAGTAGATCCCTTTGGTATGTTAATCGCTACAGGCATTGGTTCTATGCTCTTATTTGAAGTCTTAGTCAATGTAGGTATGACCACAGGCATTATGCCTGTAACGGGTATTCCATTGCCTTTCATCAGTTATGGTGTGAGTGCGTTAACAACAAATTTATTGAGTATAGGTTTATTGTTAAATATAGTGATGCGCCAGAAAAAGCGTATGTTTTAAATTATAAAAAGAGGCTAGTGCCTCTTGGAGGTTGTATGATTCAATTAGATCCATCATGGTTACAACATGTGGAAAAACCTGCCCGTTATATGGGTGGGGAATGGAATAGCGTTGCCAAGAATCATTCTGAAGTGGATGTGACAATGGCCTTTGCCTTTCCAGATGTGTATGAAGTGAGTATGAGTCATTTAGGTATCAAAATCTTATATGGTATTGTCAATGAGCGTCCAGATGCGGCGGCAGAGCGTGTGTTTGCGCCTTGGCATGATATGGAAGCGGAAATGCGTAATCGAGAGATACCTTTGTTTTCTTTGGAAACGAAAACACCTATCCGTGACTTTGATTTGTTGGCGTTTACATTGCAATATGAAATGTGTTATACCAACATTATTAATATGTTAGATTTGGCAGGCATTCCTTTTTATGGAAAGGATCGAGATTTGTCATTTCCACTGTTAATCGGTGGTGGTCCTTGTGTGTATAACATGGAACCTATTGCAGATTTCTTTGATGTCGTATCCATTGGCGAATCTGAAGATTGGATTAACGAATTTATTGATTTATATAAAGCTGAGAAAGAAAAAGGATTCCCTGGTGGTAAAGAGGCCTTTTTGCGAAAAGCAGCGCAGATTGAAGGCACCTATATTCCTAGTTTATATGAACCACAGTATTCAGAATCTGGGGATTTCGCAGGGATGAAAGTATTGGCTGAAGAAGCCCCTGCCATTGTAAAAAAACGTATCGTAGAGGATATGGAGGCTGCTTTCTATCCTACGAAACCAGTGGTACCGTATTTAGATATTGTTCATGATAGAGCAGTATTGGAACTATTTAGAGGCTGTTTGCGAGGTTGTCGTTTCTGCCAAGCGGGGATGTTATATCGTCCCGTACGTGAACGAACTCCAGAACGATTGGTACAATTGGCGAAAGAGATTATTGCCAATACAGGGTACAATGAAATCTCTTTGATGTCGTTAAGCTCTGCGGACTATTCTAAATTGCCAGAATTAGTAGATATGTTGATGGAAGAGTTTAAAGATAAACAAGTGAGCGTTAGCTTACCTTCCCTACGTATCGATGCCTTCTCTATTGATATTGCAAAAAAGGTACAACAAGTGCGTAAAAGTGGCTTAACCTTTGCCCCAGAAGCAGGGTCTCAACGAATGCGCGATGTAGTCAACAAAGGCGTTAGTGAGGAAGATTTGATGTCAGCCTGTGAAAATGCATTCAAGTCTGGTTGGAATACAGTGAAACTCTATTTTATGATGGGCCTACCAACAGAAACGGATGAAGACGTAGCAGGTATTGCTGACTTAGCCTATAAAGTGCTTGATCTACATCGGGAGATTACAGGTAAACGCAATGGCAAGGTCACAGTGAGTTGCTCTTTCTTTGTGCCAAAATCACATTCTCCTTATCAATGGTACGGACAACAAGATGTGGAAGAAATACATCGTAAGCAAAAGTATTTGAAATCCTTAATTAACAATAGAAACATTTCCTATCACTACCATGATGGGTATACAGGGTACTTAGAAGCGGTCTTTGCTCGTGGTGACAGACGCTTAGCGGCATCCGTTGTGGAGGCTTGGAAATTAGGCTGTAAGTTTGATGGGTGGACAGAGTATTTTGACTACGATGCATGGATGCAAGCTTTCAAAAATACTAATATTGATCCAGAATATTATGCACGACGAGATCGCGATTTTTCAGAAGCCTTACCATGGGATCATCTTGATGATACGGTAAGTAAAGAGTTTTTACGCCGCGAATGGGAACGTGCTGTGGATGGTACATTAACTTGGGATTGTCGTCGCAAGCCATGCAATGGTTGTAATGCGTGTCCGGAGTTGGGCACACCGATTATTGATTATAAGGAGGGTGGACGTGTTGAGAAAGTTACGTTTGGCCTTACATAAGGGAGAAGAGCTGCGCTTTTTATCCCATTTAGATTATGCCTCTGCTATTGAGCGTATGATTCGTCGCAGTGGGATTAAAATGGCCTATTCTGAGGGCTTTAACCCGCATATGAAAATTAGTTTTTCCTCTGCCCTAGCGCTGGGGATTACGGCGAGTGCTGAATATTGCGATATGGATGTCCTAGAAGAAGGAACATTAGAAGAGTTAATGAATCGACTTTCAGAAGCAGCACCTAAAGGATTGGAAGTGCTCGAAGGCCGATTCATGCCAGATAAAGTGAAAAAAATGATGGCCATCTGCAATTATGCAGTCTATGAAGTAAAGGGTCCTGTTACAGAAACTGTAGATTGGAATGCTTTACTGGAGCCATTCAACAGTGCAGAAGAAGTGTTGTATGAAAAAGTAACACCGAAGAAAACAAGAACCATTGATGTGAAACATTTCATTAAGGAACCGTTAATGGCTACAGTGGAAGATGGTGTGGTGACCATACGCATGGCCATCGGCGTATACCCAGAAGGGACGATGAAACCAGGAGATATGTGGAAGTTGGGCAAAGAACAATACGGCTGGCCCGTAACAGAAAGTTATTCTATTCATCGTGAAGCGATTCTGATTGAAACCGATGGGGCTTGTATTACGCCACTAGAAGTGGAATAAGGAGAGACTATGAATCGATTATATGCCAATGTGATGAAAGAGGAAACTCGTCTCGCCATTGTGGATGAGACAGGGGCTTTAGAACAAATTATATATGAACGACCACAGCTATCCAATCGCGTACATCATATGTATAAAGGGGTTGTGAAAAATGTTCTACCTGGAATGAGCGCAGCGTTCCTCGACATTGGCATCGGTCAAAATGTATACTTAAACCTGCAAGAACAAGGGAAACAGAAAAAAGTACATGTGGGAGAAGTCTTATTAGTGCAAGTGGTGAAGGATGCTATGCTAGGAAAAAGTGCACGTGTCACTACGGATGTCAGTTTGGCTGGTCACTACATGGTATTATTACCACAAGATCAACAGATTCATATTTCTAAAAAGATTACAGACCCAGATCTACGTCAGTCTTTGAAAGATATGGCACAACCTTATTTGGAGCGGGGTGTAGGATTTATTTTGCGCACCGCAGCTATGGGCGCTACTCAAGAAGAGATTGCTCGGGATATGGCTTATTTGCATCAAACTTGGGAACATTTACAAAAACGGTACAAGGTAGCACAAAATGGTACGGAAATCTATGGAGATGCGAATCTTTGGTATCGTGTGATTCGTGACTATGTGGGGCCTACGGTAGGTTCCATTATGGTGGATGATGTAACTGCCTATGAAGAGTTGCAACAACTCTTAGGGGCGGGACGTTTTGGTAAGCCTGTAGAAGTGAGTTTATGGAATCAGAAGGAAGATATTTTTAAGACCCATGGCATTGAAGAACAAATTGATGCACTCTTAAATCATCGTATTGATTTACCCTCTGGTGGCTCCTTGCAGATTGATCAAACAGAGGCACTTACTGTGATTGATGTAAACTCTGCTCATTATAGCGGTAAGAATGAACAAGCGGGACAGGTAGCGAAACGAGTGAATCAAGAAGCAGCCCATATGATCGCTCGACAATTGCGATTGCGAAATCTTGGGGGCATTATCATTTGTGACTTCATCGATATGCCAAAGCAGGATATGGAAGAACTAGTGCAGTTGATGAACCACTTAGTGAAAAAGGATCCGATAAAAACCGTCGTATGTGGTATTACATCTTTAGGTTTGTTGGAACTGACACGGAAACGGGAGCGCCAAAGTATTCCGTCTATCCTCTTTGATACTTGTTCCAGCTGTGGTGGCACTGGGCATGTGTTGAAAGGAGAAACGGTGCATTTGCAAATCTTGCGCCGTTTGCGTGAATTGTATCGCTTTGGTCGATTAAAAACGGATGTATCTATTGTGGTGCATCCTGATGTGGGACAATTTTTTACAAAACCAGTATTGGAATCGTTGCGGACAGAATTGCAGCGAACTATACAGATTGAAAATGATGCTACAATGGGGTTAGAAGCCTATTCCCTATTAGCCTTAAGTGATGTATAATAATAGAATTAGTATTAAAAATAATTATAGTTCTCTATATGAATTGTAATGTTTTTAAGAAAAAGTGCTTGGGACTGCCAAGCACTTTTGTTGTTATTTACAGGAGGGACTTGTGTCATACCTTGAAATATTAATTTTATCGATAGGCCTTGCTATGGATGCCTTTGCAGTGTCTATTTGTAAATCATCGCAGATGAAAGCCGATCCAAGTATGAAAAAGGTAACGCTAGCATTTTTATTCGGTGCGTTCCAATGTGTAATGCCCATCATAGGGGCAGCGGTAGGGGCTCAATTTTCGCAAAACTTTGATGAGTGGGACCACTGGGTTATTTTCATTACCTTAGGCTATTTAGGCATTAATATGATTCGTACCTCCCTCAGTGATGAGGAAGAGGATACATCTTCTGTGGATTGGAAAGAGATGTTAGCATTGTCCATTGCCACTAGTATCGATGCATTGGCAGTGGGAGTCACTATTGCGTTATTACATGCGGATGTACTTACTACGTCAGTTACCATTGGTGTGATTACCTTCTTGGTATGTCTGGTAGGCATATTTAGTGGGTACCATATGATGAAAGCATTCCGTGAAAGAGCGGAAATGGCTGGGGGCGTTATATTGATTCTGATTGGCGTGAAAATATTGCTGCAGCATTTGGGGTATCTACCTCGCTAAATCGTCTCTTGTGTTGCTATTCTGTCCGTGGCTCTTTATTGTTAGTGTAAGGGAAAATCGCCGCACATTCCTCCACAAACTGATACAGTGGTTAGGTTTGTTCCGGAACATGCGGCGCTTTTCTAGCGTTTGTGCTATTTAGGTAATTACAGTGCCACGGAACGTTCTACGTAACATGGCGTTCCTCACGGAGGGGGTGCACTCTTCTTGTGGGGGTATGCAAATTAGCTAGTAAGGGTCGCCACAAGGCTACTACGCACAACTGCGTTCCTCTGCGGGTTTGAATGGAGTTATATTGTTTCTGAAATGGTATTTCACAATGTTTCTTCGGAGGTATAGTGCGGTCTTTTTGTGTTTGTGTGATTTAGGTAGTAAGAGCCTCCACAAGCCTACTATGCGCAACTGCGTTCCTCACGGGGAGAAAAAAGTGCTTGACGGAATGTATTTAGTAGTTTATAATAACTAAGTATTCACTTGGAGAGGTGTCCGAGCGGCTTAAGGAGCATGATTGGAAATCATGTGTGCGGTGATACCGTACCGAGGGTTCAAATCCCTCTCTCTCCGCCAAGGTTTAAAAGCGTTTATGCACTGCATAGACGCTTTTATTGTATTTTGAGGAAAGATGGTATATAATTAGCTTGCTGAAGATTTAGATTCCCCTGTTATAGGGTCAAACAAAAAAGGACGGTCGCCACCGTCCTTTTTGATTTTATACACCTAGTATCTTACCGAAAAGAATGGTACAATAATTCCGTATGAGGAGGCGTTGTATGGATTTTTTATGGTTATTATTTGACGTCATCGGAACGATTGCTTTTGCTATATCTGGAGCTCTTTTGGGGATTCAACGGCGTATGGATATTTTTGGTATATTAATTTTGGCACTGGTCACTGCTATTGGCGGTGGGATTGTGCGTGATATCATGGTAGGGCGTATACCACCTACATCGTTGCAGACTGGGTTATACATGTCCATTACGTTGATTACGGTAGGGATTGTGTTTATCATGTATCGCTATGGCTGGAATCGATATATTGAAGGTAAAGGGGCAACGAAGGTATATCTTACAGCCGATGCCTTAGGGTTGGCTTCTTTCACAGTGACAGGAGCAACGATTGGGGTGACTACGGATCCAAATAATTTGGTGCTCACCGTTGTACTAGGTGGACTGACAGCTGTAGGTGGCGGCATTATCCGAGATATTTTAGCGCATCGCACGCCCAGTGTATTGAAAGAAGAAGTGTATGCCTTGCCAGCCCTATTAGGTGGTATTGCCTACTTTATAGTGTATGGCATGGGACATCAAATTGTGGCGTCTTATGTGACGTTCCTCATCGTTTTCATCATTCGCATGGTGGCCATTGAGTATCATTGGAATCTGCCGCGTATTGATCGGATTCATCGATGATTATATTATTTGATAGTGTACATGCAGTCTAGACTTTCAGTAGTATTGAAAGTTTATAAGATACAGGCTTGTTACATGTAAAAAGATGATAAAAGATTCTATTAATGAATTATATAAAAGATAATTTTGGTTGGTATAGTAATTGAGAAGGAATGATGCTCAATTATCCATACATTATTAATATATTAAAAATATACGAATATACAAATATATTTTGTAAAAGTATAATACAGAAAGAACAGGATTCACTAAGAAGATAATTAGCGAGTATGCTATGCAATAGGAGAGATATTGAATATGAGTAAACAATTATGGCGACGTAAGTTTGCTGTGATGGCTACAGCCATTGCCACAGTGATACTGAGTCATGCAAGTACTGCAGAGGCTACGACGGTACTGTATGTACCACAAGATGACCGCCCAGTGAGTTTAGCCTATACGGTGGCGACGGCTCAGGATGCAGGGTATACGGTGTTAACACCGCCACAATACTATATTTCTGGGCGAAACTTTCAAGGAAATGCGGAGGCCATGTGGAGATGGGTGGACGAGAATGTTAGCAAAGCGGATGTGCTCGTGCTAAGTACAGATTCTTTGATTTATGGTGGTCTTGTAGATTCCAGAAAGCATAATTTAGACTTGCATACGTTGGAATATCGTGTGCGCCATATCGAGGACTTACACAAAAAGTATCCTAATGTGCCAATCTATGCCTTTGGTACGGTGATGCGCTCTCCACGTGCTAGTGGTGGTGGGGTAGAACCAGCTTATTATGATCAATATGGGCCGACGATTTTTCGTATTGCAGCGTTACAAGATAAATTAGATAGTCAAAAATTGACGGCAGATGAACAAAAAGAATTGTTTATGTTGCAAGCTACAGTGCCGGTGGAATTTTTACAAGACTGGTTCCATCGTCGTCAAAAAAATATGGAAATCAACCGTCGTTTAATTGATATTACAAAAAAAGGCGTTTTTAAATATTTTGCCTTAGGTCATGACGATACGAGTAGTTTATCTCAATCGGCTATGGAAGGTCGTTATTTACAGAAATATAGTAAAGGACTTTCTCCTACGCAATACGGTAGTTTCCCAGGGGCAGACCAATTAGGCCTACTATTGATTGCTCGTGACCATGTGGATCGCAATCACTTGACACCAACCTTCGAGGTTATTTATCCATTAGGTGGTGGTGGAGAGACAGTCCCACACTATGAGGACCAAAAAGTAGAAAAAACGATTGCCGAACATGTAGTGGCTGTAGGTGGTACGATGAAAGCCAAAGGAAAACCATCTGTGCTACTAGCAGTCAATACACCATTAGGAATGGTCACCGGAGAGTCAGAAGCTTTTGAAAACTTCCCAATGATTTCTAGAAGTACCAATGAATTTTTAGACCATATTCAAGCGTCTATGAACCAAGGAGTACCGGTGAGCATCGCAGATATTGCCTATTCCAATGGTTCGGATAACACCTTGGTGTATGGATTGTACCAACGAGATTTACTGTATAAAGTCAGTGCTTATAATGGGTGGAATACGGCAAGTAATACAATTGGTTATGCTATAGCGCAAGGTATTTTAGGGGTACACATGGATGACCAAAGTCATCGCAATATGTTGACACAACAATATTTGGATAACTGGGCATACCAAGCGAATATTCGTAAAGACGTGTATCGCATGCAAGATTCCATTCGTACAGATAATGTAAAATACACAGGTACTTTAAATGAAGTGTTAGAAAGTTATTTAGGTGAGCGAGTACAAGACTTTGCAGCGACCTATTTAAAATTGGATCCACGTACTGTATCGGCTAGATTCCCATGGGGACGATTGTTTGAAACAGATATCACCGTATATCGTGAACCAGTTGCTCCTTTACAAAAAGAATTGCGCTTACAACGGGAAGCGGCAGAACGAGCACGATTAGAAGCAGAAGCTAAAGCGAAGGCAGAAGCTGAGGCAAAGGCTGCTAAAGAAAAAGCAGAAGCGGAAGCTATGAAAGCAAAAAAAGCTCAATAATGTTAGGTAAAACAAGAAGAGAGGGGCGTAGCCCCTCTTTTTTGGAGGAATTATGAGAAAACCAGCTATACCGGCTATCACCTATATGCGAGGACTTTGTATGTTAGGTGTTATCGGTATCCATGTAGGGTCTTATGCTTTGGCGAACCCTGCGATTAATATACATCTATTAGGCCTATTAGAAATTGTGTCGCGTTTTACCGTACCAGCCTTTTTCTTTCTATCCGCCTTTGGATTGTTCTATCACACATCGGTGGAGGATGAATTTTCCTACTCTGATTTTTTACGTCGTCGCACACAGGTAGTGCTTTACCCTTATATTCTATGGACCATCCTATATACGGCCTATAATGCGATTCTGGCGCATAGTGCATGGGGGCTTATGCCACATGTGTTAGGCCTGACATTACTTTTTGGAAACGGCATGTATCACCTGTATTTCTTGGTTATACTCCTTTGGTTCTATGCGTTGATGCCACTTTGGCGGTGGGCAGTGCGGTTTATACTGAAAGCCCCGATACGTATCATGACGGTATTGTTTTTTGCGCAAATGGCAGTGAACTATTGGTCCTCTTACATGGCAGGCTCCGTACAATTTTCACAAGAATGGCTACAGTATATCTTCAGTATGCGTCTCAATTATTTTGTAGGATTTTATATATGGATTTTCCTATTAGGAGGCATATTAGCAGAGCGATTTGATGAGATGTTGGAATGGATTGATGCTCACGGGTTCGGAATTACTGTTGGATTTATTCTATCCTTAGTGGCTATGCTAGGGTCCTATTACTATGTGATGGCAGAGTGGGGGTATACTCGCTTAGAAGCTATCTATACAGTCCATCAATTAAGTCCTCAAGGGTTGGTATATACAGGTATGGGTTGTATCTTTTTTGTATGGGCTTTCACGGTGTCATCCATGAGTGACGTAGTGGAAACCTTTTGGACAGAACTGGGCAATGCATCCTATGGGATTTACCTAGTACATCCGTTTATGTTGATTCTTATAGATAAAGTTTTGCAAATCTCTGGATTAGGGTATACGACCATGTCCGTAGTGTTTATGTATGTAAGTGCCGTTATATTGTCATTTGGAGTGACAAAGGTGCTAGAACAATTGCCGAAACAAGTACGGGGGTATGTGCTAGGCAAATAAGTCGTCACTTGTTTCGCTATGCAGTCTGTGGATCGTCTCTTGTGATACTATGCAGCCTGTGGCGTTCTTAATTGAATAGAGCAAAGGGAAGACCGTAACACACCCCTTCTCAAACTATACAGTGGTTATGTTTGTTCAGGGGTATGTTACGGTCTTCTTGTGTTTGCGTGATTTAGGTAGTAAGGAACGCCACGAGGCTACTACGTATAACTGCGTTTCTCAGGGGATGGGAAGAGCGCGACATATTCCTCCACAAACTGATACAGTGGTTAGGTTTGCTCCGGAACATGTCGCGCTCTTCTTGTGTTTGCGTGATTTAGACAGTTAGGAACACCACAAGGCTGCTACGTATAACTGCGCTCCTCAGTGGGGTGGTATCATTTGCAAACTTGTGCTTTGCTTAGTTTGCTTCGGAATTGAATGTGTGCTTTCAAAGAAGATTTAGTCTAAAAGATGTAGAATTTTATATTCGTCTGTACTATAATGAAAGTAATACTTGATTCGTATGTATACTATGAGGTGTTACTATGGAAGAATTAACATATTTTAATGGCGAGATGGTAGAGTCTGGTGCCAAGGTGGTTAGTCTTGATGATAGAGGATATTGTTTTGGTGATGGTGTATACGAGGTAGTGCGTGTGTATAACGGACGTGCGTTTGCCTTTTCTTATCATCAAGATCGTTTGTATCGTTCTATGCGTGAAATGGATATTCCTGTGCGCATGCCTCCTGATGAGTTGCAAGAGCTGCACGAAATTATGATTGAGCAAAGTGAAATTACTGATGGATATATCTATTTGCAAATTACTCGTGGGGTAACGCCACGTCATCATGCCTTTGAACGTTCTAAATTAGAACCGCAAATGTATATGTTTATCAAACCGATTACAACGGATTTAGGAGCTTTGCAAGAAGGTGTAAAAGCGATTACCTTACCAGATGAACGTTGGGCTCGTGTAGATATTAAAACGCTAAATTTAATTCCTAATATTTTGGCACAAACGAAAGCTGAGAAAAAAGGGGCTTATACAGCTATTTTAGTGCGTGATGGTATCGTTACAGAAGGGGCTACGTCTAATGTATTCGTCATGAAGGATGGCGTGTGTTATACGCATCCAGCGAACCATCATATTCTGAAAGGTATCACTCGTCAGTTAGTAGTGACTCGCGTAGCACCTACAGCAGGGATTACGATTATTGAACGTGAATTTGATGAAGCGTTCTTAAAAGATGCAGATGAAATCTTCTTCACTGATACGATTGGAGGTATTATTCCAATTACAACTTTAAATCGCGAGCCTGTGGGTGACGGTAAACCGGGCAAAGCAGCAAAAGTATTAGCTGAACAATTACAACATTTAATGGAAGAAGGATTAGCATAATGTCAGTCAAAACAATAACAGGCAGTGCCTTACTGTTAGCGATTGCCTTGCTCAGTCAAGGATTTCTTCGCATGATTATTCCTATGCACGGATTGGTGCAATTTTTAGTGGGCTCCATCGTAGGTGCTTGTACAGCTCTTGCTACCTGGCGCTATGGCTTGTGGAGCGGGTTCTTAGTAGCTTGTGTGACGCCAATTATGGCATTTATACAAGGTATGTTGACCATCCCTTTATTTGTACCAGTCGTAGCTATTGGTAGCATGTCCTATGCAATCACTGTGAAAGTATTAGGAACAAAACGTGTGTGGGTGACTGCTATCACAGGAGCTATTGTGAAAAGTGTAGTTCTTTATGGGCTATTCTTAGCGCTGTTCCAGTTGATGCCAGGTATTCCAGAAGCCATGCAAAAAGGGATTCTATTTAGCATGGGATGGCCGCAATTAATTACGGGAACTTGTGGTATTTTCTTGGCAGCTTTCATTGCAAAACGTGGTGGTATTAAACTCCAGAAACAAGACTAGCAAATAGGGGTGTAAGAAAATTGCTTGAGAAAGTAAATGTCCCTCAGAGGAATACTACTTGTATCTCTTTTGATGGTATAGATAGCGAGCTTTTTTACCCTAGACTATTATTTGTAATATAGGGAAGTTACTTACTTACTGATGTGAGAATATTTGTTATAAAGAGTAAAAACCCTTGCATACCAAATTATAAGTTTAAACTATAACAAACGATAGGTAAGCAGTATAGTGGGAATTATTGACAGTTTGTCTACTCACATTGTACAATTTATGCATACCCAAGAGCTCTTAGGTAACTGAGAGCTCTTATTTTATTTAGTTTGAAAAGGAGAGGATTTCATGATAGAACTTAAACAGATTCAAAAAATCTATGAAGGTGCTGTCCGTGTGGAAGCCTTGAAAGAAATTAATGTAACTATAAAAGAAGGCGAAATATTTGGTGTTATCGGTCAATCTGGTGCCGGTAAATCTACTTTGATTCGCTGTATTAATATGTTGGAACGTCCTACATCTGGATCCGTTATTGTGGACGGTGTAGATTTGACGAAGTTGAACACAGCAGAACTTCGTGAAGAACGTAAGCACATTGGTATGATTTTCCAACACTTTAATTTGCTTTCATCCCGCACAGTGTACGATAATGTGGCATTTCCATTGGAATTGCAAGGGTTGTCCAAAGAAGAGATTAGAGAACGGATTTTGCCAATTCTAGACATCGTGAAATTGTCGGATCGATTAGACAACTATCCATCTCAATTGTCCGGCGGTCAAAAACAACGTGTTGGCATTGCCCGTGCCTTGGCAAGCAATCCAAAAGTGTTATTATGTGACGAAGCGACGTCAGCTCTTGACCCACAAACTACAAAATCTATTTTGGCATTGTTGAAAGATATTAATCGTCGATTAAACTTGACCATCGTCTTGATTACTCATGAAATGAATGTCATCAAGGAGATTTGCGATCGCGTAGCTGTGATTGAAGGTGGTACCATCATTGAAGAAGGTCCTGTAGTAGATGTGTTTACAGAACCAAAACAAGCTACAACGAAAGAGTTCGTGTCTGCTATTATTAGCCATGACTTGCCAGAAGATGCGATGGCTCACTTGACATTGAACGATACTTGGGTAGAAGGAGCTAATCCGATTGTACGATTGACTTTCAAAGGCAATGTTACAGATGAACCGGTAGTGGCGAGCATTATCCGTAAATTTGATACAGATGTAAGTATTTTATTTGGCGGTGTAGATTATATTCAAGATATGAGCTTTGGTCATTTAATTGTAGAATTAAAAGGGGAGCGTGCTAAATCAGAAGCTGCCATCGACTACTTACATAATTTACCAATTGGAAGCGAGGTGATCGGTTATGTCACAGCAAATCATTAATTTATTGCTACAAGGTTTCTTAGAAACTGTACAAATGACGGTGATTTCCACAGTAGTAGCCGTTCTATTAGGAGTTCCTTTGGGTGTTATCCTAGTTATCACCAGTCGTGGACACATCATGCAAAATGAAGCGGTAAATAAAGTGTTGGGTGCTATTGTCAATGCAACACGTTCCATTCCGTTCATCATTTTGATGGTGGCCATCATTCCATTTACTCGCTTAGTGGCAGGTACTTCCATCGGTACTACGGCAGCCTGTGTACCATTGACCTTAGCGGCCATTCCATTCTTGGCACGCTTAGTAGAAACAGCCATCAAAGAAGTAAATGGCGGTGTCATCGAGGCAGCCCAATCTATGGGGGCAACACCATTACAAATTATTTGGAAAGTATTATTGCCAGAAGCATTACCAACATTAATCGACAATATTACAGTGTTAATCGTTAACTTAATTAGTTACTCTGCAATGGCAGGTGCTATCGGTGGTGGCGGCCTAGGGGATATTGCCATCCGTTATGGATACCAACGTTTCCAAGGAGATGTGATGTTAGCTACTATCGTTATTTTAATTGTCTTAGTTCAAGTTATTCAAAGTTTAGGTGACTATTTATCTCGCAAGGTAAATAAGAAATAAAGGAGATACTATGAAGAAAATTTTAGTCGGTTTATTAGCCATTGCATCTTTAGTGTTACTATTAGCAGGATGCGGTAAAGAAGAAGTAAAACCAGCAGCAGATGCACCTATTAAAGTAGGTGTTACGGCAGGTCCTCATGCAAAAGTCATGGAATTTGTAAAACAAGAAGCGGCAAAACAAGGATTAAACATTGAAGTGGTTGAGTTCAGCGATTATATCCAACCAAACATTGCGTTGGACCAAAAAGAATTAAATGTGAACTCTTACCAGCATCAACCATTCTTGGATAATATGGTGAAAGATAAAGGGTTAAAACTTCAATCCATTGGTAAAACGATCTTGTTGCCAATGGGCATTTATTCCAACAAATATAAAGATTTGAAAGACGTACCGAATGGTGCTACTGTGGCGATTCCAAATGACCCAACAAATGGAGGCCGTGCGTTGTTATTATTGCAACAAGCTGGTTTGATTACATTAAAAGATGGCGGTAGCGTTAAATCTTCCGTAGCGGATATTACTGGAAATCCTAAAAATTTAGAAATTCGTGAATTAGAAGCAGCACAAATTGCTCGTTCCTTAAATGATGTGGATGTAGCAGCGGTTAACACAAACTATGCGATTCCTGCAGGTTTGAATCCGCAAAAAGATGCGGTTGTAGTGGAAAGCACAGACTCTCCATATGCTAATGTAATGGCTGTTCGCACAGAAGATGTAAATAATGAAACATATAAAAAATTATTGTCCATTTACCAATCTGAACCAGTACGTAAATTCATTCAAGAAGAATTCAAAGGATCTATTATCCCAGCATTCTAAGTGAATGGAAACAATAAACAATCATAGAACAGAGGCTAGTTGATGAACTATCATCGACGGTCTCTGTTTTTTGTATAAGATGATGAATTTATGATATATGTATAGTATTTCCTATGGTATAATGGTAGTGAAGTAAAGTACATTCCGAATAGAATGATAAAGGAGTAGAAGATTGAATCAAAAACTTAAGAATCCAATGCACGACCAATTATTTAAGGCTGTATTGTCATTGGAAACACTAGAAGAATGTTATGAATTTTTTGAAGATATTTGTACCATCGGAGAGTTAAAATCTATTTCTCAACGTTTAGAAGTAGCGCGGCTATTAAAAGCAGGTACAGGGTATGAGCAAATTGTAGAAGTAACAGGAGCTAGTACGGCTACGATAAGCCGTGTGAAACGGTGCTTAAATTACGGCGCCGATGGATATAATAAAATTTTACCTCGCATTGAAGGCTAGAAGAGATAAAAAGACATCAAAGTGATGTACATAAGAGAGGAGGGCTCATAGTATGGAAGGCGATTTACTCATAGGTATTATACTATTTTTTGCAGGAGCCCTGGCGGGCTTTATTGATTCCATTGTAGGTGGAGGAGGGCTGATTTCCTTACCAGCTTTGATGCTGACGAATATGCCTGTTGCCATGTGCTTAGGGACCAATAAATTATCTAGTGTCTTTGGATCTGGCACAGCCATGATTAATTTTGCCAGAAACAAACTGGTAGATTGGGCATTTGTAAAATACATTATGCCATTCACGTTGCTTATCTCCATGGTAGGCGCCTATATAGCAGTGTATGTGCCAGGCACATTTTTAAAACCCCTTATTATAGTATTATTGCTAGCAGTATTCATTGTGGTACTTACAAAAAAAGATTGGGGTGCCATCGCACAAGTAGAACGTAAATCAGGATGGAAATTACTAGCATATATAGCAGTAGCCATAATTATTGGCTTATATGATGGATTTCTTGGCCCTGGTACTGGAATGTTTTTAATATTCTATTTCTTGTTTATGGGCTATGATTTTTTGGGGGCATCGGGAAATGCCAAAGTGCTGAACACAGTGAGTAACTTTGGGTCCTTACTGGTGTTTATCTATATGGATCAAGTAAATTATGGCTATGGCTTGGCTGTGGCAGCAGGGCAAATTATTGGGGCTACTACAGGGTCAAAATTAGCCATGGTGAAAGGTGCAGGACTTGTGCGATTTTTATTTATCACCATGTCTCTGACGATGTTAATGAAATTGTCCTATGACCATTTACTTTCACAGGGAATTATATAGTAGGAGTGATTATGCAAAAGTTTAGTGATAATCAAGTGGCATTGATTAGTGGTGGTACATCAGGTATAGGCTTTGCAACAGCAGAATTGTTGTTAAAGCAAGGTTGGTGTGTTGTCATCAATGGTCGCAATGAATGGGATGGACAAGAAGCGGTGGTGAAATTGCGTCGTATTTCCTCAAAAGTACGATTTGTACAAGGCGATGTAAGCAAGGTGATGAATTGTCGCCGTATTGTAGAAGATACGATTCGCTTATTTGGCAATTTGAATGCCTTGGTAACGGCTGCGGGGTATTATGAAGAGCGACTATTGGAAGATGTGGATGAGCAAAACTTTGATGAAATGTTTGGGACTAATGTAAAAGGAACTGTCTTTTTATGCCAAGCTGCAGCGCCGTATTTGAAACAAGTCCATGGTAGCATCGTGACTATCTCTAGTGATGCAGGGCTACAAGGTAACGTGGCGTGCACTGTGTACGGTGCATCCAAAGGGGCTGTGGTGAGCTTTACGAAATCATTATCACTAGAAATGGCACCTCATCGTGTTCGGGTGAATTGTGTATGTCCTGGTGATGTAGATACGTCATTAGTGGCGAAACAATTAGCTAATGAACCATCTGGTGATATTGTGAAAGCGAAGGAAGAAATGGCACTTCACTATCCATTAGGGCGTATCGCTCAGCCGCGAGAAGTGGGAGAAGTTATCGCCTTTCTTATCAGTGAGAAAGCATCTTTTGTGACCGGAGCGGCATGGACCGTAGATGGTGGATTAACAAGTTGGTAATTCATAAGGAAATTTGATACAATAGGGGTAATAAGTACATTGACACTTAAATGTTTTGTGGTAAGTATAGGAGACAAATATGGAACAGTTGGAATACAATAATGAAACACTTGCTCAAGCAACGAATGTACAAGAAGAAGTAGAAATGATTTGCCGTTGGGCAGCAGCTCGTGCAGCTGGCATCGCGGCATTACCAAAATTTAATTATGCAGGTTTATTGGCTAATGATGTGTACATGGTATCCCGCATCGCTCAAGTCTATGGCGTATGTCCTGCCAAAGAAGGCATTACAGGATTTTTAGTAGGACTTGGTGGTAGCGCTGTAGCAGCTTTAGTGTGCACGATTGTACCAACCATCATCCTTCGTGTTCCTGTGGCGGCGGCGATTACCTATGGTGTTGGTAAAATGGCAGCCAAATGGATTGAAGATGGTATGCCGACATGCCCTGACTTTGAAGAATATCGCCAACGTTTAGTAGATATTTACGAATATAACAAAGAAACCGTTATTACATTGGCGAATACACCACTTCGTGATAAACCATTGGGCAACGAAAATGTAGACTTCTTAGAAGGTGTAGAGGTATCTGGTAATGATTACTTAGCCAGTGCCAAAGGCTTTGCAGGTTCCTTCGTAGGTGCTGATGTATTAGCTAATATTGGAGCTGTGAAAGATTTGGCAGTAGGAGCTGTCTCTATGTTAGCGGCTACAGTTCAGGATGCATTAGAAAAAAGTGGTAACGAAGAACTATTAGATAATGCCCGTCATGCTGCAAAAGGTGTAGGATCTTTGCTTAAAATTTTAGCCACAGAAGCATTATCTTTGACAGGTGCTGTAGCAGGTACATCTGCGTCTAAAGCAAGTGTATATACGAAAGCAGCCTATGAAAAAGCAGATACTGTGCGTCAAACTTTAAATGATTCTTTGCAAACAAAAGTAGAACCAGTAATGGAGAAAGCAACAGCTGTGATGCAGGATGTTAAAGAAGTGGTAGAGCCGAAATTACAACAAGTAAAAGAGGCTGTTGAACCAAGACTACAACAAGTAGAAGAAAAAGCTTCTGAATTGACAGCGAAAGCAATTGACCAAGCGCAAGAAACAATGCAAGACATTCGTGAAAAAGCCGAGGTTGTAAAAGAAACAGCTGTAGAATTAGCGGAACAAACAAAAGAAAAAGCCATTGATTTGAAAGAGCAAGCTAAAGACAAATTCAAACACTAATCAGAGAGGTCATCACTATGAATATCTTACAAATCCTTAAGTATGGAAAAACATTTACATCTGATGCCTTTATGTCTACTGTAAATCGCATGGGCCGTAATATTATGTTTGCACGAAAAGCAGTTATGTTATATTATTGTTTACGTGATGAAGACACACCAAAATTTGTGAAAGCTGTTATTGCAGGGGCTTTGGGATATTTGATTTTACCAATCGACTTTATTCCCGATAGTGTACCAGGCCTTGGCTGGGTAGATGATGTAGCTATTTTAGCTATTGCTATGAAAGTCGCCAATCGATATATCAAAGCTTCTCATAAAGAACAAGCACAAAAATTTGTGCCAATCGGATCAATTGATTAAGTAGTAGAAGGGGCTCCTTGGAGCCTCTTATTGCATAGGAAAGGTAGCATACGATGATTTCTACATCACTGCGCGTCCGATTTTATGAAACGGACATGATGGAGATTGCCCATCATACAAATCATTTACGATGGTTTGAAATGGGAAGAATTGAATATTTCCGCCGTTGTGGCATTAGTCTATGGGACATGATGCAAGAGGGGATTGTCTTTCCTATCACAAAAGTGAGCTGTGAGTATAAGGAAGTGGCGCGTTTTGACGATGTATTGAGGGTGGAATTAACAGTAGCCTCTTTGTCTCGGGCTCAATGTACTTTCACATATCGCATTGTCCGTGAAAGCGATGGCGCCCTCATCTGTACAGGGGAAACACAAAATGTATTTACCGCTAAAGAAACGGGCAAAATTATTCGCTTACCAGATGTATTTTTCAAACCTATGAAAGCCGTTGCAGAGGAGGAGTAGGGAATGACGCCCATACAGAAGGAATTACCTATAGGAGTGTTCGACTCTGGCATCGGTGGATTGTCTGTATTATCTGTGCTAGCACAAGAATTTCCAGAAGAAGATTTTATTTACCTAGGAGATAGTGCGAATAATCCAGTGGGAAATAGACCGATTGAGGAAATTGAAAGCATTGCCACTAAGATTGCAGAATTTTTAGTGGCACAGCCAGTGAAGATGATTGTAATCGCATGTAATACTTTTTCTGTGGTAGCCTTGGACAAATTATCCAAACAATTTGATGTACCTATTGTGGGCATGGCACAGGGGATTCATGATGCTCTGCGTATTAAGGTCAAACAAAAACGAAAAGGTCCTTTAGGCATTATGGCTACCGTAGCGACTATTAATAGTCATAAGCACATGGATGCGGTGCATAGTTTAAAACCTCATGTGAAAGTAGTAGAACAAGGATGCAAAGACTTGGCTGCTTGCATTGAGGAAGGTCATTTAGATGATGCAGTGTTACGACAGTGTGCTAAAGAATATGTACAACCATTGCTCGAGGCGCATGTAGAAGTGGCCATTTTAGGATGTACCCATTATCCATTAGTGGAACCCATATTACGTGAGTTGGCCAAGAATCAAATTTGCTTTGTAGATCCTGCATGGGAAACATCCGATGCAGTAGGAGCTATTTTGTACGGGGAAGATCTGGAACAGACAACGGGACGTATTGGAACTATACAAGTGTGTGTCACTAGTCACGCAGAACGGGTGACACCTATTGTGCAAGATATTTTCAAGGATACTAGCTTAACAGCTAAACTTGTTACCCTATAGGAGGAAGTATGTATATTTACACATTAATAGATACCCTAGTGTGGATTGCTTGTGTGATTGCCATCATTTACATCGCCTATCGCATATTTGCATGGCGCCAAGGCAATGAAGATATTGTGATCATGGTGAAACGCCGCACTCCATTTGTAGTGGAAGATATTAGTTTTGATCAAGTGGTGTTATCTACGGATATTCCATTCGTAAATAGAGGAAAACAATACGGCACCATCATGGATATGTTCCCACGTCATTTGTTACCGCAAGAACAATTTGACAATGTACAAATTCAATCTTGGTTGACCGATGCAAAAGCAGAACGTCATGATGGCTATTGGGAAGCCTTAGTGTATAAACAAAGACAAGGTAGTACCATTCGTTTGCGCATAGTAATGACGGCTAATAGTGGCAATATTCGTAAAGATTTAATGGGATTCCCAGATATGCCTATCGATATTTATCATCAAGTGGTAGGGCGTGAGGCATACCGTATTTCAAAAACTAGAATTACTTTAACGGCAGAAGAGTTAGAAATAGCAATGCGTAAATAGGAGGTACATCATGGCAGAATTAGAACTTTTACCAATCCCTACGCGCATTTTAACGAACAAAGATGACATCGTAGAGGCTATTGTAGAATTTGCAGGTCCTTATATTGGACCAGAAGACATTGTGTGCGTAGCAGAATCCGTAGTAGCTATTACACAAGGAGAATTTACACGACCAGAAGAGCTAAAAGTATCTTGGCAAGCTAAATTTTTAAATCGCTTTATCCATCCAGATGGATCTATGGCATCTGTGTATGGCATGCAAGCAGCTATGGATAAAGAAGGAGAATGGAAAATGATGTTTGCCTTCCTTTGTGGTGCTGTAGCAAAAGCATTTAAAAAATCTGGTGTGTTCTATCAAATGGCACGTACCGCATCTTTAACAGATGATGTGACAGGTACTATGCCTCCATTTGATAAATGCATCGTCTATGGACCAAAACAACCGCATGCAGTAGCGGATGCTATCATGAAAGCCACAGGAGCCTATGGTGCTTGTGTTGCCGACGTGAATGATTTGAAACGAGCAGCGATTTTGGGACATAGCCGTGGTTTGAAACCGCAACAAATCGCGCAAATTTTGATTGACAATCCATTTGGCAACGATAGCCAAATGACGCCTATCGTTGTGATTAAAAATTATGCTTCTGTATCTAAGCGAAGAGGATAACATGATTTGCTAGGATGACAATAGTATGTGTCGTTCATAGAAGATAGATTTTGTTGATACTTAGGCTTGCAAATTGCAACGTATCAGCGTATACTGAAAGAGAACTTTGGGGAGCCAAATGGCTGAGAGTAAGCGAAAGTTTTGACCCATAACCTGATTTGGATAATGCCAACGTAGGATAAGTTTGATTCGTCATACCGAGGACATCCAAGAGGATGTCCTTTTTTGTATCTTTCATAGGATGGTATATCCCATAGGGTACAGGCTGGAGGTGCATCACCGTGGATGTACAAGAGAAACAGAATAGTGAGACGATAGAGTGCTACAGCATGAAGGGGCATACCACCGCGGGTATGGTTTTTCGTGCTGTTTTTTACTACGCGGTAGTAGAGGAAACCTAATCGGGGATTCGTAAGAGATTAGTTTAAAATATTTTCCATAGCATAGTCTATAGTTAGGAGGATACGATGAAAGTAAATGGAGCTACGTACAATTATGAGGGGCAAACAGTACAGGAAGTACTGTCAGCCTTAGCATTTCGTATGGATCGCATTGTCGTGGAATATAATGGAAAAATTCTGTCTAAAGCAGATTGGGAATCTACCCGTGTAAGTGCAGCAGACACAATGGAAGTAGTAACCTTTGTAGGAGGTGGCTAAATGGTATCCTTACAAG
>CAUUEA010000023.1:0-22111 GCA_963544145.1 uncultured Veillonella sp.
CACCAGTTGCACCTTGTGGACCTGCTGGGCCCGCTACTCCTGGGTCACCTTTTTCGCCCTTTTCACCTTGGGCTCCTGTTGCACCTTGTGGACCCGCTGGACCCGCTACTCCTGGGTCACCTTTTTCTCCCTTTTCACCTTGGGCACCTGTTGCACCTTGTGGACCTGCTGGGCCCGCTACTCCTGGGTCACCTTTTTCGCCTTTTTCACCTTGAGCACCAGCTGCGCCTTGTGGACCTGCTGGACCCGCTACACCCTGATCACCTTTTGGTCCTGCTACTCCTTGCTCACCAGTTTCGCCTTTATCACCTTTCGGTCCTTTAAAGTCAGGATCTTGCTTTAAAGCCTCACGGTTCAATTCAATAGTAACGTATTTTTTATTGTCAGTTCCTGTTTTTTCTACAACTTTGAAGTCACCAGATTTAAAATCTAATCCTTCAATCGTTCCTGTGTTTACTCTATTTCCTGGTGTAAATGCAGGAGTATCTCCAGATCCACCTGTGTAGATATTCCAGCTATTTCCACCAGTGATACTAGCCAATTTATTGTTAATTTCACTTGCTACGCTGTATAATTGGCTACCATTGATGGCATCTGTACTGGTAGCACTAATAAGGCCTGGTGCCACGTGCTGAATGCGACGCGTTTGATCGGATTTACCAACGCTGACCACGCCTGTTACGGTATTTCCACCAGCAAAGCTCAATGTATATGTTTTAGCAGATGATCCTGTACCTAGGTTCAATGTCTCGCCAGTATAGGCATTATTCGTACCTTTCGTACTGTCATCAGCTGTCGCTACCGTCTCTGCTTCACTACCAAGAGCCACACTTTTTGCCACATTAGCTATTGCTTTATAGCCTAAGGCAAGGGTAGATTCTTCTTTTGCTTCACTTTCATTACCAAACGCAGCAGCATTTGCTTTTAATGCCTTCGTACTTTTACCAATAGCAATCGTTTCATTAGCTGTCAAACCGCCATCAATCGTATTGGCCTGTTTACCGATAGCAATGTTGTCATTACCAGTAATCTTATTTCCTGCTTCGTGGCCCATAGTAATGTTGTCAGAACCAGTAATTGAGTTACCTGCTTTATAGCCCGCTGCGTAGTTATTACTACCTGTTACCTTGGTACCTGCTTCCGCACCTGCTACATAGTTACTGTGACCATTAACTTTATTACCGCTATAGTAGCCAAGTGCGGTGTTAAAGTTACCCGTTACTTCTTTACCAGACTCTTTCCCCAACACGACGTTGCTTTCACCAGCTACCCAGCTACCTGCATTAACGCCTGCTGCAAAGTTATCTTGTCCATTAATCCATCGACCTGCACTAAAGCCTAATGCAATGTTGTGCTCCGCACCGTCAACAGTGCCTCCATCAGTAGTTTCTATCTCACCTTTTGCATTAACGGTATTGGTCCATCGATGGCCTACATAGTTACCAGCATTTTCCGCAAAAGCAATATTGAAATTACCCGCTACATTGGAACCTGCCGCTTTACCAAATGCCATATTATTAGAGCCCCTGGATTGACCGTATCGAGTGTCTGCATCAGTGGCTGCTGCATCCACAACATATCCATCTACGTTTTGACCTGCGTTCAGACCTAAAGCAATGTTGTACACACCTTTTACATTAACCCCAGAGTTTTGTCCCATGGCGATATTTCGGCTACCAGACATGTTAGCACCAGCATCTTGACCGTAGATAAAGTTATGGTCACCAGTCACACCTTTACCTGCGGTATGTCCTAATGCAAAGTTATCGGATCCTGTCATATTTTCACCAGCATGGAATCCGATGCTTACATTTCGACTACCTTTGTTGTTGTAGGCTGCATTTTGACCAAAGCTGAAATTATAATGTCCTTCTGCTTGTTTGTCTTGTGAATATGCATCTTGTCCAAAGGTAAAGTTATAGTTACCATAGGCTTGACGGGCCGCACTATCACCAAAAATAAAATCATGATGACCACCAGCATTCCAGCCCGCTGCATCACCAAGAATAAATTTATGAGTACTGGTGCCCCACATGCCTTCCCCAGCTGACTTTCCCATTAGCAACAGATATTTCGCTTTACCCTCTCCATTGCCTGCATCATGGCCAGCCCTCTCTCCTACGACCAAACTGTAGGACGCACCAAAACTACCTCTCCCCGTGGTGTTCATAATATTATTCTTCGCATTTGTAGCGAACCAAACACCATCTCCTACGGTAAGGTTATTGGTATTCGTACTTGTATCCGCACCAGTCTGCGCTCCCCCAACTGCAAAATTATCTGTATCTGCAGCCAATGCCATGCCTGTGATACTAGTTAACACAAGTGCAGACAACAAACAACGATTTTTCTTGTTCATAAACTCTCCTCATTTACACTAACGAACCTAACATAAAAAATAAAAAACGCCTGTCTTATTTTCTATATGCTTATAGAATCATATATTCCAATACGTCATAAAAACATTTTACACTACTATTGTCTACTAAATCAATATAGTTTATGCAATTCCTTTTATACATTTACACGAAACAAAATATTTATGCAAATAGATAATCAAGTAAAAGATGAAACTCTACATACAATTATTGCATGTTTGACCATTTACTCATACACCACTTTCAAAAACGATATAACCTATGCTAAAAAGTATATTGTAATGATAATCGTTATAGATTACAATAAAGTTAACCCTATGGGTTACGTTTTAATGTGTATTTGGAGGTATATTATGCAACAAGCATGGAAAGACTTCAATACAGGTGTATGGGATAAATCCGTGGACGTACGCGATTTCATCCAACGAAACTATGTGCCTTATGTAGGCGATGATTCTTTTCTAGTAGGTCCTACTGAACGAACTACTAGACTTTGGCAACGGGTATTAGATTTATATGAGGAAGAACGCCAAAAAGGTTCTGTCATCGATGCAGATACTGATGTAGCAACTCACATTACGGCTCATGCCCCTGGATATATTATTAAAGAAGATGAACAAATTGTTGGTCTTCAAACTGATTATCCTTTAAAACGTGCCATGTTCCCTTATGGTGGTTTACGAACTGCTAAAAGTGCTATCGAAGAGTATGGTTACAAAATGGATCCAACTCTTGAAAGCTTCTTTAAAACTCATCGTAAGACACACAATGACGGTGTATTTGATGTATATACACCTGAGATGAGAGCTGCCCGCTCCGCTCACATTATTACGGGCCTACCTGACGCGTATAGTCGCGGCCGAATTATCGGTGATTATCGCCGTGTAGCCTTATATGGTATCGATTATTTGATCAAAGACAAAGAAGATCAATTCAACATTACCATGGGCGATATGATGCCAGATGTCATTCGTGACCGCGAAGAAATTCGAGATCAAATCCGTTCTTTAAAAGAATTAAAAGAAATGGCAGCGTCCTACGGATTTGACATCTCTAAACCTGCTACCGATGTGAAAGAAGCTATCCAATGGCTATACTTTGGCTACTTGGGTGCTATTAAAGAACAAAACGGTGCAGCTATGTCCATCGGACGTAACTCCACTTTCTTAGACATCTATGCAGAACGTGATTTGAAATCTGGTAAATATACAGAAGAACAAATCCAAGAAATGGTGGATCACTTCATTATGAAATTGCGTATGGTACGTTTTGCACGTATTCACGAATACAACAATTTATTTACTGGTGATCCTGTATGGACAACTGAGTCTATCGGTGGTATGGGCACTGACGGACGTACATTAGTGTCTAAAACGGCATTCCGTGTCCTACATACATTGCAAAACCTTGGCCCTGCTCCTGAACCAAACTTAACAGTACTTTGGTCTCCTTCCCTTCCTGAAGGATTCAAAAAGTTCTGTGCGAAACTCTCTATTGCAACATCTTCCATTCAATATGAGAACGACGAAATCATGCGCCCAAATTCTGGTGATGATTACGCCATCGCTTGCTGCGTATCCCCTATGCGCATTGGTAAAGAAATGCAATTCTTTGGCGCTCGCTGTAACTTGGCAAAAGCCTTACTATACGCAATCAATGGTGGCGTAGATGAAAAGTTGAAAAAACAAGTAGGTCCGAAATTCCGCCCTATTACTTCAGAATACCTTGACTTCGACGAAGTGATGGAACGTTTTGAAGATATGACGGAATGGCTTGCAGGTGTGTATGTGAATGCGTTGAATATCATTCATTACATGCATGACAAATACGCCTATGAAAAATTGGAAATGGCATTGCATGACCGTAAGGTAACACGTTGGTTTGCCACAGGTATTGCTGGACTTTCCGTAGTAGCCGATTCCCTCTCAGCTATTAAATATGCGAAAGTAAAACCAATTCGTGACGAAAATGGTATTGCTATTGATTTTGAAATCGAAGGCGAATTCCCTAAATATGGTAATGATGATGATCGCGTAGATGATTTAGCTGCTACGGTGGTATCTGGTTTTATGAATAAAATTCGTAAACATCCAACCTACCGTCAATCCGTACCAACTATGTCCTTGTTGACTATCACTTCCAATGTGGTATATGGTAATGCGACTGGTGCTACACCTGACGGACGTAAAGCAGGTATTCCATTTGCTCCAGGTGCCAACCCTATGCATGGTCGTGACGAACACGGAGCCATTTCTTCCCTAGCATCTGTTGCTAAAATGCCATGGCGTGATTGTTGCGATGGTATTTCTAATACATTCTCTATTATTCCAGATTCCCTTGGTAAATCTGGTGAATCTATGGTGACATTAGGCGACTTGGACCTAGATTTAGACCTAGGTGACATTACACATGCCTTAGCCGATGGTTGTGAAAATCTAGCTTGCCGTGAGCCAAATGTTACTTTCTCTGAAGAAAAGGAGTAACTATGACAAACGAACAACAAGTTGATAATTTAGTACAGTTATTAGATGGGTACAGCAAAAAAGGCGGCCACCATTTAAACGTAAACGTATTCAATCGTGAAACATTATTAGATGCTCAAAAACATCCTGAATTGTATCCACAATTGACTATCCGTGTATCTGGTTACGCTGTTCATTTCAATAAGTTGACTAAAGCACAACAAGACGAAGTGATCTCTCGTACATTCCATCAATCCATGTAATGCACTATGGTAGGTCGCATTCATTCCATTGAGACCATGGGTACTGTTGATGGTCCGGGCATGCGATTTGTCCTCTTCCTTCAAGGTTGCCCATTGCGATGTGCCTATTGCCATAATCCAGATACTTGGGATCCCTCTACGTATGCCCAAGAAATGACGGTGGCAGATGTGTGGACACAATTTGAAAGGAATCGAGACTTTTATATCACTGGAGGCATTACTGTCACTGGTGGCGAAGCATTGTTGCAACTCCCTTTTATTATCGAACTCTTTACTTTCTTTCACGGAAAGGGAATTCATACTTGTTTAGATACAAGCGGGATTTGCTACACACAAGAACAGGCTAGAGAGTACAAACTGCTTCTTGACGTAACGGATTTAGTCATTCTTGATGTGAAAGAGATCGATTCCTCTATACACGAAACACTAACCGGCAAACCTAATGATGCGGTTCTAGAGTTCGCTAAGTTTGTAGACGAGCATGGCACCGATTTTTGGGTGCGCCACGTGGTAGTCCCAACCATCACAGATAATCGCGATCGCTGGTATCGGCTTGGTTTCTTTCTAGGTGCCTTCAAACATTTGAAAGCTGTAGATTGCTTACCTTACCACGTCATGGGGGTTAATAAATATGAAAGTCTTGGCATTTCCTATCGCTTAGATGGAATCCCGCCCCTCTCAAAAGCTGACGCACAGCGTGCACTCCGCGTTGTCCTTTCTGGAATACGCGACTACCGCCGAGGTTTATGGTGTCCTCTTAAAACACCAGAAAGTTAAACTCATAATAATACTTTCCTGATCTTTCATAAAAGCGCACTATCCTTGTGGACAGTGCGCTTTTTCTGTATCTCTTTATGGACTGTATATACTTGTGTTTCTACTTGTGTGTGCGTATATATATGTATATGTAATACACTAGTTATTCCTGTTCAAATTTTGATATTGATTTTTTATAGATAGCTTTTACATATACTATGTTTAGTTGTATAATAGGAGGGTATTATTTCAGACTATCTTACTATGATATAGGATGTAAGTAAATCCTTGGTGCTCCACTGCACCATCATACATTTTTTCTAAAGTTAGGAGGCATTTCATGGCATCGTCGTACATGCTACAATTTCATCTTGGCGCCGTAGAAACGGTCATACTCTCACTACTTTCCTTTCTACTGGGCACCTATATGCACAAACACATCAACCTTTTGCATCGTTGGGCTATCCCAGTTCCTGCTATTGGTGGTTTAACCGTGGCAATGATTGTATTTCTATTACAAGTGTCTGGTCTTATCCTAATCACATTAGACAAGGCTGTTCTCGTTCCCGCTATGGTGGCATTCTTCGCCACTATGGGGTTAGTAGCACCCGTACAAATTTGTACATCTTCTCTAAAGGCTATCCCTCGCTACTGGGGCATGAGTACTTTGCTTGTGATTATGCAAATCAGTATTGGCTTAGGATTAGCTAGTCTATTTGGTATAGACAAACACTATGCTATTTTATTGGGCTCTTTATCGCTTGAAAGTAGTTACAACTTTGTTTCTGCCTTAGGTCATGATTTAGGGAATGCCTTAGATGGCGAAACCGTGGCACATGGTATCATTGCGTTCACTACCATTATTGGTGTATTCATCGGCGGCCCTATGGGGCAATATTTAATCGAAAAGTTCAACCGCTATGAAACAGCGCCACCTCCACCAGATTCACCAGCGCCAACACCGATTGGCATTATCGTCAACTTATTGTTGGTTCTTATCTGTGTAAGTATCGGCATCGGTGGTTCCCACTACTTATCAGATACCTTTGGATTTCGTATACCTACCTTCATCGTATCCATGTTATTGGCCATTGTTATCCGCAATGGCGGCGATGCGATGGGGCAAACTTTCATCAATTCCAAAGCCATTGCTTTATTTAGTCAAATTAGTATTACTATCTTCTTAACCACTGTGTTTATGAGCATACCTGTCATCGCATTGCGTGCTCTTACAGGACCAATGCTTGTGATTCTTGTTGTACAAGTGATTGCTATTATTCTATTTACACGATTCATCGTATTCCCTGTACTTTGTAAAGATTATGATGGTGTTGTCATCGGTGCTGCTCTTCTTGGACACGGTTTAGGTATCACACCAAACACAGTGGCAACCATCGCTACCCTAGGTGGCCGCTACAGAAAGTCTGTAAAAGCGTTCTTAGTCGTTCCTATTACAGCTACTGTATTAATTAATGTGTTAGGTATACCTATCTTGCATTGGATTATGCAGTTCTACTGGTAATTTAAGTCTTCTCTCTTTAGATTTATAATAATAGATTACATATACCCCAACCTTCTGTAGTAGGTTGGGGTATTCTTACTATATAATGTATACTATTACTATTAATATACTACATATATAAGGCGTAGTTTCTTTAATCAAAATGTTATAATCTAATTAAAGAATAAAAAGAAAGGAAAGTTGATGCTTTTTTGATCAACTTTCCTTTCTTTTATTTAGAGCTATTTTATTCCAGCCCCTTTATCAGATATGCACTTGTAATCTCATAATTCCAATTATAAGAATAAATTAATGATTTCTACACCAATTAATCCACATACGGCAATCACTGTTTCTACCATACACCAAGAGCGTAATGTTTGTTTGACAGATAATCCGAAAAACTCTTTGAATAACCAGAATCCTGGGTCATTTGGTGGGCTGAAGAATACAGAACCAGCACCTACTGCAATTACCATTAACTCAGGGCTAACACCTGTTAATGGAATTAACGGTGCTACGATGCCGCCAGCTGTCATAGCTGCCACTGTAGCAGAGCCCACAGCAATACGAATCACCACAGCAATTAACCAAGCTAATACTAATGGAGATACATTCACTTGCATCACTAGTTCACCGATATAGGTACCCACACCACTATCGATCAATACTTGTTTTAACGCTCCACCGGCACCCACAACGAATAGAATCATAGCTACTGTTAAAATTGCTTTTTCAGAAGTAGCCATAATCTCTTTCATAGATTTGCCACGAGCGAAGCCAAATGTATAGAAGGCAATGATCAAGGAAATTGTTAATGCCACAGATGGATCACCAATGAAGTTAAGGATAACCATCACTGGGGATGCTTTTGGCAAGTTAATCATTTTACCGATAGCTGTAGCTGCCATCAAGATAACTGGTACTAAAGCTGTAAAGATGGATACTCCAAAGGATGGCATTTCCTCTTCTGTAAATTCTTTATCATTATGAAGGCCCTCAGGGATATCTGTTTTAATATCTTTCACAGTATTATACAATACTGGACCTGCCAAAATAACTGTAGGAATACCGATTAAGATACCATACACCAACGTTAATCCAATGTCTGCATTAAATAGTACAGAAATTGCTGTTGGACCTGGATGTGGCGGCAAGAATCCATGTGTTACAGATAAGGCTGCTACCATTGGCATACCTACCTCTAACAATGGAATATCCGCAGATTTAGCAATGGTAAAGATCAAAGGAATCAATAAGACGAAACCAATTTCATAGAATAAAGCAATACCTACAATAAATCCAGTTAAACATACAGCCCATCTTACATTATTACGACCAAACATGTTGATTAATGTAGTTGCAATACGTTGCGCTCCACCGCTATCGGCCATCAATTTACCTAAAATAGCACCGAAACCTACTACGATAGTTAGGCCCCCTAAGGTAGCTCCTAAGCCTTTTTGAATAGTTGGGAAAATTTTATCAATTGGTAATCCCTCTCCAAAGGCTAATAATACACAGACTAATAGCAATGATAAAAAGCTATTCATCTTTACTTTTACAATTAGGAAAAATAGTAAAATAATTCCTAATGCCAGAATAACTAATGGCATTTCTAGTCTCCTTTCTAATTATAAACGACTAAATGGATGTTCCTTTTGGAACTGAACAAGACGTGCCAAATCGTCTTTCATATGAATATACAAACTTTCATAAATAGAGAAAAGTTCTTCATATACGGCTTGATGTTGCTCCTTAGGGTGATAGATACACTCAGGCTGTACCAACTCTGCTGTATCCTTAATATCTGACAAAGTTCCATCAGAAATAAACCCTAACACAGCGGCGCCAAAGGAGGCACCTTCACTATTATTTGGTAAGGTGATATGTTCACTGAATATATCACTCATAATTTGTACCCATAATTCAGATTTAGTAAAAGAACCACTAATGCGGATATCTTTTACCTCTTCAAACTCACGTAATGCATCAAGAACAAACCGTAAGCTATAACAAATCCCTTCCATTGTGGCGCGAATCATGTAAGAGCGACTATGATTTAAAGATAAGCCTACAAAAGCACCACGTAAATCAGAATTCCAATAAGGAGCTCGTTCACCAGTAAAATATGGCATCAATAGCAAGCCACCAGATCCAGCCGGTACATGTCTTGCTTTCATAGTCATTAAATCATAAGGATCCACCGATAATTGTTCTATTTGGGAACCATGATAATGTAGGATACGATCTCGCATCCAACGCAAAATCATACCCCCATTGTTGATAGCTCCACCAGCTACCCACATCGTATCTGTTAAATTATAGCACCAAGTACGACCTTTAGAATCCATTTGAGGCTTTTCAGTGAGCATGCGTATAGCACCAGATGTACCTATAGTAGCACTTAACTGTCCTTTAGATACAGCGCCAATACCAACATTCACCAGTACTCCATCAGTAGCACCGATGACAACCGGTGTATTCACAGGTAAACCTAAACGCTCTGCTACGCCTGCTACTAACTTACCACTATATGTAGTAGATACAACCTTAGGCAGTTGTTCTTCTTTAATCCCTACATAGTCTAAAATCTCAGAATCCCAAGTTTCTGTAAAGGCATTAAATAAACCAGAACTAGATGCCACTGATTTATCTGTTACCCATTCTCCTGTCATCAACCGGAACATGTAATCTTTAATAGATCCAATATGCGCCATACGAGTAAAGATTTCAGGTTGATTTTCTTTGACCCATATGATTTTAGCCAATGGATAGGATGCATGTAGGGGACAGCCTGTTCTAAAGTAGAATTGTTTACACGTTTCGTCTTGTTCCATACGATGCACGATAGTGGAGCTTCTACTATCTGCCCAAGTAATCATATTCCCTAATAAATCAAACTGTTCATCTTGAGGAATAAAACTATGCATCACTGAGCTCAAAGCAATCCCGGATATAGTGACTAGTTTATATTGTAAATCTTTTACCACTCCAGCAATGACTTCTTCTGCAGCATCATATATTTGTTGAGGATTCTGCTCTGCTCGATCATATTGTGGTGTTTCTAATGGATAAAAAGCATCTCGTACAGCTACTGATTTACCTTGTGCTGTATATGCCATAGCACGCACGCCTGTAGTTCCCACATCAACGCCAATCCATACTGCTTCTCTAACTTCTGACATATATACCTCCTATCATCCAAATAAACTCATTTGCTCATCTTCTGGTAAGTCGCCTAAACAACCTAATTCCACCATGCGATTGGCAATGGTTTGAGACATTTTTGTACGTCTTCGCAAATCTTTAATGGACAAGAACTCTGCTTGTTCTCGTTCTTCTACGATAGCATCTGCTACTTTTTCACCTAAGCTCGTAACTGCTACAAAAGGTGGCAATAAAGAAGTTTCGTCTTTAATCATAAACCGCCTTGCTTGTGATTTGTACAATTCTACATTAGCAAAAGAATAGCCACGCTGCTTCATTTCCAAAGATACCTCTAAGGCAGACATTAAATCTTTTTCTTTCTGCGATGCTTCATACTTAGCAGCTAAGGCTTTCAACCGTTTAAATTCTTGTTGTTGCTCTTCTAAAGAACCCATCATAATTTTTAAGTCGAAAGCTTTTGCTCGAATAGAAAAGTACGATGCATAGAATGCTAAGGGATAATTAATCTTATACCAAGCAATGCGGAAGGCCATCATAACATAAGCCACTGCATGGGCCCGAGGGAATAGATAGGAAATCTTTTTACAAGATGCAATAAACCATTCTGGCACTTGAGCTGCTCGCATTTGGTCTTCATAATCTGTTTGAGCAATGCCCTCTTTGTTACGCTTTTCAATACCTTTCCCTTTACGCACATTTTCCATAACAGAAAAGGCTACTTTATCTGCTACTCCCTGGTTGCGCAAAAAGTTCATAATATCGTCACGAGTAGAGATGGCTTCATTCAATTTACATGTTCCTGTTTTAATCAAGGTCTGTGCATTGTCCACCCATACATTGGTACCATGAGAGAAACCTGATATCCGCACCAAGTCAGAAAAGGTCTGTGGTTTAGAATCTTCCAGCATAGCTCGTACAAAGCCTGTGCCTGATTCTGGTACCGCTAAGGTCGCTACTTTATCTCCCTGTAATTGTGCTGGTGTCAAGCCTAATGCTTTCGTTGATGAGAATAAGCTCAATGTAGCGGGATCATCAAAGGGAATACTCGTAGACGGTATACCCGTCATATCTTCCAACATACGAATAATGGTAGGATCATCATGGCCCAGTATATCTAGCTTAGTCATACGACCTTCAATAGAGTGATAGTCAAAGTGAGTGGTAATAATGCCGCTCTCTTTTTTGTTTGCTGGATATTGAACTGGCGTGAAATGATGCACATCCATATCTCGAGGACACACCATGATGCCCCCTGGATGCTGACCTGTGGTATTCTTTACTTTTGTAAAGCCTGTAGATAGCTTTTCAATAAAGCCCCGTCGTTTTTGTAAGTCATTAATATCTGCATATTTGTAGGCATAGCCAATAGCCGTTTTATCTGCAATGGTACCAATCGTTCCAGCTCTAAATACATTGTCTCGTCCGAACAATTCTTCCGTATACTTATGGGCACGTCCTTGGTAATCTCCAGAGAAGTTCAAATCGATATCTGGGACCTTATCCCCATGGAATCCCATAAAGATAGCAAATGGTATATCGTGACCATTGGCGATAAGTGGAGTACCACACTCAGGACAATTACGACGTGGTAAATCAAAGCCCCCTGCATATTCCCCTTTTAAATAAAACTCACTCCACTTACACTGTGGGCACACATAATGCGGCTCCAATGGATTTACTTCTGTAATATCCGCCATGGTGGCTACAAAGGAAGACCCTACTGAACCACGAGAACCTACTAAATATCCATCATCTAAAGATTTTTTTACTAGTTTATGGGCGATATAGTACAACACGCCGAAACCATTGCCGATGATACTTTTTAGTTCATAATCTAAACGATCCTGTACTGTTTTTGGCAATGGATCTCCATAAATAGACTTCGCTTTCGCATAGCACATATCTTCCAAGGCTTTATCGGCCCCTTCAATTTTTGGAGAGTACGTACCGTTCGGGATGGGTATGATGTAATCTATGCTTTGTTCTAATGCTCTTGTATTAGTCACCACAACTTTATAGGCAATGTCTTCTCCTAAGTAAGCAAACTCTTCTAGCATTTCATCCGTAGTACGCATATGCTGATCCGCTTTATCCTTTGCATCTTTCACACCGCTAGCAGTCAACATGATTTCACGATACATTTTATCTTTAGGATCCATATAATGCACATTACCTGTAGCTACTACAGGCATTTGCAAAGTATCCCCTAAGCCCACGATACGACGATTAATATGTTTTAAGTCTTCCTCGTTTTTTAACAAACCCTCTTTAATAAAACTCTTGTAATTATCATAGGGTTGAATTTCTAAATAATCATAAAACGCAGCAATTTTTTGCAATTCTTCATCGGTGGCACCATGAGCAATGGCTTGAATCAACTCTCCAGATTTACAAGCCGTTCCTATAAGAATCCCTTCACGATGGTCTTCAATCACAGCTCTTGGCAATCTTGGGTACTCATCAAAATAATTCAAATGGCTAATGGAAATCATCTTGTACAGATTTTGTAACCCTACCATATTTTTTGCAAATATAATGATATGATGTGGTACGGCTTGGTCCTCTTTTTCAATTAAATAGGCCTCTACACCATAGAGAATCTTCACGCCTTTTTCTAAGGAATAGGCCTGTGCTTCTGGGAATGCTTGCACCACCCCATGGTCAGTAATGGCTACTGCTGGGTGTCCCCACTCTTTCACACGATTCACAATATCTTTAACTGCTACTAAGGCATTTTTCTCTGACATTTTTGTATGTAAGTGAAGTTCTACTCTGGCTTCCTCATGCGTATCGGTACGTTTCGCGTTGTCCTTATCCTCCACAGGGCGTACAGAATCCATGTTTAACACATAGTCTCGTACATATTGCTCATCGTAGATAACTTCCCCTTTGATTTGTACCTTCCCAACAGATTTCAAGACTTTTAATAGCTTTGGTCCATCTTCAGAAGGGCTGGTAAATCGTTTAATAGCCAAACTATTATATTCATCCACCAAATGGCCTGTAATAATATATCGCTTTTTAGGTTCCTCACCTTTTTCACGAGCTTTTTGTACCGCCTTGCTATCTTCCTTAGGACGTATTTCTCGTATATCTAAACTGTGAAAGTATCCAGAGATAACAACATTTTCTCCCGTTCTCACAAAGAAATCATCTGTCCGATGCGTGTCTGATTCGTCAAAGGCAGGACCTAATAGCATTCCGTCTTCCGTGGTTAGCTTCCGTCTTCGCATAGGATATGGAGAAGTATTCGTCGTCGTTGGAGTTGGTGCATTAGGACGATCAATAACTACCGGTGCCTCATATAAATCATCATAATCCGATGAAGTTTTAATCGTACCATCTTTGCCTACATAAAGTTCCATTTCATCGAATCGACTCTCTTCATCCATATCCCAATAGATGTCGTAATCTGACACTTCATTGGCATGTTGTAAAAACAGATACGCATCATCGTCTGTCATACTAGGCTCTTGATCGTAGCCAGTATAATCGCACTCCTGATTATGAGGCATCCGTGTGAGAACTAGCTGGTTCATGAAATCACCAGTATCCACAAATTCATAGGTACAGCCGATATCATGACAAATTTCTTCAATACAATTTTGCACGATTGGATCCAGTTCGCCCTTAGAGGCAGACCCCCAAATATGTAATTTTCCATCTTTTAAGTAAAAGTAAAAATCTGTTTTAGATTCTCCTTTTCGTATTAAATGATAGTGTTTCATCGTACTACTCCCTTATTGATTCAACTATCTATTCTTTTTACTCGAATCTTCTTTGCTCTTTTTCACCACATTAGGACCTGTGATAATCACCGAATCTACAGGCTCATAATAAGAGTTAAAGGTATACGTAGAAGAACGACCATCGCCATACACAATAGTTCTTGTGGTATCTACGGAAATTCCCTCATGTCCTGCCTCTTCTATAGTTTCTTCTTTCACAGTGTCATCGATTTTTTCTATCTTTTTGTTAGGGATTTTCTTCTCTATACCTTTCGTGATACTAACGGACTGTGGTACATCTTCTTTCGCCCCTAAAATGGTAATCGTCACATAGCCAGCACCTTCTTCGGCAATCACATAGATAGGATGCGTATAAGGGTTCTTAAACTGAAAGTCAATGTATCCCCATGCCACGGTAGCATCTAAGCCTACTGGTATATAGGAAACAGGAGCAAAATGGGTATCACGTTCTACTATATCCATACCAGACAACAATGCTGTATTAAATAAGGTAGAACTTACTTGGCAAATTCCGCCACCCACACCTGGTACTAAACGCCCTCCCATAAATACAGGCGCATCATCATAGCCCGCTTCAGGGGTGCGTTCTCCTACTACTTGGTTGAAAGAGAAAATACCACCTGCGGGAATCAATGTTTGATGAATTTTTTGAGAGGCTAAATGAATATTATGAGCTCGACTTGTATTAGATCCATCAAAATAAGTCGTAAAAGATCCCAATATGGAAGTAATAGACACTAAATCTTTATCCGTGATCGTAGGCTGTGCAGCCTCATTGATAACAAGCTCTAAGGTCTCTACCTTTCCTTCCTGCAACTGTTCTTGCAAACGTTTCATAGTAGCTGCCACATCTAACTTACGTCCTACCTTAGCTGGCTGATGCACCACTCTATCCCCTTCTAAGGTAATGGTCGCATTGACCCCTACTTGTCCCATAGCTTTTGCATAATTTAAAAAATATGACTCTGCCACGGGTCCATCTACTTTATAGCGAATGGGTATCTCTTTACCGTGTAGTAACGCATCCACTCGGTGCATGATATAGGTCATGACATCACTTTCATAGCCATAATCCATCACATCCGTTAAGGTTCCCACCCTATCTATAGTAATCCCCAAATCTTCTAACTTCATAGTCGTTTCTTTTCCCTTAGGGTCTACGATACGAATCGTTTGTGACTGTGTATTCCGCTCTTGTAAGTAGTTGTCTACTTCATCCACACTTTGATGGGATATACTATGACCGTCTAAGATTAATCCATAAATGGTGTTTCCTGTAGGCCATGCAAGCCCTGTTACAGTTCCTCCCACAACAGCTATGAAAGCTGCCACAGTGGCAATATACTTTCGTTTCATACTTCTCCTAGTTTGCGCAATAGGCTAAACATATATCTTGAAATTGATTTATATCTGCTATCCCTTGACGGCTTTGCAAAATTAAATGATACAGCTGGCTAATCAATGTTGCCACCGCTGGGATTTGAATATTTCGGCGAGCTTGAAAAGCAAGTTTAACCGCATAAGGATTGGCTTTCATCCCCTTGTCCTTAAATAAACTTTGAATTTCTGGTAATGTCATCCCATAATAGGCACATTCACTGACCATGAGTTGCAAGTGCATTTGATTATGTACATAAGCCATCGCCATATCTACACTTTTGCTTTTTAACATAGAAGGGAATAAATCAAGCAACATCCGTGCGTCTTTTGCTAATAAAGCATCTTTAAAGCGAAAAATATTTTTCTCTCCAAAGTCCGTCATATGCTCCTTCAAAAATGGTGCTGTTATGGATTCCCCTTTTTCTAGCAATAGGAATAATCGATCAAATTCTGTACGCAAAAATGCTAAGGGCACATCTTTCCATAAATCCACCAAATCTCGTAAATATGCCATACCATCGGGATCTATCTTTTGCTTATGAGCCTTACAATGCTGTTGTATCCATTGAAAGAGAGCTTCTCCCTCTACTTTTTCAAATTTAAAAGATTCTACAGCTCCCAAGAACGCTTTATTACCTTGTAATCGTCCATCAATAGTTTCTGGATACACTAGAATAATAGGATCCTCTCCATTATAACTTTGCAAATAGTCTCGCAAACCTTGCCATTCTGGAGACATCTTTTTCTTCGGCTTATCAAAGATTGGCAAATGGACAAGCAAAAATACTCGTGGCTCTCCAAACAAGGATACTTCTTGCAATTGTCCTAAAATAGAACCGGGACCTTGCTCCTCACGCAAGGTTAGCAAGGTCCGATCTGTATATTGATGTAAGAGATTTTGTTTTTTTTCTTCTAATAATTGTGGTTCATCTCCATAGAGTAATGTAACCATCTGTCACCTCTTATAATGTTACGATATTGTCTTCATTATTGCCTACAATATACACGCCTTCCTCCACATCAAATTGACTATGCAAAGTATTCCACACGATAAACTGTGTTGCCCCTTGTTCTTGATAGTGCAACAATTGATTGCTAGCGGTTAGGCCATATATTGTATTCGTTTCTCTCTTAGTATTATACACTATTTCTTGAACTTTTTCTCCATCTTTTCGAGGGTGAAAGTGAAACTTTCTTTGTCCTTTCGCAATGATTTCATAGCCTGCTTTCTTGTGAACTTGTACAGATAACCAATCTAGTTCTAACTCTTTACCTGCTTGTCCTTTGCTATAAAGATGTTCTAAGGTATCCACATGGGTATACCCCTTCTGATATCCCTCTACAAAGACACCATTCCAACGACTAAACCCACGATGATGCAAGGCATCTACACATTGTTTCATTGCTCGTGGTGAAATATCGCCATTCTTAGCATCTATATATAAGTACGCCTCCCTATGAAAGCCGGTCTTACAAACTATGAAAGCAGGTCCTGAGGATATGGCAATAGGAACGACTTGCACAGTAGGTTTTACATAGGATAGCCCTAAGGGCAACATCCCTACTAACAAGAGTGCCATGCTGGCAAACCTATTCCATGCTACCTGAATTGGTTCTTTCAGTGCTAATAACCAATATACATAAGCCACCCCTAGATACCATACTATCACTAACCACAAAGGCATGGGAGGTGACCACAATAATCCTAAATTTCGGATAGCAAATAACAGGGACATGCTAGCTTTCAGAATGAAACCTAAGAGGGACCACCCTAATGTAAAGGTAAACACCACATTAAGTACAGACAGGCACAGCCCTCCAATAATGGCCATATCCAGCAAAGGTCCTACAATCAGGTTGGATAAGATACTAAGAAAACTGAGGATATGAAAAAAATATAATTCAATGGGAAATATAAGAACTTGTGCAGAGATACATAATGCCACCCCTTTAGAGATAGGATTCGGTGGAAACAGCCTGTACACATAGGGATACAATCCAATGATGCCTAAGGTGGACCCGAATGATAAGACAAAACTAATGTCTACGGCGAACAATGGTTTCCATAAAAGTAAACATAAGGCAGATAGTAAGAGCGCATGTAAAGCGCGATAGGTTCCACCATGCATAACCACGTATCCACTTAATAGTCCCATCATGGCAGACCGTAAGACTGGCGGACTCCACCCTACAATTGTGCAGTACAATAGAATCAACGTACAGGTGATGGAAAATTCTACACCCTTACGTAATTGTAACCGTTGTAATACGGTAGAAATGATAAGAAATAGCAAAGCAATATGAGACCCTGACACCGATAAAATATGGATAAGCCCTGTTTCGCTGAATAACTTTACCATCGTTTCTGGTAGCATAGCGTATTGACCACCTAGTACCAAGGAGGAACCTAAAGTAGCGATGGATGGATCCAAATTATTTTCAAATTGTTGGGCCACCCAATGATGGACTTTATCTAAGTAAGCACCTATGGCATAGCCTGTATCAACTAAAAGTACACCTAGGGTTCTCTCTACTGTGTAAGTCCCCTCTATGGTACCTTGGTACAAATTTCCTTGTAGTCCATCATTGATATGTCTCGTTTTCATAGACAAAGCGCCACTTTGCTCGTAATAGGTAAAGCCTTTTACAGTTCCACTAATAACATAGCGGTCTCCCATATGAATATGTGGCTCCCCTGATACATAGATTCGTATACTGCCCTTTGCTGGCACATGCTCAGTAACGCCATTCTTATCGATATCCATTCCTTCCACAGCGCCCTCTACCATGGTCATCACCCCATCGAGAGTCACCGTAGATTGTGGATTACTAGTTAATTGCACATAATAGGCGCCATCGGCACCATAATAAAAGGGTCTCTCTTCAAAATAATCTGTAATGACTCGGTCTGTATGTATATATCCTATACTTGTAAACGCACCAATCACAACCAACATGGCGATTACATATCGTAATGCTCTATAGATAGGTTCATTCCGTTGTTCGTACCCACGTAATACTATCACTCCAAAGATGCCAAATATCGTGATGATACTTAACCAATGCATAAGATACGTATGTAATTCATTTTGGTATACACCAATACAAATGCCTAATAGTATTCCCAACACACTGGTGATACCTATGTCTATTGGCTTTGGTAACCATTTCATAATCGTACTTTCTCCACAATTTTTTTATACAAGGCGGGACCTATGCCCTTCACATGTCGCAATTCTTCTAAGCTTTTAAAAGGACCATGTTCTTGACGATAGTCCACAATCTTTTTCGCCATCTTCGGCCCTATGCCAGATATTTTTTGTAAATCTGCTTCCGTTCCATCATTAATAGATATATTTTGTTTTCTAAGCAATTCTTCTGGACTACCATGAAAGTTAAAATCTACATGGATATGTGTGCTTTCTTCTAAGGTATCCTGTAGCTGTAGGTGATTGACATCTGCGTAAGGTAATAACCCTTTACTAGCCTCGATAGCAGATTTCACTGTCGTAGGACTTTGTAGTTCGTATAGCCCCGGCTCTTCTACTGCCCCCGTTACATACACCAAAATTGTATCCCCTTTCGTTTCCTTCTCCACTGGACCACCTCGGTCTCCTTTTTCTGACTGTCTCACAATTTTTGGAGTATCAGATGGTGATACATCGCCTTTCATTGGTGTATCTGCTATAATAAGATAGTATCCACATACACACACTAGGAATACACACAGAATGATGACATTCCGTTTTTGATTTTTTACTTTCATTCTATCACATCCTTTCAAGCAAAAGGTTCGTCATAGATGAGTAGTATCCTTTAAAATTCACTACCAGTATATATTTGGAGGTATTATGAAAGAAGATTTACAACAATATGCCCGTCTTCTACTACAAGAAGGGGTTAATTTACAACAAGACCAACTGTTGGTCATCAATGGAGATGTAGAAAATAAAGATTTTGTATACATCGTTGTGGACGAGGCCTATGCATTGGGTGCCAAAGATGTACACATCAATTGGCGCAGCACGATCACATCTAAGTCTCGTCTATCAAACGCAAAGGATGAAGTTTTATCTAACCCTGCGCCTTGGATTCAAGATATGTATCACCATATCCTCGATTCCACCGCATGTATTTTATCCTTAATCAGTGCAAATCCATTTGCCTACGAAGGTGTACCTTCTGAGAAAATTGCCCTCGCTTCTCGTAGTATGGGTAAGTTAACTAAATTTTACCACGAAGCAATTATGGATTCTACCCTTACTTGGTGTGTCGCTTCCGTAGCGACCCTTACTTGGGCTGATCTACTTGGCTATGAGGGCACTGAAGAAGAAAAAATCAATCGTTTGTGGAATACTATCTTCACTCTATGTCGTATGAAACATGTGCCAGAAGAAGAATCCTTCGCCAACCATTTAGAGCGCTTAGCAAATCGTACTAAAACATTGAATGATTTACAATTAGTATCCTTACATTACACTTGTCCGAATGGTACAGACTTAACATTACAAATGCCAGAAGGTCACTTATGGTTAGGTGGTAAAGAAACGTCTAAGAAAGGAATTATCTTTGATGCCAATATTCCAACAGAAGAAGTGTTTTCCGCCCCTCATTATGCAGGTGCCAATGGTATCGTATACTCTACTAAACCATTGATCTATGATGGAAATCGTATCGAGGACTTCCACATTACATTCAAAGACGGAAAGGTAGTAGACTATGATGCTAAACTAGGACGAGAACATTTAACAAACCTAATCGAGACAGATGAAAACTCTTGCTACCTAGGCGAAGTGGCTCTCGTAGATCATTACTCCCCGATTAGCCAATCCAATATGATTTTCTTTGAAACATTATACGATGAAAATGCCTCTTGTCACTTAGCATTGGGCGCTGCGTACCCAACTTGTTTAGAGAATAGCGATGGCTTATCTCAAGAAGAACTACGTGCTCGTGGACTGAATACATCCTTAGCTCATACAGACTTTATGATTGGCCACGAAAAAATGAACATCATTGGTATTACAAAAGATGGTAAGGAAGTTCCTATTATGATGGAAGGACGATTACAAGTATAATATGCACAAAGAGGAACGTTGACTCATAACAACGTTCCTCTTTTTATGTTACAATAATGTGTCCACTGCAATATTCACTAGTACATCGGATGGGCTTTCACAGATGTAATCAGCACCGGCGGATTCAAGTTCTTCTACTGAACCATATCCATAGGATACACCCATAGCCACACAATTCAATTGCTTCGCAGCTTCCATATCGTATTTGCGATCTCCCACCATATACCATCGAGAGATTTTGTATTTTTGTGCTGTGATTGTATCCATATCTTGCAAAGCTTCTTTCAAGATATCTAACTTATGAACTAAACCAGTTTCCTTATTAGCCCCACGAATCACTTCAAAGTATGGATCTAATTTAAAATGCTTAATAATATCTTTTGCTTGCTCCTCTGGTTTAGCTGTAGCAATACCAACATAGGCACCTGTTTTACGTAGTGCTTTCAAGGCTTCCTCAATTTGAGGATACACAGCATTTTCATATTTACCTACGGTATCATACCGTTCTTTGAAAAAGTTATATGCTTGCTCCACCTCTTCATCTGTCATATGACAATGTTCTTTAAAAGAATCTGCCAACGGTGGTCCAATAAACAATTGTAATGTATCCTCATCTGGAATGGGATGGTTCATGCTTGTTAAGGCATGACGTATAGATTTTAAAATCCCTTCATGAGAATCTGTTAAGGTTCCATCTAAATCAAAAATAACACAAATCATAATAACTCCTTTACAACACTATCTTTGCAGAGTATACTATATATAGAAAAGTTTCTATATATAGGAGGACAGTATGGAAGATAATCAAATTCCTACGGCCATTTTAGATAAATTAACAAAAGTTTGTACTTGCCGTAGTATTACAAGAAAAGCAATTAAAGAAGCAATCCTAGATGGTTGCGATACATTTCCTAAAATTAGAGAGCGTACCAGTGCTGGCACCGGTGCCTGCGGTGGCAAAGGCTGCGGTCCTCGAGTGGTAAAACTGTTAAAAGAACACCAAGAAGGACAATGGTAATCGACCAACATAAGAACTATAAGGTAGGTGATACACATCACCTATCTTTTTTATAGACACAAAAAAGGCTGCTCGAGAATGTAACCATTCTATAGCAGCCTTCTTTTTATTTCTTCAATGCTTCACGCAATGTATGCCAAGCAAGCACTGCACATTTTACACGAGCAGGCATGTTAGAAATATTTTGTAAAGCTATGGCATCTTCTAAGGCTTCTAATTCTTCTTCATCAGTCACTTCTTTTTTGATCATTCCTAAGAAAAGGTCCACTAATTGGAACGCTTCTTCTAAGGATTTACCAATAATGACATCAATCATCATAGATGCCGATGCTTGGCTGATAGCACAGCCGGAACC
>CAUUEA010000024.1:0-19861 GCA_963544145.1 uncultured Veillonella sp.
GCTGAACACCTTGGGCTAACAACTCTTCCTTATACAACTGAAAGAGCGTAGACTTACCACACCGACGGATACCAGATACTACAATAATCGCATCCGTATTCCGATGATTACGCAAAAAGTCTAAATACGATTTTCGTTCAATTAACTTCATATGTTCCCTCCTTTATATTATGGATTTTATTGCAAATCTAGGTCAATTCTTATCATTTTATGGAATATAATATATTTTTTATTTTAATATTTTATGGAGTTAACAACATTTTTTATATAATTTTCACTAATTTTATGTAATCTAATGTAGTATTTTATTATATTTTATCACTTTTATGGTTTCTATGACAAATTTAATTAAATAAACTCTGTCTTTTTATTGAATGTCGTTTTATACGAAAAAGGAAAACCGAAAAATTCAACTTTCCTTATATTCTACTCTAAAAAATATTTTATCTGCACCAGATTTTAATGTTTGGTTACTGTTTGGTTACACCCTATTTCTCTAATATTGCCATTAGAACTATCACTTTTTATCTAACTTATTCAAATTATGCTTAATGTTCTCCAGTGCCTGCTCCATATCGTATTCTTTCACAAATTCAAGTTCTGTTTCTTCTGGGTCAAAGGATGTTAGTTTGCCACCTTTTGTATTGAACCATCCTTTAATTCTAATAGAACTATTTGGTGGGATTAGGGTGTATCTAATATCTTCTACTTTATGTGTTGCATCCACTCGTCCATGAGCTTTCACTTTGATAACCACAAAATAATCTGATGTATTTTGTACTGTTTGTTCCCAACTTCCATCTGTTTTGGCACCCCCTTTTAATAAGTCTATATCAAAACGGCCTGGTCCAAATATAAAGTTTGTTTTTGTCATATCTAATAATGATTTTTCAGTACTAGGGTTCGTATTATTCACAGACATAATCACCCAAGGTGTGATCGGTGCCAACCTAGCAGCATTAGCTTCGGTGTATCCAAAAATAGCCGTATAATGATGGAGATAAAATAAAGCCCCTACAAATACAATAAAAGGAATGAAAAATTCATTTAATCTTTGGAACAAGGTTTGATCTGGTCTTCCAAAGAAAAATTCATGAATAAACTGTTTTAAATCTTTCTTTATTTCTTGTCCCTCTTCGCTTTTGTTAAACTCTTCCTTTAAGTTTTTTGCTACTTCTTTGCTTCTTTTAAGTCATTTAATAGTCCCATGTCATACTCCTTTTCACAAATTACTTTTACATAGAAAACAATAACTACTCTTCTATTATATAATCCACGATAGACAAATATTGTCTATGTAAATACTTCTTATGAAAATTTTACAAATCTATAGCTAAAATATTTTACCATATACACAACAAAGGAAAGCCCATGCTTAGGCTTTCCTTCGTAACTTTCACTAGCACATTCTACTAATACCTATTTTTTTATCAGTATGATGTATCTGCTTACGCTTTGTCAGCAGCTGCATAGATTTTTTGTACCCCTCTATTGGATAAGTAGCAAGAGAACATACAAAGAACTACACCCACTAACAGTGTGTAGAAGCCCATGTCCCAGCCCCAATGGTCTACAACGAAACCAAAAAATGTTGTTCCTAACGAACTACCTACAAGGTAACTCATGAATCCACGTAAGCCAACGGCAGAGCCCAACGCAAAGGTAGGAATGACTTCCATGGCTTGTACAGGGATCATAGATTGTGGAATATAAATTAAGCAGCCCGTAATGCAAGCAAATACAGTGGCCCATAAAATACTATCAGAATTCATATACCCAATAACACAAGCAAAGATAACCACTAAACAATAGATTGGTAATTGCATAATGCGTCCTTTGAAGTATTTATCTACTAAGTATCCTGCCAAGATAGTGGATGGAATCGCTGCCCATTCAAATAACATGTAGGCAACACTCATCTCTGTTTTCGTAAATCCTTTTACTTTCAGTAAGTATAAAGGAATCCAGGTAATCATGCCAAAGCGTACCATGTATACGAATACATCGATTAACACCAAATACCAAGAGTTTGGATTTTTAAACACAAAGTTGTAGAACACTTGGAATGCATTCATATTCTCCGGTTTATCTGCTGACATTTTGGCAGATTTTTGTCCTGCCGCTTCCTCTTGGAATACTTCCTCTACAGTTGGCAACCCTTCTTCGGTTGGACGTCTTCGAACAAAATACAATACTAATAGTACACAAATAGCGGCTAAGATGGCAGGTACTGCAAACGTACCAAGTCGCCAATGCTCTGTTCCTAAATAGCCAATTGCTACACCAACGATGGGTGCTACAATGCCACCACCTAAGTTGTGGGACATATTCCAAATTGTACTAGCGCGGCCACGCTGAGATCTTGGGAACCAATAGCCTACTGTAATAATTGACGGTCCTACACCCATTCCTTGGAATAAACCTAATAAAATAACGAATCCGATGAATAAGGAATAATGTGTGGTGAATCCCATCAATACATTTAAGATCACACATAAAGTCAAACCGATAGCCATAAAATATTTCGGATTTGCTTTATCTGCCAACACGGACATAAATCCTTTGCTAAGTCCATATGTGATCAATAAACAGCTAGATAACAAACCTAATTGCGTTTTACTTAAATCCAGTTCACCAGATAAATATGGCAATGCTAAATTAAAGTTACTACGCACTAGATAGTAAGCTGCATATCCAATCCATACACCAATCAAAGAATTCATTTGCAAGCGTAAAAATCGACTTTTTACCTCTTGACTGACAACTTCCATACTAACGCCTCCTTTACATGGTATGTCATGCCATAGTATATACCTTTTTCAGACGATAAGCTAGTAGTTTATGAACGTAAAAGTTCACTTATTCATAGTTTTTACTTTCAAAGTTTGGATAGAGACCATGAATCATAATATCTAATCCATCATATATACGGATTCCGGCACTATAGACCATAAACAAAGGGATCCCATAGACCCTATGGTCACGAATAGCATCAATATGTTGAAGTGTTGCATTATCATATAAACGTTGGATAATCTTACCTTGATGTTCATAATCATCTTCTTGTAGCACTACAAATATGACAGAAGGATTTAAATCAATCAATTCTTCTATATTGATGGTTTCCCCAACATCTCCCAATAACTTACCACCAATCTCTTCTATCATCTTTCCACCAAGTGTATCGTCATCATACACACCAAATTGTCGCCCGGCCGGTTCTATAATCATCACTGTATCCTGTGTAGGATGAGTTTCTCCATATTCTTTAGCTGCTTTCACATATTGCTGTATACGATGAACAATCTCTTCGGCTTTCTCTTTTCGATTGACCACATTTCCTAAATCTAAAATATATTGGTATTCTCCCTCTACAGTAGGTGGAGATAACAAAGCTGAGGATCTGGCTATATATGTATGAACACCTCTTTTCTTCCAAAATGAAGTACTTCTCCAGTTATTTTTTTGAAAGGTCGTATCCCACCCGACCAATAGATCTGGTTCCCATAATAAAACACTTTCTATATCTGGCATATCCATGCTCTTGTAAGGAATCTTTTTGTACTCTTCTTGGTATTCCTTGGAAATATATTTACTATCTGGGACTCCTATGGCTCCAATAATTCTATCTCCTACGCCTAATGCTAATAACGTTTCTACTGAATTTTGCCAAGCTGCAATAATACGATAACTCTCTCCTTCATATACTACATCTTCGTCAGTTCCATCACTTGTAAGTTGGTGTACAATCCTTCTGTCTGACTTTAAACCACTATCTTTACTTCTTATATATTCAGGCATAGGAATAAATTCTTCTATTCCTTGAATATGTCCATAATATATACCTGCTGAAATAATTAATATAGATGTAACAATATATGCTTTCTTCATGTATTCACCTAAATAAAAGAGCTACATTATGTAGCTCTTTTACAATAACTAGAATTTATATTTCGTACCGACCATAATTTGTCGGCCTGGCATAGAGGCTCCACCTCGTCCAAAGTACGTATCACTAATTGTTTCATAACCAGCATTAGTTAAGTTAGTAACTGCTAGATAAGTTGTAAAGTCTTTTGTAACATCATAATTAAGATTCCAATCTACAATTACAAAGTGTTTACCTGTAAAGAATGTTGGATTCGCACCAGTATAATAGTTAATCAATAATCCTGAAGAAAGTCTATCTCTATCATAATTAATATTTAGAGTATAATGATTAGCTGGTCTCAAATTGTTAATACCTGAGTTGATATCTGCTGGATCATCAAATTTCCATCCAGCTTTAGTAGTATATCCATGTTTCGCGTCCCATTTATCTATTAAGTGACTATATGCCAACCCTACATTCCAATGTTGATTCAATCTATGGTCTAATGTCACATTAAAAGACTCCCTTTTTTCTCTTGCGTTAACAGCTACTTCTTCATCATCTGCCTCAACAATAGGAATAATAGCAATAGAATTAGACATATTCATTAAACTATAGTTTATGCCTAATGTAGTTCTTTTGTTAAACTCTTTTTGATAGCCTAAAGTATAAATATTTCCTTTTTCATCTTCTAAAGGAGTATTATCAGTGCCATATGTAGCCGAATAGTCCTTGCCATTTAATGGGCGTAATACACGACTCCATCCAGCATATACTGTACTTGTACTATCAAAACGATATTGTAAGTTCACTGCCGGTGTAATAGAATGAACCAAACCACCTTGAGATTTTATACGATCATCATCTTCACCACGTGTAATAGAATCACTATACCGTACAAAGCGAAGTGCTGGAGTAATATCTAAATTATCATTGATGTGAATTTTATCTTGTACATAACCATACAAAGAGTTACGTTTAACAAAGGATTCTTTAGTTCCTTTGTTGGTTTTAGCAATATAATAGTTTGCATCTTTATCATAAGAAATATTTGCAATTACATCATGCTTACCAATGGATCTCACCACTTGTAATTGAATACCATGTTTTCTCTCATCTTGATAATCATTTGGTGCTGGAGCTTTACCACCAGCTTTTTCTACCCATGCATCTAATGCTTCCTTAGATCCTCCAGGGAATGGGGCTAAATATTTTTTAACCCAAGCATGCCATTTTGCCTTATCAGTTACTCCATCTGGGAAATCTTGATGAAATAACTCTTTTATATCATCTACATCTGGTGATGACCACTGACCAAGCATAGTACCAGAATATTTATGATCTTGTTTATAGGCTCTAATAAAGCTTTCCATACCACCTTGACGGTCAAAAGTATACTTCACATCAATATCATTATTGATAAACTTATTGTAGGACTTGAATACTCCTCCATCTAAAGTAAAAATATTGCGGAACCCAGGAACTACATCAGCTCCTCTAAAGCGGATAGCTTTTCCTGTTTCTGGATTAATAATTAATTTTCCTTGGTCATCCAATTTACCCACGGCTACAGAGAAAATAGTAGTATGCCAATCATTCTCATTCCAATATCGTAAATCTGGTGTAGAAATAGGATACCCATCTTTACCTTGTTTATGATTGTAAGAAATGCTCAACCTCTTCACATCATCAAAATCTTTATCAACTCGAATGTTAGCTCCTTTTTCTTTAAATTCTGATCCACCAAGTGTAGCAGATTTACCTGTATATCCATCTACAAACTTTGTGTCGCCAGAAGTAATTTTATTTAGACCTACAAAATAATGTAAAGAGTTATCGTTACCTGCACTGCCTAAATAGGTAAAGTCATATTTATGCTGCTTCCAGCTACCTGTTGAAATATCAAATGTAGCCTGTCCACCACCTTCAACTCCTTTACGAGTCAAAATGTTAATGACGCCACCTGTAGCATCTGAACCATACACGGAAGCACCAGGGCCTTTGATAACTTCAATTTTATCAACAGCATTCATATTGATGACTTGATCTAAATTTACTCCCGTACTTTTGCTACCATTTTCATTAATAGAACCAATATTTTCACTGGTCAAATTATCTACGCGACGACCATCTACAAGAATAATCACTCTTGCATCACCATTAATAGTCAAACTATTATTATGTGAATTATATCCATATTCTCCACCACGATATCCGGGACTTTGGATAGCTACACCGGGAACACGTTTAATGGCTTCACTTAAATCAGTATAGTGACGTTTTTCAATTTCTTCCCGAGTAATAACTTTCACATCACCACCTGTACGATAATAAGATTGTTCCGTTACAGTATTACCAAATTGATCCTTTGAACGGTCTCCCTTCACGACTTTAGGGTCTAATTGATACTTATCTAAATGTTCATCAAATGCCGCTTGTACTCCACTAAATGTAGTAAGTGCTATGCAAGCCAGCAAAGCTGCTGACACCCCTTTTTTTGTAAATTTCATGAATATACCTCCCTTAAGTATTCCGTACGCCCATACGAAAAATAAAATAAGAACTTACACATATAAGATTCCAAATTAAGTATAACTCTACATTACGTTAAATTTCAAGTTTCAGATTATGAAAGTTTATGCTTACTAGCATTACACTATGTTATACATATTTTAGTATTGATTACGTTTATCTGCAATTTTCTCTAGTACTACTATAGTGACTAAAAACGCCATACAACTCTAACTACACGTAGTCAGAACCATATGGCGCTATGTACTTCATCTGTGCTAATGCATAGATACATCTATTTAATTTTATAACGCAAATCGATAGGTTCTAGTTGCATAAGCTCGAACTGGTCGTCCATTACGTGTGGCTGGCACAAAAGTCCACTGATATGCCACTTGCATAACGGCTCTTTCAAATTCAGGTTGTCCGCTACCGCCTATAACGCTAACAGAACTAACAGAACCATCTTTTTCTACTACCAATTGCACAACCACAGTACCAGTTTTTCCTTGGCGCAGCATTTTAGGTGGATAGGGAGCCTCTGCATCACTAACTAAGGCAAGGCTACCAGCATCGACAATCACTCCCTCGTCATTGCCATCTACTCCATTGCTATTCCCATTTCCGCCACCATTTCCATCTCCGTTGCCGTCACCACGTCCATCACCGGAGTCCGTACCTTCTCCACCACCTCCAGGATTTCCTGATACGTCTGCTGTGGGGGCAACAATAGCCACGCTCTTAGGCACCTCTGCTTTCACTTGTTCTAAAACTGCTTCAGCATCGGCTAGGTTCGTAATCGGTGGTGGAATTTCACGTTTTTCAGTATGAGGCGCTGTAATGGCAGGACCTGCATTGGGTTGGCCTGGGCTACCTTTGTCCTCATGGACCAACTGCACCTCTACAATTTCATCCGATTCTGGTATAGGTGTTTGGATATGCCCCAATACGCCTAGAAGTACTACAAGACCTAAATTTGTCAGTCCGGATATCACTGCGGGTATTCGCCATCGTCTATCCATAGTACCTCCTTATTTACTATCTGTCGCAATGGATACTTTCACGATACCCATTTGTTTTAATGTGTCTAATACAGTAACAAATGCGCCATATTCAGCCTTCGCATCACCGCGCAAGATAACAACCATGTCATCTCCTTTTGCTTTTTCTGCTTGTAAATAGCGAATCATTTGATCTAACGTCACTGGCTGTGCTTCCACATAAATTTGTCCATTGCTAGTTACAGTGATTGGAATTTTACGTTGTAAGTCCACTTTCGATGCCACCGCTTGTGGTAATTGAATTGGCACAGATTTTTGTACGACCATCGTCAACATACTCATCATGAAGAATACCAATAAAAAGAAGATAATATCGATCATTGGAATGATCATGAGTTTTGGTTTAGACGTAGTCCGTAAGGATCTAAGCCGCATGGTTGTCACCTGCCAATTCTGCCATATACATAGCGCTAGCATCTTCGATTTGGCTAATCAAAATATCTTGTTGTTGCACTAAGTATGTATGTAAAATTAAAGCAATAATCGCTACGATCAAGCCTGTGGCAGTAGCAATCAAGGCTTCTCCTACACCGCCAGTGATGGCAAATGGCTGTCCTTCAGAAATGGATAATACACTGAAAGAACCGATCATGCCTGTTACAGTTCCCAACAAGCCCAACAAAGGAGCCATCGTTACGATCGATTCAATATAGTTTAAATATTGACGTAATTTTGCAGATTCACTAATCGCTGCTGCTTCCAACAATTTTTCTTGTTGCTCTTTATTGTTGCCACCACGAGCTGCTTCTGCAATGACATGCGTAGCCATACCCTTGTTAGTTTCCTTCAAAGCTTGTAAGCCCTTCCAGTTGCTTTGTTGTACCAATGGGATGATGCTTTCACGTAACGCATTCACATCGTCCAACATAGAACGGTAAAAACGAAGGCGCTCAACGAAAATAATGACAGCAATGAAAGAACAAAGTAACAATGGATACATAACATATCCACCTTTAATAAATAACTCAAATAATTCCATGTCTTACCTCCTTATCCATGGTTTACATTTCTACAATATAGGTAACTGGTCAAAGTATCTTAACTTTTTCAATAGATACTAACAAAGATCACCACGTACTGCTTACTTTACTGTTTCTGTAAAAATAATATGAATAGAATCTTCTGTCGGACCTTCTACGATGCGACTATGTACACCATATAAGTTTTGAATAAACTCTGTGGTCAACAACTCTTTTGGTGTCCCTGTACCAACCACTCGTCCTTTTTCTAATGCTACTAGACGATGACAGAATTGGGATGCCAAATTTAAATCATGAACAGCCATCAACACTGTTACACCCGCATCGCGAACGATTTCCAACATTTCCAATTGGTACTTAATATCTAAATGATTCGTTGGTTCGTCTAAGACTAAGCAAGGACTTTCTTGAGTTAATGCTCTCGCTAAGATAACACGTTGTTGTTCTCCCCCTGAAAGGCTCAAGAAACTCCGTCTTTCCATATGGTCCATCCCCACCTGTGCTAACGCCCGTCTGGCTATAGTATAGTCCTCTGGAGAATCTCCTTCAAGCAATTTTTTATGTGGCATACGCCCCATCAGTACAATATCCATCACCGAAAAATCAAATTGGTATTGATTATGTTGCGCCACTACTGCCATTTGTAAAGCACTTTCACGGAAAGAAAGTTCATCCAAGACACGACCATTCAGCATAATTTGTCCTGCATTAGGGTGTAATGTACGATACATACATTTTAATAATGTACTTTTACCACTACCATTAGGTCCAATTAGACCTACAATTTCACAATCTTGCACTTCTAAATCTATACCTTGTAAGATTTGCGTTTGTCCGATGCCAAAGGCAACCTGTTCTACTTGTAAATTCATTAATTACCTCCAAACGCATAGGTTTGCTTAATCATTAAGTACACAAATGCTGGCGCACCGATAACAGAAATTAAGATACCAATTGGTAATTCTGTATGAGGAATGATCGTTCTACTAAGCGTATCTGCCACCACTAGTAATAAAGCACCACCTAACGCAGAAATCGGGATTAATCCTTTATGATTCGTACCTAACGCTTGACGTACTATATGCGGAATCAATAGCCCCACAAACCCAATAATACCTGCTGCATACACGGCAAAGCCTACCATAATAGAACTCACCACAAGGTATAATTGACGATATCTATGTAAATCAACCCCTAATGTGATGGCTACTTCATCACCTAGTAACATCAAATTTAAAATGCGTGTTTGGAACCAGAAGAATACTATTGGCCCTAGAATGACAAATACCATGATGCCAATTAAATCCCAATTAGCACCTGCCAGGCTTCCCATCATCCAGAAAGCTACGTTTTGAATCCCCTCTTTATCCTTTGCAAAATATACAATAATGCTCGTAAAAGCACTGCAAACAGCGCTTAATGCCATACCTGCTAATAACAATTTGATCGCATTAGCTCGACCACCCATATTGGCAATCATAAGAACGCCAAAGGAAATAACCATAGCCCCTATGAAAGCCATAATACCTACGTATTCCTCTCCAAAGGCAATACCGACGCCCATTAAAATTGCCACCGTAGCACCAGTAGATGCGCCCGATGAAATTCCTAGAATATATGGATCTGCCAATGGATTTTTAACGATAGCTTGCATGATGACACCAGTGACAGCTAGCCCAGCACCTACTAAAGCCGCTAAAATCACCCGTGGCATACGCAACATCCATACAATATCATTTAAAGCCCCTTGTCGTGGATCCTCAATGGTGATGGTATCTACAAATTTTGATGCCACTACTTGCCACAATGTATGTGCTGGAATATGGACTGTTCCTAAAAATAAAGACCATGCCATACCCGCAATCAATAGGGCTATGAGTATAATTCCTACACCTACCACTGTGAATGTATGTGTTCGATTACTCATGAATACCTCCTGTAAAATTAGGATACAATCCGCGAATCATAAGATTCAATCCATCATGAATTCGAGTGCCTGCGCTGTACACCATAAATAATGGAACCCCATGTACTCGATGATTACGTATGGCATCCACATGTTGTAATGTAGGATTCTTATATAGATTGTCTATGAGTTCATCTTGCCGTTCATAATCCTCTTCTACTAGCACTAAAAAGATAACTGATGGATTTAAATGAATCAACTCTTCTGCATTGATTGTCTGTCCTGCCTCTGAAATAAGATGACCGCCTATTTCTTCTAACATATTCCCTGCTAATGTTTCCTTATCATACACATGATACTGGCGCCCCGAATTTTCGAGGATTAGAACTGTATCTTTTGTGTTCTGCGCCTCTCCATAGGCCCTTGCCTCTGTCACTGCACGTTTAGTTCGATTCACAAGCTCTTCCGCCCGTGCTTGTCGATTGACAATCGCCCCTAAATCAAGAATATATTGGTATTCTCCCTCTACCGTTCTCTTAGATTTTTTATAGGATGCCCTTGAAATATAGGTATTAATCCCACGTTGTGCCCAAAAATCTGTACTCTTCCAGTTATTCTTCTGAAAGGTAGAGTACCATCCTACCAACAAGTCTGGTTCCCATAGTAATGTAGTTTCCACATCTGGAATTTCCATGCTTTTATAAGGAATTTTTTCATAGGCATCACGATATTCTTCTGCAATATATTTACTATCTGGCACCCCTATAGCAGCAATTATACGATCACCTACCCCCAAGGCAAGCAATGTTTCTACTGAACTTTGCCAAACCCCCATGATACGACGTGGTTCCCCTTTATAGGTGATATTTTGATCAGTTCCTCTGCTTGTTAACTGATTCACGGTACGTGGTCCTACTTCATGAACAATTACCGTATTTTCCACATACTCAGGCATAGGTACGAACTCTTCCATACCATGCAAATGAGCGCTATACAGTCCCCCTAGTAAAGCCACCACAATGCCTGTTACATATATTTTTTTCATTCTTTCACCTAAATGAAAGAGCTACATACAGTAGCTCTCTCAAAATTATTATTAAAATTTGTATTTAGCACCAATCATCATTTGACGTGCTGGCATTGCGGAACTACCCGTTCCATACACAGCATAGCTTGTTGTTTCATATGCTTTATTCGTCAAGTTAGTGACCGCTACATATGTAGTTAAATCTTTGTTAACATCATAATTTAAATTCCAATCTACTATAGCAAATCGTTTCGATGTAAAGGCCTCAATATTAGAACCTGTGTAATAGTTTACTAACAATCCAGAAGATACTTTACCCGCATCGTAATTCACATTGAATGTATAATGGTTCGCTGGACGTAATTTGTTAATGCCTGTGTTAATATCACCAGAGTTATTATAGTTCCATGCTGGATTTACTACATAACCTGATTTTGCAGACCATCTATCTTTTAAATGACTGTATGCCACACCAACAGTCCAGTTTTTATTAAGCTTATGATCTACTGTAAGATTAAAAGATGTTTTCTTTTGATTTGCATTCACAGGAACACTTTCAAAACCATTCGGAGTTCTTACTTCAAAGCTAGCAATAGCATTTGTCATGTCGGTGAGACTATAGTTTACACCTACAGTGGTTTTCTTGTTAAATATTTTTTGATAGCCTACTGTATATACATTTCCTTTTTCATCCTTTAAGTTTGTTTTGGTTCCATCATAGGCTGAAACATAATCACCACTACGTAATGGACGAAGAACTTTTGTCCAACCAGCATACACTGTGCTACCATCATGCAGTTGATATTGTAAGTTTAACGATGGCGTCACTACATGGGTGGAACCTCCTAATGATTTTTTAGAATTGTCCACATAATCACTATATCGAACAAAACGAATTGCTGGTGTGATATCAAATTGATCATTCACATGAATTTTATCTTGTACATAACCATATAAAGAATTACGTTTTACAAATGTTTTTACTTTTCCTTTAGATGTTTGATACACATGATCATTTTGATCTTTATCATAGGAAACATTCCCGATAATATCATGTTTACCTATAGAACGTGCCACTTGTAATTGGATGCCATGCTTTCTCTCATCATAATAATGTCTTGGATCTTGTGCTTTTCCACCCGTTTTGGCTACCCATTCTTCCAAGGCTGCTTTACTACCGCCAGGGAATGGTGCCAAATTTTTAGCAATCCACGCATCTAATGCTGTACCGTCTTTAGCACCATCTGGAAAGTCCTTACTGAATTGGTCCCCAGCTAAATTGAATGCAAGATTACTCATTCCATCATCATGTAATACCCAAGCATATTTATCGCTACTTAAATATTGATGACTTTGGTGGTAAAAACGTACAAAGCTTTCCATATCGGATTGGCGGTCAAACGTATATTTTACATCAATATCATTATTTTTATACTTGCTATATGAATTGTATCCGAACCCATCTAGGGCAAATAAATTATGGTAGGCAGGGTTTCCTTTTTCATTTTGCACAACTTTATATTTATTTTCGTTGTCATAGTCTCCTGAATAGTCTTCATTTAGGACTAACTTACCATCTTCATCCCGTTCACCAACAGCTGCTTTAAATATAATTTGATTCCAATCTTTTTGATTCCAATACTTTTGATTTGGTGTAGAAATTGGATATCCATCTTTACCTTGTTGATGATTAATAGACACAGTTAAACGTTCTGTATCATTAAAATCTTTATCAAGTCGTACATTAGCGCCTCGCTCATCAAAACGAGAGCCACCCAATATTCCAATATCTCCGGTATGTCCATCACGATATTTTGTATCTCCAGACATCACTCGATGTAATCCTACATAATAGTGTAAAGAATTATCATTACCTACACTTCCAGAGTAGGCTATATCATAATTATGTTTTCCCCATGTTCCTGTGGAAACGTCGACAGTTCCTTGATTAATTGCATCGCCTTTTCTTGTAATGATATTGATAACACCACCAGTAGCATCAGAACCATATACAGAGGCTCCTGGACCTTTAATTACTTCGATTTTATCTACCGCATTAATATTGATAACTTGGTCAAGATTTACACCTGTAGACTTACTACCTGACTCACTGCTACCTGCAATACGAGTACTTGCCATATTATCTACACGGCGACCATCCACCATAATGATAACACGAGTATCACCATTAATAGAGATTCCGTTGTTGAAAAACTGAAACCCATATTCCCCGCCACGATATCCTGGATTTTGGAATGTAATACCAGGGATACGTTTAATGGCTTCTGTTAAGTCAGAATAATGACGTTTTTCAATTTCTTCGCGAGTGATAACTTTTACATCACCACCTGTACGATAATAGGATTGTTCTGTTACTGTGTTACCAAACTGGTCTTTAGAACGATCCCCTTTTACTACCTTTGTATCTAATTGGTAGTTGTCTAAATGCTCATCAAATGCAGCTTGTACACCGCTAAATGTAGTCAATGCTACACAAGCTAACAATGCCGCTGAAATGCGTTTACTTGTTACTTTCATGAATATACCTCCAAAAATTTCGTACGCCCATACGAATTGATATATATGTATTGCTTTCAACACATAATAACATGCCGTTTGTAATTATACTTCATAACATCTTCATTTTACAATATATTTTTCAAATATAACAAAGTTTCATATTTTAATTTTTCTGTATTCTATCGCGCTATTTAAAAATAATATTTTTTTACTACTATTAGTTTTCTAGTATGCCTATCATTTTCCTATAGAACCTGTATGCAATCTGTGGTACTATGATAACTGAATACACTAAAGGAGGTATCTATGCAACAAACTAACAAAAAAGGGCTCATCACCGCTTTAAGTTGCTATTTTATTTGGGGACTTTTACCCATCTACTGGGGACTTCTCCACCATATATCAGCCTATAGCGTACTGGCACACCGCATCATATGGTCTGCTCTTTTTATGTCCTTTGTGGCTATCGGACTGAATTACAAACAGTTTAAAAAAGACTGCCTGCATTTAACACATAATATGCCCCAATTGGGGCTACTGATTCTAGCATCTATCTTCGTATCCAGTAATTGGGGCTTATACATTTGGGCCATCTCCAACAATCGTGTGATGGATACTAGCTTTGGCTATTATATTAATCCACTGCTCAACGTTGTGTTAGGCGTATTTATTTTCAAAGAAAAGCTAACGTTCCCACAGTGGTGTAGTGTGGGCTTAGCCACCATTGGCATCATCTTCATTTCACTACAAATGGGAAGCACCCCTGATTTAGCGCTAGCTATTGCGTTAACATTTGGTCTCTATGGACTAGTGAAGAAAAAACTTCTGATCCATCCCTTTACAAGCATCGCTTTTGAAGCTTGGCTTGTAGCCCCCTTAGCACTAGCATACACAACGTATATCGATGCTAGTTCTTGGACAGCGTTTCAAAACGATTCCTATACAGCCGCACTATTCGTTATATCTGGGTTAACCACCTCGGCCCCACTTGTTTTATTCACCTATGGGGCACGATTATTGCCATTAAATCTGTTAGGATTTCTGCAATACCTATCCCCCACCATCGCTCTGCTGATCGCCATCTTCTATTTTGGTGAAAGCTTCGATACCAACAAAATAATTGCCTTTTCTTTCATTTGGGTAGCCCTTGGAATCTATACAGCCTCCAATTACACTAAATAAACATAAACCAGCCTGTGCATCCGACGCACAGGCTGTTTTCATAGCATGACCTCCGTATATTGTCTTAATTATATCCCTAAGATTCACATTCCACACTTCTTATAAAATCATTCTCTTTCTTACAAAACTTTTATAATTCTGTATCCCTAGCAACTGAAAATTATTTTTATTTACGGTATACTATAAGCATCAAAGGAAGTGGCCTCTAATTGAGTAGACTTCCTATACTTTATCACGCTAGACCCATGGTATCTACATTGGTAGCAATGTTTGCCTATTTTCAGCATCTTTCAACAAAAGCAAGAATCTACCAATGATGGTACCATAACAATAATTATACTAGTATTAGACACAGAAAGGATACGCACATGGATACAATGAAACAAGCCCTTGGTCTTACAGGCAACGACAGAATGGAAGTTATGATTGATATTAAAGACCGTTTTCTCAGCGGTACCTTAGATTTAGCAACAGCCCGTACTTTGTTGAAAGAAAAAATCGGCACTTGTACACCTGATGAATTTGCTTACGGTGAACAACAATTAAAGGGTTCTTATACAGATGAAGAAATCACCCATCGTATGGATGACTTATTAGAACTATTCGATGGCATTTTAATCCGCGCCAACAATGAATATCCTGAGCATCATCCATTGACGGTGTATCTAAATGAAATCAACGCCATGGAACAGCAGTTAAACGAAATGGAAGCTTTGTTGCAAGCACCTCACTTTATTCTCAATCCTTGGCTAGGCGTATACGATGCACTTACCTCTTGGCGCACCCATTTAGCTCGCAAACAAAATCAACTATATCCCGTTTTAGAGTGTTATGGCTTCGACCGTCCTACAAAAATCATGTGGACCTTCGATGACGCCGTTCGTGATGCTATCTCTGAAAGTAAACAACTCCTAGAATCTAGAAAAGAATCTGAATTTTTAGCGAAACAAGCTGATGTCATCGATATTATCCGTGACCTTAATAACAAGGAAAAAGAAGTGTTGATCCCAACGGCCTGGAAATTATTACAAGATAGCGATTTTATCACTATGAGCCATGGTGATCACGAAATTGGATTCGCTTTCATTACGCCACCACCATTCTATAAAGGTCGTCCTGATGCGGAATCTAAGAACCTTGGAGAAAGCTCTACCAATGCTGGTCATGTAACAACACAACATAGTCATGCTAATGCTGATTATCCTGGAAATACCCAATTAAGTGGTACTGGTAACCCTACCGCTCTTCTACAAGAGTTAGCGCAATTAGTTGGTAAATATGGCATTAACGGAAACTCTGAACAAACACATGACCTAGCTGTGGGATCCTTAACAATTGAACAAATTAAATTAATCTTTAAATTCTTACCTGTAGATATTACTTTCGTGGATGAAAATGACTTAGTTCGTTTCTATAATGATACCAAGCACCGCATCTTCCCTCGCAGTTCTAATATCATCGGTCGTGTCGTACAAAACTGCCATCCAAAGAAAAGTCTACCATTGGTGCAAGAGATTATCGATTCTTTCAAAGCAGGTAGACAAGATTACGCCGAAATGTGGATTAACAAGCCTGATTTATTCATCCACATCGAATACATTGCTGTGCGCAATGAAGAGGGTCGGTTTAAAGGCATCTTAGAAATGGTTCAAGATTGTACGCACATTCGTAGCTTAAGTGGTTCTAGAAAAGAACTCATTTGGGAAGGTTCTAATTCTGCCTACCACGCAGTAGAACATATCGATTATAAAAACATTCGCAAAGAAGACGAACCTAGTAGCTTAACTGAACATAGTGCATCAAACTCAACGGTATACGAAAATGATCTAGGCTTAACTGGGGACACTAAACTATTCCCTCTATTCGATATAATTCCTGGTCTGAAAGATCACATGATTCATATTCATCCTAACTATAAAATGTTAAACTCTCCTCTTGCCAAATTAATGAAACACAAAGCTACCTTATCTATGGTAGCAGAACGTGGCGAAATGCCATTAGATGCATTAATCCAAGCTATCTTAGCCTTTAAACACAAAAACCAATAATATCTATTAGAGGACTGTCCATGACGGTCCTCTTGTATTCTCCCCCCCTATTCTATTCATATGCCACTACTATATACTGTATTTACACTTACATATGCCATGAGTAACTCAACTCTTTCTACACAGTAAAAACTAAACCAAGCGTCTTTCAATATATACACACATACAATAAATAGAGTATACTAAAGAAAAAGGAGGTGTCACAGGTGCAGTATCGGCTCAAACTAAAAGATAAAGATATTTTATACTTTCACATAGAAAAGGAATCCCACCCTTTAGGTAATACAATCGTACATGATTACATGGTGCATATTGATTCTATCATAGATAGTCAGCGCCTACCCCTAGGATTAACGCCTACTAATACGGGCCTACATCAATGGCTATTAGAGCGAAAGATTCCTAAAAATCGAGCTTATGTAGATGAGTTATTACAAGCCTTATCCGAAACAGACAATCCTTACTCCTACATCGATTTGTCCTATGGACTTTCCTTAAATGATGCGTATTGGGTTTGCCCTGTCCATGAACAATCAACATGGCAAACCATGAATCTGTATACGAACCCTTTTGACGAAATCATTGCTCGCATTGCCTTTACGGGATATGAAAGTAAAATTCATCATATCACCACTACTCCTGAGTATACTACTAATGGGATGCTTAAAAAGTGTTGGCACCGTATAGATTCCACAATTTACTTGTATAAGGGCTCTACTCATCGATTCGCTAATGGTGGGCAAGAAGCTTTTATTGAATATTACGCTTCACAAATTGCTGAGGCTATGGGGATTCCCCATGTACCCTATACGATTCATACCTATCACGGAGAACCCGTATCTGCATGTCCTCTATTTACGTCAGAAGATGTTGGGTTCCTGCCTATGTCAAAATATATCGATTCTATCACAACCCGAGATGACCTAAGTCGCTACCGCATCCAGTTAGATATCGGAAAACAATATGGTCTCACTGCATTCCAAGATATGATGGTATTCGATGCTTTCATCCGCAATGCAGACCGTCATTTAAATAACTTTGGCTTTCTGTTCCATACTGAAAGCAACGAACTTATCGGTCCTGCCCCACTCTTTGATCATGGAAACTCCTTATTCTATAACGCTTGTGATGAAGACTACGACCATTTAGATACAGTCAACCATAATACTAGCTATTGGGGGATTTCCTATGAAGAACAGGCGAAACGGTTCCTACAATTCCGTCATATCCCTATGCTAGAAAGCATGAAGGTATTTACTTTCAATTATGTACCTTCTTCCATTCTGACAGAGAAAAAAGTGAAAGCCTTGGAAACATTCTTACAACGTAGAGCCACACGATTCTTATCTTTCCTTAGTGAAACAATAGAATAGAGGTATCCTCTTGTTATATCGTTACGATCGTTACCTATATATTTTTTGTCCAAAGATTTTCTAACATATCCATAGCAAGGACACTCAAAATAGTCCCTACAAAATATAATAGAACAAAAAAAGACAGACACAGTTTGCACGAGCAAACCATGTCTGTCTTTTCTATTACTCAATTTCTTTATTTTTAATTTTTTCCAAGAATATCTCGATGCGTTTTACCGCTTCTTTAATATTCTGTAAAGAGTTCGAATAGGCTACACGAACGAATCCTTCTCCACAATCGCCAAAGGCATTACCTGGTACTACAGCGATGCGTTGATCGTAGAGCAACTTTTCACAAAACTCTTCTGATGTCATCCCTGTACTCGTGATAGATGGGAACACATAAAATGCCCCTTCTGGCTCAAAGGTGTGTAATCCCATACGATTAAAGGCACTTACCAATAGACGACGACGCATATCGTACTCTTCCCGCATGTATTGGATATCTTTATCTCCATTTTTTAATGCTTCGATAGCTGCATATTGGGACATAGAGGGAGCACTCATGATACCATATTGATGCATCTTCGTCATCTGCGCAATAATCGGAGCTGGACCAGTGGCAAATCCAAGGCGCCAGCCTGTCATAGCATACGCTTTGGAAAATCCATTGATTAAGATAGTACGCTCTTGCATGCCCGGAATAGCTGCAATGGATACATGTGGTTCATCTCCATAAGTAAGCTCGCTGTATAACTCATCTGACAAAATGAATAAATCATGCTTAATAACAACTTCTGCAATAGCTTCCAAGTGTTCACGGCGTAATACTGCTCCTGTTGGATTATTAGGGAATGGTAATACTAACAGCTTCGTCCTCTCTGTCACAGCCGCTTCAATCGCCTCTGGGGTCAAACGAAACTCATCTTCTTCCTTCGTAATGATCTGTACTGGCTTTGCATTACACATCTCTGCTAATGGCGTATAGCACACAAAGCTTGGCACGGGAATCAACACTTCATCCTCAGGATTTAACAATGTTCGAAACGTTAAATCAATAGCTTCTGAGCCACCTACAGTGACAATCACTTCTGTTGCTGGGTCATAGGACACATGATACTTCCGTTCTAACCATTTAGAAATCTCTTCCCGTAGTTCCATAAAACCACGATTAGGAGAATACCAAGTTTTCCCTTTTTCTAATGTATTAATCCCTTCTTCACGAATATGGTAGGGCGTAGCGAAATCTGGTTCACCAATACTGAGGGAAATGACATTATCTAATTCATTGGCAATTTCAAAAAAACGACGAATCCCTGATGGTTTCACTGCTTTGATTTCTGTATTTAAATAGTTGTCATAATTAATCATCGAATACATTTCTCCGATCTTCACGAACT
>CAUUEA010000025.1:0-19662 GCA_963544145.1 uncultured Veillonella sp.
AGGAACAACATGAAGAAACAAAAAGTAGCAGTGTATGTGGCAAGTATGTTAGTGTTGGGAAGTCATGTAGTAGGTTATGCTGACGGTAATGCACATACGTATGTGTTGGATGGTGGACAAGTAATGGGGACGGATACTCATGCTATAGCCATTGGCAGTGGTTCTAGTGTGAATGGGATGTCTGCTATCGCAATTGGGGAGAGTGCAGTGGTTACTAAAGATACAGCCATTGCAATCGGTAAAGAATCAAAAGCAACTGTAGAAGGCGGTGTTGCCATCGGTGCTAACTCAGTAGCAACTAGAGGACCAAAGTTAGATGATTATATCGGTTATGATCCTATGCTAGATACACACTATAAGCACGGTTCTAGCGGAGCGGATAATCCTAACTTACAAGCCTTACGTGAAAATATTCGTCTAGCCAATTTTAAAGTTTTGCAGGCAGAACAAGATATAGAGCGAGCAAACTCCGCTAAAGAGAAAAAAGATGCTAATGCAGATGCGTTATTAGCAGAGGCAAATGAGAAGAAAGCTAAGGCAGATCAAGGTTTAGTGGATGCAGAGGAAGCCTACCGAGTAGCTACGGAAAAAGCGAATGAGCTAGGGAACGCAGCCATCAGTAGCACATGGAATGCCACAGATGGGGCTGTATCTGTAGGTGGCACGAAGGATGGGAAACAACATACTCGCCAAATTACAAATGTGGCTGCTGGCTATGAAGATACAGATGCTGCCACAGTAGGACAGTTACGAGTACTTCGCAATCGGTTAGAACAAGAGAAAACGCGCTTTGTATCTATCAAAACTAGAGATCTCGGCACAGGTAGTAATGAGTTTAACGATGGTGCCACGGCAGAAGGGGCTATTGCCATAGGACCACGAGCAGAATCAAAAAGTATGAACTCCATTGCCATTGGTCGGTATGCAAAAATCGGTGAACAGTCAAAGCATACTGTGGCTATTGGATACAATATCGGTCAAACTGGCGCCTACAGTGTTACCATCGGTGAAGAATCAAAAACGAATGAAAAGGATAGTACAGCTGTTGGGGCAAGAGCGGCTGCAGGAAAGTCGGCAGTAGCCTTAGGTGCCTCATCCACAGCGGCCGCTGAGAATAGTGTGGCCGTAGGTCGTACAACCACAGCAGGCGATCGTGCGATAGGTAGTGTGGCTATTGGTGATTCTACCCATGTATATGGTAGTCAGGCCGTAAGTATTGGTTTTACTGCCTATGCTCATGATTTTGCAGCTGTCGCTATAGGTGGTAATACGGTTACCCATGGTAGTGGTGCGATTGCTATTGGTCATGGTAGTACCGTAGGAACTGCCTATAAAGATACCTACGGCGGGGTTAGCATTGGGCTTGCCTCGAATACATTGTCTAGAAATGGTGTGGCATTAGGCTCTGGTTCCTATGCAGATCGTAATGTAGGATCTCCGTTTGATATGGGGTATGATCCATACTTGCATGGAAAGCATTTTAACAGTATAGCAGACATGAATGCTCAGATTGAAAAGCATCAGGCTGTCATAGCGGCTAAAGCAGAAGTCACTGCGTTAGAAACGGAATTAGCTAGTGCTGCCGCTAGTGATAAGGCTGCGATTCGAACAAAATTAAGACAGGCTAAGGGTGCCTATGAGGATACGAAAACCTTTTTACAAAATGTGTGGAAACCTAATGAAAGCGCTGTATCAGTCGGGGATAGACGGTTTACAACAAATAAAACTCGACAAATTATCAATGTGGCTGCTGGGTATCGAGACACAGATGCAGTGAATGTGGCACAGCTGAAAGCCTTGGAAAAACGGAGTACCATATTAGCTGGTAATGATGTATCTTTTAATACAGATGGAACTGTAGCAGATACGACCACAGATGCACGTGTGTATACGCCAGGAGATAAAGAAATTAAAATCCAAGGTAAGGCGAATACGATTTATGGCGAAGCTCCTGAAGATCCACAAACCCATGCAAAAATGGAAACGGCTCCTGATGGTAAAAGCAAGTACGTAGCGCCAGCGTTATATAGCTCTGACAACTTGATCACCTATAAGGATCCAACAGATTCTATCTTGCGTATTGGCATGTTGAAAGTACCAACTTTCACGGGAATACATTTTGATAACCCAGTGATGAATATTTCCTTAGGTAGTAATGATAAAGGACAATTGACCTTAACATCAGGAGGTAAAGGTGATGGTGCTACATCTACAACGAGCCCTGTATTGACGGTGGACTCCTTAAAATCTGTGCTGAAAGCAGAATCGGGCATTAAAATTACGGAAAAAGCCGAAGGAGATTATGGTAAGACCTATACATTCAGTTTAAATAAAAATGAGCTAAAAGGGGACCCTGATTTCAAAGGAGATAAAGGCGACAAAGGTGATCCAGGAGCTAAAGGTGACCAAGGTATTCAAGGTGAGAAAGGCGAAACTGGTGCCAATGGTACTACTGGGGCTGACGGAAAATCTGCTTTCGAAGTGTGGAAAGCAATGCCAGGTAACGGCAGCAAGACGGAAAACGACTTTATCAAAGCCATTACGGGGGCACAAGGACAACCGGGACGAGATGGTGCGGCAGGCTCGGCAGGCCCGCAGGGACAACCAGGGGCGACCGGTCCTAAAGGTGATAAAGGCGATGCTGGTGTTGCAGGTCCTAAAGGAGATACTGGCAAATCTGCTTATGAATACTGGAAAGAAATGCAAGGTAATGAAAATAAAACAGAAGATGATTTCCGTAAAGCTTTAGAAGGTGAATCCAAAGAAAATACGCGTCATTATGAAGAACTAGAACGACAAATAGGGGTTATGGGTAATGATCTGCAAGAGCTACGCAAAGAAAGTCGCAATGGCGATGTTTTAGGTGCAGCTTTATCCGCATTAAAACCAATTCAATATGACCCACTAGAGCCAACGCAGTTCATGGCGGGTATTGGTCACTATAAAAATGCGAATGCTTTTGCTATTGGTATTGCCCATTATACAAAAGAATCGACTATGCTCCATGCTGGTGTATCTATGGTGCGAGGAGCTACTATGATCAACGGTGGGGCTACTTTCAAATTTGGCAATAGCCCAGAGAAAAAAGCTGTGCCAGAACGTTATCGTAATGGTCCTATTTCCTCAGTTCTCGTATTGCATGATGAAATGGTAGCTATGAAAGAAGCTTACGGACGTGAGATTACAGTGTTGACACAAGAAAATAATAATCTACGACAAGACATTGCAACATTGCAAGAACAAATGCAAGAATTACGAGCTATGGTTCGTAAATAATATGGGCGTCATTACTACCATGTGTCTATTCCTATATGGTGAGGGTAGAGTCATAAATAGTATTAGATACATGCGTTCTGTTGAACAAATATAAAGTCATTAGAAAAGGGTCCTTCGGGACCCTTTTTGATTTTGTGCAATAAAAAACATCTTCATATATTTAGCTTTATGCAATAAGAATCATCTTTACACAAATCGTGAAAAAATGAGAGTGGGGTAAACACCTATGTCATAAGCCTATACATATGATATACTTTAGATAGACATGTATATTTCTAGTAGTGTTAAGGGAGAATGACATGGATTGTAAAAAATCATCTATAGCAAAATATGTAGCATTATGTGTTGCGGGGGCATCTAGTTTAGCGGTACCAATAGTACATGCTGTTGATATGGCAACTGTACCTGCTACTTCTTTTGCGAGTCCAAATGCAGATGACTTAGCTGGGTATGCAGTGGCAGTTGGTAATAATGCGTACTCTAAAATAAAATCTGTAGCAGTGGGTAATGATTCTAAGGCGGCTGGACAGACTAGTGTGGCAGTGGGGAATAACGCTTTTTCAGAAGCTGGATCTATAGGCATTGGCAGTGACTCTAATGCAAAAGGTAAATATAGTGTGTCTGTGGGGGAATCTTCTAAAACAGATAATACCTATGGTGTTGCTGTTGGTTCTGATGCAAAAGGATTAGGTCAAGGATCGGCTGCTGTTGGTGGAGATTCTAAAGCAGATGGAAGTGGTGCATTAGCTTTGGGATTTAGGGCTAATGCACAAGGAAATTTTTCTATTGCCATAGGAGGTAAATCTAAAGTTGCACCTACGGCTGAATTTAAAAGTAACAGCTCTATGGCAATTGGTTTAGAGGCTAAAGTAGAAGGTGGCGCTCATTCTATTGCCATTGGCCACGCCTCTGAAATTCATAATACAGGTCATGCTACAGCAGTGGGTGTAGGTACTTATATTGGGTCAGCACCGGTCAACGCAGGAGATACTGTAAAGGCTAGTGACGGTGCAAAAGCGACCACAACGGTTGAAAAGTTAGCAGATGGTACTTATACGATTACGAATACAGAGACTCCTAGAGAAGAACTCATTAAAAAAGATGGTAAGGCTTATGGAGCCGCTGTATTTGGTCATCGTTCTAGTGCGTTTGGATTAGGTGCGTTAGCATCTGGTTTATATTCTACGGCATTAGGTGAGGACTCTACCGCGTTGGGTCATGATGCACGGACTTATGCTGATCATGCTACGGGCGTGGGTGCTTATGCAGCCGCTAAAGAGGAAGGTTCTGTGGCGCTAGGGTTTTTATCTGTCGCTGATCGTAAACCAGGTAGCATTGGTTATGTACCAGGAGAAACCATTGCTGATGATGCGGCATTAGCTACTTTCATTCAAAACGAATCCAGTAGTGAGGAAGTGTGGAAAGCCAATCGGGCAGCGGTTAGTATTGGCAATACAACGACAAAGCATACCCGTCAAATTATCAATGTAGCGGCAGGTACAAATGATACAGATGCGGTGAATGTGGCTCAGCTGAAAGCCTTAGGTAAACAAGGTATTACGGTGTCCACAAATGCGTATGATAGCAAAGATGAAACTACAAGGGCAACTACGAAAGCAACGCTGGTGAAAACGTCAATTGGTGGCATTCTCCCAATCGAAGGTAAAGCAAAATCAGTGTATGGTGCAGCAGGCTTTGAGGCGACTAACTATTCCTCTGACAATTTGATTACTTTCAATGATGCGGGTACTGTACGCATTGGCATGCTGAAAGCACCTACATTTAGCAGTCTTTCCGTAGGTGACACCAATCCAATTAATATTACCTATACGGATAGCAAACTACAAGCTGGCGGCCAAGAAATTGTCACAAAAGGTAATTTCAAGAGTATTTTAAATAGCCTGTATGAGTTTAAAGATGGTTTAAAAGCAGAGGAAAAAGATAATAAAACAGTGGTGTCTTTAGATAAAGCATCTCTAAAAGGTGATGCAGATTTTAAAGGCGATAAAGGAGACCCAGGACAAGCGGGAGCAGTAGGTCCAGCAGGCCCACAAGGTCCTAAAGGCGACGTAGGCCCAGCCGGTAAAGATGGTGCAGCTGGTGCACAAGGTTCGCAAGGTCCGCAAGGCGAGAATGGTGTAGCAGGTAAGGATGGAGCCACTGGTAAATCGGCTTATGAATACTGGAAAGAAATTAAAGGCAATGAAAATAAAACAGAAGAAGACTTTAAAAATGCTTTAAATAGTGCAAGTACAGCTGCTGCCAATGCTAGTGTTATGCAAAAAGAAGTACAACAGCAAGTGACAAATCTTTCCAATAATGTAGAGGAATTACGCAAAGAAAGTCGCAATGGTGATGCATTAAATGCGGCATTATCAGCATTGAAGCCAATCCAATACGATCCAGCAGCGCCAACGCAAATTATGGCAGGCGTAGGGCATTATAAACATGCGAATGCCTTAGCATTAGGTGTAGCACATTACACGAACGATTCCACTATGTTCCACGGGGGTATTTCTTTGGTGAGCGGTCAAACGATGATCAATGGAGGGGCTACTTTCAAAATTGGTCAAGGTAGTACAAAACAAGCAAAAGTAGAACCAAACAAGCTACGCGATGAAATACTTACGCTAAGAGAATCGTATGATTTGAAAATTAATCTATTGATGAGTACAGTTAATGCATTACAAGAAGAAGTGGAAGAATTACGAGCAGCTATTCGCAAGTAGTGTAATACAATATATATCATTACTTAAATGCGTTCTATTTAATATGGTAGAATAATTAGAAAAGGGTCCTTTGGGACCCTTTTTGATATACTAAAAATAAGTATGGTAGTATATGAAAAAACAACAGAGGCAAGTTGAGCGAATCAACTTGCCTCTGTTGCTGTATAGTTAAGTATGTATGATAGTTGTTAGTGTTTATTTCTATTTGGAGGAGTCTATTCTAAGTGATTCCATTAGAATGCTGGAAGAATAGCGCCTTTGTATTTGTCTTCGATGAATTTTTTGATTTCTGGGCTTTGTAGAGCTTTTACCAATTTAACGATTTCATCACGTTTTTCGTCGCCTTCACGAACAGATACAATGTTTACATACGGGGAATCTTTAGATTCTAAGAACAAGGCATCTTTTGTTGGGTTCAAGTTAGCACCTAATGCAAAGTTTGTGTTGATCACAGAGATTGTGGAATCATCTAACGCACGAGGTAATTGAGCCGCTTCTAATTCAACGAATTTTAAATGTTTAGGGTTGTCTTTAATATCTTGTACTGTAGCAGAGATGCTGTTAGGATCGTTCAAAGTGATTAAACCAGCTTTGGAAAGCAATAGTAATGCACGGCCACCATTTGTCGCATCAGATGGGATAGCTACTTGAGCGCCATCTTCGATATCTTTTAAGTCTTTAATTTTTTTGGAATATACACCCATTGGTTCGATGTGTACGGCACCAGCTGTTGCAATATGTGTACCTTTTTCTTTGTTGAAGTTTTCTTGGTAAGGAATGTGAGCGAAGAAGTTCGCATCAAGTTCTTTATCATTTAAGGCAACATTTGGTTGTACATAATCGCTGAACTCAACAATTTCTAGGTTGATACCTTCTTTAGCAAGAATTGGTTTTACTTGTTCTAAGATTTCAGCGTGAGGTACTGGGGAAGCACCAATTTTTAATGTTTTACCTGCATCGGAACCAGTGGAGCTAGTGCCAGTGGAACCACAGCCACCTAATAACAAGGCAGCGCCTAATACAGCCGTAGCTGCTAAACTAAATAATTTCTTCATGTATTATCTCCTTTTCTTTGTGTACTTACATAGTGAATTTCTACTTGCTTAGTATAGCAAGAGTTTTGTTATAAGTAAAATATGTTATACATCTAAGCGTTTATAGCTTTTAGCTATATATCGATAGATGTGTACATGTCCTAGGCATATTATTTATTTTCTGTCAGTAGTTAGTGTTAACTCTGTGAAAGTACTGATTATCATTGAGTAGATGCTAAAAACCCCTCATAGAAGTATATTGCTTTCATGAGGGGTGAATGTACTAGAGGATTTATAGTTTCTACCTGTACTAAGGAAGCTTATAGGACGCTACTAAAGACTAAACCTATGGCCCACAAGAAATGATAGAGTGTGCAAGATATAGAAGTAAATTTCATGGCCTCGTTTAATCGTACTGGATCCGCATAGGTGTTGAAGATGGAGATGACTTTCATAGTCGGTATTAAAGAAAGTAGTGCCAATAGGGATGTCCAAGGCATAATCCCGCAGATAACCCATGCTAATAGCCATAGTGAGCTAATGAGGAATAGGCCTCGTAAGAGTTGAAGCCCTCTTTCACGGCCGAGAAGAATCACTAAGGTACGACGACCATGGTTAGCATCGTTAGTGAAGTCCCGCAAGTTGTTGGTCATCATAATAGCACCGATTAAGATAGTGGACGGCACCGCAGGAATCAGGTAGGTCCAGTGCAAGGTATGGGTCCATGCAAAGAGGGTGATGCACACAATGGCAAAGCCCATGGCAAGTCCTGATGCGAGTTCACCAAAAGGGGTACGAGAAATTGGTTTAGGTCCACCAGAATATAAGATGCTAGTCAGTATGCAAAGCATACCTACAGGAATGTACCACCATGTGACAGCATTAGCGAGAGCGATACCTAAGATGAGTGGAAGTATTGTTGTGATGTAGCCCCACCGTTTAATCACGGCTGGCGAGATGCCATCTCGTACGATGGAACCACTGTTGCCAGCAGCTTGTGTCAGGTCTAGTCCGGATTTAAAGTCGAAATATTCATTCCAAATATTGGCTGCGATTTGCGCACTTAACACACAAATTAGAATGCCTAAAGTATAGACCAAGGATAGCCAAAGAGGTTGGGTTTGTGAAAATTGAGTCGCTCCTATAGCAGCCCCTAACACAACGGGACTGAAAGCAGCCGTCAATGTGCGGGGGCGAATTAATGCAAAAAATTGAGACAGATTCATAGTAATCCTTTCATCATTAGAAGTTATATAATATATGGTATCATTCTAACCTAAATGAAAGATTATGACAAACTGTTACAGGAAAAACAATTATACATGAATTACAATAGTAGAGTATAATAAAAGAAAGTAGACGATAGGCATAGTATTCAAACTGTCATAGAAAAGTACTTAGTATAGGGTGGACCTATAAGAATAGGAGTTATTCATGATTACACATGCGCTATTAACAGATATGTATCAATTTACCATGATGCAAGGTTTATTTACGCAAAACAAACATCGTACTCGTTGCGTGTTCGATCGCTTTTACCGGACGAATCCATTTCAAGGGGCTTACACGGTGGTAGCAGGATTGGAACAAGTCATCGAGTATGTGAAAGGTTTACGTTTCTCTGAGGAAGATATTACCTATTTACGTCAAACAGGTGTGTTCACAGAGGCGTTTTTGGAGTACTTAAAAACATTTCGCTTTACGGGAACCATCTATGCGGCGCCAGAAGGGTCTGTTGTATTCCCTGGGGAAGTGTTACTTCGAGTAGAGACAGCTAAAGATGAGGCCATTTTGATGGAAACAGCTCTTTCCATGTTTTTAAATCATGAGTCCTTGATTGCTACGAAAGCCCGTCGTATCCGATCCGTCATCGGCAAGGACGGAGTAGCAGAATTTGGTATGCGAAGAGCGCAAGGGGTAAGCGCAGCTGTGCAAGGGGCTAGAGCGGCTTTCATTGGAGGATTTGATAGCACCAGCGATGTGTACAGTGCCGCTTTGTATGGCATACGGCCTGTAGGAACGATGGCACACAGTTGGGTGATGAGTTTCCCTAGTGAAATTGATGCATTCCGTGCCTATGCAGATCAATACGAAGAGAATCTAGTATTTTTAGTAGATACCTATAATACACTCCATAAAGGTGTGCCTGCAGCAATCCAAGTGTTCCAAGAAATTCGTGAACGCCGAGGAGGTTCGATGCCATCCATCTATGGCATTCGATTGGACAGTGGCGATTTGGCATACTTATCCATCGAGGCACGGAAGATGTTAGATGCGGCAGGATTTAAAGAAGCCTTAATTTTTGCTACCAATGATCTAGATGAATATAAAATTGCGGACTTGAAACAACAAGGGGCAGCGATTACCGCTTGGGGTGTAGGTACAAAATTGATTACTGCCGATGAAACGCCAGCTCTAGGTGGTGTATACAAATTAGCTGGACAATGGGAAGGTAATACCTTTATGCCGGCTATGAAATTTTCCGATAATATTGAAAAGGTAACGAATCCTGGTAAGAAAAAAGTATTGCGCCTCATCAATGTACGAAATCACAAGCTTATTGGTGATTTAATTTGCTTAGACCATGAAACAGTGGATACTACACAGGATTATGTATTTAAAGATCCATTGCATCCATGGAAACAAACCGTGTTGAAAGCAAATACTTTCAGAGTGCAAGAATTATTAGTACCTATCTTTGTGGACGGAGAATTAGTGTATAATGTGCCTTCTTTGGCAGAAGTGAAAGCCTACGGAGAAGAGCAAATTCAATTGCTATGGCCAGAATTTTTGCGACTTCGCCGAGCACCAGAGGTGAAAGTCAACATCAGCGAAGAATTGCATCAATTGAAATCTAAATTATTGTTGGAAAAAGTGGGGAATCCTAGATAGGAAGGAGTTATTATGAATTGGAAATGTGTGATGGCAAGTGTAGCATTGGTAGGGACAGTACTGTCTGGATATGCTACAACGATTACATTAGATGGGCAAGGTAGTGTAGAACTGCCTAGTCATATTTCGGTGGCTAACTACGATGATCTAATGGAAGGTTTTGTTAAAAAAGAAGACACGGTTCGCAACGTAGGTTTTAATGGTTGGCATATGGACGAAACAGAGGCCAAGGTACTAGATGGGATTGTGAAAGCCGTGGTTCAGCGAGGCCAACGGTATCAGTTGCAAGGGCGTGATGAACGAGGATTGCATACGGCAGAGCTAGTACACTTACATATGACGGGCACAGAAGCGGCTGAAGTGTGGAAGATGCGATATAAAGGAACTACGATGGCCCCACAATCTGTAGGAGAAACGCTATATAATAAATCGGTAAAAGAACTAAAAAATATAGACCTCTACAATGTCAATGTCATGGGAGGAAAACGGATAGAAAAAAACGGATCTGCTCTAGTTCCATATGTTACAAGTACGAATCATGAATTCAGTGATACCGCTATTATAAAAGCCGTATTACCCCTTGTAAACGTAAGATTTCTTGACGGAGAGATGATGAAACCTGTACGCCTACAAGAGGGTAAAGGGTTGTATACCCATGGTAGAGTGCAGTTGGATGTAGATGGATTTGTTATACCTTCTTACATCAGTTTGGTAGGACGGTATGGTCAAGATGGTGTGTCTATCACATGGATAACAACATCTGATACATCGAAAGCCTATTGGAACCCTGTTATCAAGAGTCTATTAGGTGTGAAGGGAGAATAAGTAGATGAAATATTGGATGCGAATGGGACTGGCTGTCATGATGACAAGCCTTATGATGGGGTATGGACAAGTGTCTGCACAGGTATATGATGATAACTATGAGGTATCAGGTACTAGTGGAGCAATGTCTATACGGGCATATGATGATAGCAGCGAGGTGTCAGGTACTAGTGGACCAGTGTTAAATGAGAAACCAATGGTTTCTAGGCGCACTACCTCCAAGGTGGAGAAAAAATACAAGACAACTGAAGAAATAATGGCAGAGTTCGTTACAATGCTAGAAAAAAATCCATTGATTGACTTGCGACAAACAACAGACTCACAGATTACGGCTAAGCAACTATCTTCTTCAAAGTTAGCTGAGGTAGGAAAAGGATTTGTGGCTGCCAACTTAGGTACAGTGGGTACAGTGGGTACTACAGTTCCTAAATTAAATTACTATGTTGGAATGCAGAACATGAAAGAGGGACTGAAGTTAGGACATTATATGGATGTCTATGAATTGCAAGGTACTGATCAGTATGGTTTGAATACAGCTTGGGTTCTTGTATTTCCGCTACCTGCAGAAGTGATGATGAGTACAGAACCATATGGAAAAGAGGGGATGTCACCTTGGGGAATGAAAATGTTCACCAATGATATAAACTCGACATTGGAGTACTTTCACATTAAAATTGGAGAGGATAAAGATTTTGATTATTCCAAGGAGGGGACTCCAGCCAAGATACAATTGCGAAATGTAGAGCCACTACATACCATGAAAGGTACTCATTATGGTACGATGACAACAGCAGGAAATATTACCTATGATATAAAAGGAGCTCAATATCCTGGATATTTGCGGCTAGCCCTAGTGGGAACACCAGAGTATTTAACAATGATTGTCATGGGTACTACTGAAGTGGAAGGCACATTCTTTAAACCACATTTTATACATATGCTAGAACATATTAGATAAGCCTACTTATCCACAAAATCGATACTTTCGATGGATAGCAAGGCTCGTTTAATGGACAGCCCTCCGGTATATCCCGTGAGGGCGTTTCCTTTGCCTAAGACACGATGGCAGGGAATGATAAGGGAGATAGGGTTGGCGCCGACAGCTGATCCGATGGCTTGGGCTCCTTTTGGGGTAGGTGAGTTGAACACATGTTGGCTTAGCTCTCCATAGGTAAGAGACGTACCGTAGGGGATGTGTTGTAACTGAGACCAAACTTTTTGCTGGAATGTTGTGCCGTGCGGTGCTAAGGGGATACTTATGGTAGGGATTTGTCTGCTGAAGTATTGATTGAGCCATTGGATCGTTTGTTGCAAGATGCGAGAAGATGGGGATTCATCTAACGCTACTGGTTCTTGAAAATGTACAGATTGCGTTGGAAAGGTAAGACCAACTAATGCAGATGCTGTGGCATATAGTGTGAGAGTGCCCAAAGGGCTTTCATAAGTAGTATAATTAATGGACATATAGGTACTCCTTATAGAGGTATGCAAATAAAGTACAATAGAAGTATGAAAAATAGCTACACTTCGATACCATTACATGCTATACTAATGGTATATTAAAAATGTCTTATGGTAATGAAAGGGGACAACTATGAAACAAGTGTATACAGAGCAAGCACCAGCAGCATTAGGACCATACTCTCAAGCCTATAAAGCTAATGGATTTGTGTTCATTTCTGGTCAAGGCGGCATTGATCCAGCACAAGGCGCTTTGGTAGAAGGTGGCGTAGAAGCACAAACATTGCAAGCGATGAAAAACATCGAAGCTATCTTAAAAGAAGCCGGTACGGATTTTTCTAAAGTTGTTAAAACAACATGCTTTTTAGCAGACATGGGTGACTTTGCTAAATTTAATGCGATTTATGCTGAGTATTTTACATCCAAACCAGCTCGTAGTTGTGTGGCAGTCAAAACATTACCAGCTAACTTCTTAGTAGAAGTAGAAGTGATTGCCTTAGCAGAATAGTATATCGTATTATACCATAAGCGGTGTAATGAGTACTAAAAAGCTGTTACATTATGATTGACTCTTAATGTGGCAGCTTTTTGCTTATGGTCGGATGATGATGGAAGTAGTGATATAAGTAGTGATAGAACAGGTGAAATTATGTTAAGTAAACCAAAATATTTAAGTACGGTGAAAGCCATTATACATATTATTCTTGGATCCGCTGTCTTTGCAGTAGGGGTACAAGGATTTCTTGTGCCACACAAACTCTTGAGTGGGGGCATTAGTGGTCTAAGCCTGATTGTGTATTATATTACTCAAGGCATTTTAAGTTTAGGTTCCATTAACTTTCTATTTAATATTCCAGTTCTCTATGCAGCGTGGAGATGGTTAGGACGATGGCACTTAGGAATTACCATTTTAGGGACCATCATTATGTCCATTATGATTAATCTATTGGCTCCACTAGGGCATTTAGAATTGACGCATAATCCAATTATTGGTGGTATTTTAGGCGGTCTATTCTCTGGATTAGGTCTTGGTATCGTCTACCGTGGTGGTGGCAATACGGGCGGTATGGATCCTATTGCAATGATTATTCGCAATCGCTTTGGATTACAAATCGGCAGTATCTTATTTGGTATCAATATGATGATTCTTATCGTCGGCGCGATTGTTATCAATATTGAGGCAGCAGCGACTACTTTGATTAGTACCTATCTAGCGGCGATGGTAACTAATAAGGTAATCACTGGCTTTAACCAACGTAAGGCGATGTTTATCATTTCCTATAAACCAGTGACGATTTGTAATTTAATCATCGATAAAATCGGTCGTGGCGCTACGATTTTAAACGGAGAAGGTGCCTATACACATCAGCCTAAACAGGTTATTATGGTAGTAGTAAGTTTATTGCAAGTGGCTCGCTTGAAAGCTGCTGTAGAAGCAGAAGACCCAACAGCATTTATGGTGATTACCGATGCGGCAGAGGTTATCGGTACAGGCTTCTCTGCACGATCTACGAATGGTGCTGTAGAACGGGTATTGCAAACATGCGACCCAGTGAAAGCGGCTGAAGCGGAACAAATGATTCATGAAGTGCAAATGGCAAGAAATGAAATCCCTTCCAAAGAGCATAAGGAGGAACAATAATATGGTACATCCATTGGCAGGACAACCTGTAAAAAAAGAAGATTTGATTCATGTAGATACAGTGATAAAAGACTTTTTTCGGATTATTCCGAGCTGTGACACACCAGAAGAACGAGTAAGTTTTGGTACATCTGGGCATCGTGGTATTGCTTCTAAAGGGACTTTCAATGAACTCCATGTGGCAGCTATTGTACAAGCGATATGTGATGTACGCCAAGAGTTTGGCGCAACAGGCCCTTGTTACATTGGACAAGATACGCATGCCTTATCGCAGCCAGCCTTGCAAGTAGCCATTGAAGTCTTGTTGGGAAATCGTGTGAAAACACGGGTGGATGCACACCGTGAATTTGTGCCTACCCCAAGTGTGTCTCGCGCTATTTTGCGCCACAATGCAGATGCTGCTGCTGATAATGTAGCAGATGGCATTATCATTACACCATCCCATAATCCGCCAGAACATGGTGGTATCAAATATAACCCACCTCATGGTGGCCCGGCAGATACAGCAGTGACGAAGCGGATTGAAGCCTTAGCTAATGAATATTTACAAAAAGGGTTGGATAGTATTCAACGATTCTCCTTTCATCACCTAGTGGGTGCTCATGAAAGTGCTCATTGTGGTTGCTGTCATCATGAAGAAGAGAAAACAGTAGCACCTGCTGCAATTTCTATAGAGGAAGCGGGACAATATTTAGAGCCTTATGATTTTAAAATGGCTTATGTAAAAGAATTGTCTCAGATCATCAATATGAAAGCGATTCAACAAGCCAATCCAAAAGTGTTAATTAATGCCTTAGGTGGTAGCGGTGGCGCTTATTGGCATGCCATTGCTAAGGAGTATGGTCTAGACTTTACTATCATTAATAGTGACTATGATCCAACATTTAGCTTCATGTCTTACGACCATGATGGAGCGATTCGTATGGACTGTTCTTCCCCCTATGCTATGGCTGAAGTGGCGAAACACCTAGGTGACCATGTGCTGGCTATTGGGAATGATCCAGACTATGATCGTCATGGTATCGTGACGGAAGAAGGTTTGTTAGCGCCCAATCAATATTTAGTAGTAGCTGCTAAATATTTGAATGAAACTCGTCCATGGGAAGGAAAAGGTGTTGGTAAAACCGCCGTTGTGACAGGATTGATGGATGCGTACTGCAAAGATTCCAATCACCCAGTCTATGAAGTGCCTGTAGGTTTTAAATATTTCGCCCCTTTATTATTTGATGGACGTATTGGTCTAGGTGCAGAGGAGAGCGCAGGAGCTTCCTTCTTACAACACGATGGAACTGTATGGACCACTGATAAAGATGGCATCATTCTAGGCCTTTTAGCGGTAGAAATGGTGGCAATTACGGGAAAAACTCCAGCACAACACTATGCAGATATAACGGCACAATGGGGAACACCTGTGTTCCAACGTGTGGATATGCCTTGCACAGCGGACATTAAAAGTGCTTTAAAAGGTATGAAACCTAGTGATGTGACTATGACAGAACTAGGGGGCAGTCCAATTCTAGAGATTCGTACCACTTCTTTGTTTGAAGAGCAACCTATCGATGGTGTTAAAATTGTGACAGATACAGGTTGGTTTGTAGCACGCCCATCAGGAACAGAAAATTTATATAAAATGTATGCAGAGTCCTATTTAGGTGAAGAAGGATTAGCTCGTCTCATGGAAGAGGGTAAGAGTATCATAGAGGGGCTAGTAGCACCTACTGCATAAGTCGTATATCCTTCGTATCGATAACTGTGAGGTAGTTAAGTATAGGTGTTTGCTGTCTCTGTTCTTGTATGTGCTGTATTTAACTGATATAATTAAGAAGTATGACCTATATAAAATATGATTATACATATATCTAAGTACTAACAATACCATGTGATCAACAAGAAATACCACGTATGGAGGTGGTGGAATGACAGTATATTTATGGGCCTTTGTCATTGCTCTCGTAGTAACGTATATTTGCACGCCTTTAGTGAAACAATTTGCAGTTAAGGTAGGTGCTATTGATAAACCAGATGCACGTAAGGTGCATCAAGTATCGATTCCACGGTTAGGTGGATTGGCCATCTATATTGGCTATATGGTATCTTTGCTGTATAGTGTGAAAGATGTGTCCTCTGTAAAAGGATTGATTGTAGGATCCATCATCTTAGTAGCCGTAGGCATTTGGGATGATATTAAGCAAATTGGACCGAAAACAAAATTGATGGGACAAATTTTGGCGGCTCTTATGTTGCCACTCTTTGGCAATGCTGTGCATTTTATTAGCATTGGTGACCATCTATTGTATTTAGAATATTTTGCTATACCGCTGACAGTATTTTGGATTGTAGGATTTACAAATATTGTGAATCTTATTGATGGATTAGATGGATTAGCAGCGGGGATTTCTCTGATTGCATGTATTACGATTTGTATCGTTACTCTGCAAATGGGTCAAATTGAACTAGCATGTATTACCTTGGCATTAGCTGGGGCAGCTTGCGGGTTTTTGAGATACAACTTTAATCCTGCGAAAATATTTATGGGTGACACAGGTAGTATGCTATTGGGCTATACCATGGCGGCGATTTCCGTTATGGGCAGTGTAAAAACGGCAGCCACTGTAGCATTAGTGGTACCTGTTATCGTATTAGGGTTGCCAATTTTAGATACTTTATTTGCCATTGTACGCCGACGTATTAATGGACGTCCTGTATTCCAACCAGATAAAGGACATTTGCATCATCGTTTATTGGCGATGGGGCTCACACAAAAACAAGCGGTGTTGTTAATGTATGCCATTACAGCACTCTTAGGTTGTGTGTCTATCGTAGCAGCGAAAGCAAACTTTGTCATAGGAGTATTGCTAGTGCTTGCTATACTCTGCGCATGCGTGTGGACAGCAACGAAAATTGGGATTATTGCTAAGGACAACGACGTTCGTAAATAGCTATGCAAAACGCCAGGAGCTCCTCAGAGATTTTCTGAGGGCATATGGCGTTTTTTGTTACATTTTGAAAATAAGACCGCGGCATATTCCTTCACAAACGGTATTTCATAATGTTTGTTCAGGAACATACCGCGGTCTTTATGTGTTTGCTTAATTTTAGTCATGAACCGCCATATGCCTTAGGCAATCTACTTTTGCAACTTATGGCGTTTTGCTTCGTACTTGCTCACTCTGTAGGGAGGGCGTGGTATTTTGTTTGGAGATACTTCTTTGTAGTTTCTACTAGTATGGAAGGCTTGTCCATGATACAATAGAGATAATTGAAAAAGCTTAATAAAGTGATTTAGGAAAGTTTGTATATGACGGCTTTCATGGTAAAGGAAGTCAACAAAATATGTGGGAGGTACTATGTTAAAAGTCATGACCATATTTGGGACACGCCCTGAGGCAATAAAGATGGCGCCGGTTGTTAAGGCTTTGGAAGCAGCCCCTGATATGGAGTCCATTGTAACGGTAACGGCGCAACATAGAGAAATGTTAGATCAGGTGTTGCATTTGTTTTCTATCACCCCTGATTATGATTTAAATATTATGAGTCAAGGGCAAACTTTGTACGATGTGACTTGTCGTGCCTTGATGGGCTTGCAAGAAGTATTGAAAGAAGCAAAGCCTGATGTGGTGCTTGTCCATGGTGATACGACAACTACTTTTGTGGGGGCTCTAGCAGCATTTTATGAAGGGATCCCTGTGGGGCATGTAGAGGCAGGTCTTAGGACAGGTAATATTTACTCCCCCTTCCCAGAGGAGATGAATCGCAAGTTGACGGGAGCGATTGGGACCTATCATTTTGCACCTACCACTACATCGGAAGCAAATTTATTGAAAGAAAATATTAATCCAGACCACTTGTATGTGACAGGCAATACGGTGATTGATGCATTGCAAACAACAGTAAAAAAGGATTACACATTTACTGAAGAGTTGCTGAATACGATTGATTATGTGAACCAAAAGGTTATTTTGGTTACCACTCATCGCCGTGAAAACTTAGGGGATCCAATGCGCAATGTGTATGAGGCTATCCGTGATATTATTGGAGAGCATGAAGAGGTAGAAGTCATCTTCCCGATGCATCGAAACCCAAAGGTACGCAGTATTGTGCAAGAAGTGCTAGGCGATATGCCACGTGTACACCTCATTGAGCCATTGGAATATGAACCATTTGCGAACTTGATGGATCGTACCTACCTGATTATGACGGACTCTGGTGGGATTCAAGAAGAAGCGCCATCCTTGGGTAAACCTGTACTCGTTCTTCGGGATACCACAGAGCGCCCTGAAGCGGTCCAAGCAGGTACGGTAAAATTGATTGGCACAGATAAAGCAACTGTGTATGCTACAGCGAAAGAGTTGATTACGAATGTAGATACCTATACAGCTATGTCAAATGCTGTGAATCCTTATGGAGATGGCTTAGCATCAGAACGAATTATCCAGGCATTACGGCATGAATTTTTTGAGAATCAAGAAAAACCATCTTCTTTTGGAAAATAATAGTCCATGCATGCATTCTAGGTATAATTGAGTTTATATCTGCTTTCACTGACGGCACAAGTAAGAAATGTATGCAGTTTTGATTCTAATACTATGGAAAGTTTTGATAGATATAAAATTTATATATTGTTAAAACTGTTTTCATTGATGGTATAATTTACCATGTTAGGGGCGTAGGAGGTATGTCTATGGGGAAAGAAAAGTCAGAACTATGGATGGCTATCTCTAAAGCATCTACCACAGGGTTTACAATCCTTTGTTCTATCGGTATCTGTATGGGTCTTGGTTATGCCGTTGATCACTTCCTGGGAACGCACCCGTGGGGACTGCTCCTAGGTGGATTAATTGGTGGATTTCTAGGTCTATATGGTGTCATACGTCAGTGTATGTAAGGAGACTGTATGAAAGAATATATAACCTATATCAAAAGTCATTGCCGATGGATACTTTCAGTGGCTATACTAGGTGTAGTTGTGTTATGGCTACTAGATTGGTCTAATCATATGACTGGTTGGCTATGGGGAATTATGACCTATGTTGTATATTTCCTGTATTTAGCATTGCAAACCTATAAGATGAAAGACGCCACCTTAGAAGATGTAAAACGACGAGTTTGGATTGGTGTTATGAGCCGGTTTAGCTTAATTGTGTTGTTAGTGGGCATCAGTACGCAAATACCTTCGATTTCCATGAAAGGTGTATTAGGCGGAATTTGTGTGTTTGTTCCCATGCAATATATTGAGTATAGTATGTATATACGTCAACGTATTAGGTAATCATCTATGTGAAAGGGGGTGGGAATATGGAGTTGCATGCAGGGCATCATCATGTTGTTCAATGGATGGGTACATCGTTTAACATGGATACGTTGTATATGACGTGGCTAGTGATGGGGATAATTATTGTAGTTACCCTATTAGCTACGCGATCACGTGCCATGGTACCACAAGGGATTCAAAATGTGATGGAAAGCGTGTTAGAAGGATTGACTGGTCAGTTTAAAACAAACTTAGGCAATCAATGGAAGTTTTTAAGCTCCATACTATTTACGTATTTTCTATTTATTTTGGTAAGTAATGAGTTGGGATTGATTCCAAGTCCGCATATCTTGGCATCGCCAACAAACGACATTAATACGACCTTGGGACTTGCCATTTCAAGCTCAATTCTTGTATGGATTGTGGGCTTGAAAGTAAAAGGAATTGGCTATTTTAAACATTTTGTACAGCCATTTAAATTATTTATAATCATCAATTTAATGGAAGAAATAGCGAAACCTGTCACATTAGCATTCCGTTTGTTTGGTAACA
>CAUUEA010000026.1:0-17835 GCA_963544145.1 uncultured Veillonella sp.
TACACCAGTATACGGTTTTCAAACCTTTGTAGATGTAACCACGTTTCGCCATTTCCCCGAACACGCCAATTTGTTTCACTTCGAACTCAGGACGCAATGTCAAATATGGACGATCCCATTCACCAAGTACGCCAAAGCGGATGAAATCTTTCTTTTGTTCTTCTACACAATTCAATGCGTATTCACGACATTTGTTGCGAAGGTCCAATGGGCTCATTTCATGACGGTTCAAGCCAGTGTTTTTGATAACCGCATGTTCGATAGGAAGACCATGTGTATCCCAACCAGGAATGTATGGTGTGTAATGACCTTGCATTGTTTTGTATTTCATAACAATGTCTTTCAATGTTTTATTCAAAGCATGGCCAATGTGCAATTTACCATTTGCATACGGAGGTCCATCATGCAAGATGAAAGATTTTTTACCTTTATGTTTTGCTAAGCGTTTTTCATAGATTTTATTATCTTCCCAAAATTTGATAAATTCTGGTTCCCGTTTTGGCAAATTGCCCCGCATAGGAAATTCTGTTTCAGGCAAGTGCAAGGTCTTACCATAATCCACTTCATTAGACATTGTATTTCTCCTCTCAATAAAAAAAGCACCCGCTCCCCGAAGGGACGAATGCAAATCCGTGGTACCACCCTACTGATGATTCTTGTGAAAGTTTCCCCCAACGAATCATCGCTCAAACATATAACGGTGTCCACCGATGTGAGTACCCCCAGTACGGGCTCCCCAACATATACTCAAAAGTGATCTGCCATGCATTCACCCATGAGGCTTTCACCATCCCTCACTCGCTCGGAGCTACCTTGCATGACCGTCTTTATCAACGTATTAACATATATCGTTGTCAATTACAGATACAATTATATACTATCTGTAGGGCTCTTGCAATAGGGGCAAACGCATTCTATACATGCAAGAAGAGCAAGTACTAGAGCGATATTCATATAAATCTTTAAGAACAAACTATTATATGTCTGTATATATCTAATATTAAGGGTGTAACAAATCTCACTTATGTGCTACCATAGGTACATGGATGATTACAGTTTTACACTACGCACATAGGAGTCAGTATGGAACTTTGGAAACGCACATTATATGTTTGTTTATTCGGTGCCTTCATGGCATCGGTGGGGCTTAGCCAAGCTGCACCGCTCATACCTTTATATTTACAGGACCTAGGTGTCCACGATCAGGCAGACCTAGCCAATTGGTCTGGCCTCGCCATGGGTGTCACCTATCTTATGGTAGCCCTCTTCGCACCCTTTTGGGGTAAACTCGCCGACCGCAAGGGACGCAAACTTATTCTTTTGCGCGCTAGTCTTGGGATGGCTATTACCAATGCACTCCTCGGCTTTGCGCAATCTCCTGAGCACATCGTTATCATACGGATTCTAAACGGAATGATTTCCGGATTTTTCTCTGGTTCCATCACACTCGTAGCTACACAAACGCCAAATGCTCAAACAGGCTGGGCCCTCGGCCTCTTGTCCGCTGCCAACCTAGGTGGCTCCCTCTTAGGACCCATGATCGGTGGTTACATCGGTGGCCTCTTTGGCATTCGCTACGCCTTCTTCATCGTGTCTGCCTTACTGGCAACCACCTTCTTATCCACCTTATTCTTTGTGAAAGAAGACTTTACACCACAACCAAAAGGGGCCTCTCAATCACTGGCTACGTTGAAAGCATCCATTCCCGATTGGAAAGGACTCATCTATATCTCTGTGGGTTCCTTTATCTTTGCTTTCACCACCATGGCAACAGCTCCTATCCTATCTGTATTCGTGCAGCAAATCGTAGGACATGGCGCAGAGCACATTGCCCTCTTGGCGGGATTAGCTTTCACAGTAACAGGTTTAGCACAAATGGTGGCTAGCTCCGTCCTCGGTAGATACATCGACAAATTAGGTCCACGGTTTATTTTATGGACAAGTTTCATCTATGTTGGTCTTGTAACCATACCACAAGCCTTCGTCAGTGACATCTACACCTTGTGCATCTTGCGATTCCTTCTGGGCATCGGCTTAGGCGGATTATTACCAGGTATTAATACCTTCATCTCCAGCATTACTCCAAAAGCATTCGCAGGTCAAGTCTTCGCCTATAACCAATCTACCTTGTTTATGGGCTACTTCATCGGATCTATTGGAGGATCCTTCATTGCATCCCAATGGGGCTTCGGTGCTATGTTTATCAGCACAGGGGCTATCATTGCACTGACAGGGGTATTCTTGAAAGTTACATTAGGGCGTACTCAACCGGCTAATCATTAGTATGATTAGAATCATTAGTATCTTTACTATCTTTACTATGAACGATACAATATTGGATATCTATAACATATATCTCGTAATGGTACACATACTACAACATACATATACTAAAAAACAGAGGTCTTATTATCAAGGCCTCTGTTTTTTGTCGTATTATATTAAAATATTTTATCTTATAACTCAATATTTTATATATCAAGCTACTCTACTACTGTTATAGAGTTAGCATACATTACACTAATATTAGTACTTTGTATACCCATAATTCAGCATCTACTATTCTGACAATAGCAATGCCAAACTATAGCTTATTAACCCCCGTCTCTAATGGGAATCCTTCATAGGTTACCCAATCGCTAGAGCTACCTAAATACATAGCTGGTTCTACACCGATTTCAGCAAGAGCAATCATCAAATTCGCCGCTGTCACGCCGGATCCACAATAGGTAACGATAAGCTTCTCTACCTTTGTTAACTCCCCATAAGCTGCTGTTAACTCTTCAACAGAACGTAATCCATCAGTGGTAAATCCCCATTCGTAGAAATGATTAATCGCCCCTGGGATATGACCTGTCATACCATCCATGGTGTCTACCACAGATCCATCATACCGCTGTGGCGCTCGTGCATCGATAATGACATGACTGCCAGACTCACTAGCTTGTAACACTTCATCACGATGCATTAGTAAATGGTCTTGCAAAGTATATGCCAATGGTTTTGGATCTGCCACAGTTGGGGTTTCCTCTTTCGTTAATGCATATCCTTCACGGTACCAACGTTCAATGCCACCGGCTAAAACTTTCACATTGGTGAAACCCATGTATAGTAACAAGAACCGCAAACGACCGGCAAAGGAAATCCACGCATCGTACACCACGATATGAGAATCCATAGTTACACCGCATTCGCTCAAACGATTTGCTAAGACAGCCATGTCTGGCAAGGGATGACGACCACCGTGCACGCCTAATGGTCCGCTCATATGCGCATCCATATCGATGGCAAAAGCCCCTGGAATATGGGCCTCTGCATAGGCATCAAAGCCTCGTGCATCGAGGACCACCACTCTATCTAATTGTTCTTGTAATTCTTTCGGCGAAAGTAACACGCTCATTGTTACACCTCCAATATATAAACTAGTATATTTATGCTATCCTTCTATCGTATCTACTATGCATAAAAATATACCTTCAGAGGATATCTATTGCTGTCCCCTCCAAGATATACTATAGAGCCTTAACTATCATGTAGAAACTATCTCTTACGATTCTGTTAGATACAATAAAAACTGTTAATATACCTATAGAAACTATAAAGAATGCCATACACTCTCTATAATCTAGTGTAACATAGATTATCTTCGATGTGTATGGCATTTCTATTCATACGTATATGCTGTTGAATGCTGTTGAATACTGTTGAATACTATTAGTTGTTGTCTTACTACATCCTTCTATAGTCAGTTTCCATTACCTTGCTTAAAAAGCACTAGCACTCGTATTATCCTTTAATGGCTTGGAACGCTTCTTTCGCAATTTTCAATGTGTATGCCAAGTCTTGTTCACTATGGCATGTAGACATGAAGTTGCTTTCATATTGGCTCGCTGCGTAATAAATACCGCGTTCCAAGTTGTAATGAAAGAATGTTTTAAAGGCTTCCATATCGCAAGCGCTAGCGTCATCAAAGTTGTGCACCGCTTTGTCTGTGAAGAACAACGTGAACATAGAGCCTACACGTTGCACTACTACAGGTACACCCACTTCTTTTGCCGCAGCTGCTAAGCCTTGGCAAAGCAATTCTGTAGATTCTTCTACTTGACGGAATGCAGTTGGATTTTTTTGTAACATCGTCAACGTCGCGAGGCCTGCCGCCATGGCAACTGGATTACCACTCAATGTGCCAGCTTGGTACACAGGACCGGATGGAGCGATGGAAGACATAATCTCTTTCTTGCCACCGAACACCGCCATTGGCAAACCGCCACCTACGATTTTACCTAAGCATGTCAAATCTGGAATGACATTATAATATTTTTGAGCGCCCCCAGAACTGGATCGGAAACCACACATCACTTCATCAAAGATGAGGACAGCGCCGTGTTCCTTAGTCACTTCACGCAAGGTTTCCAAGAATCCTTCCACAGGAGGCACGCAACCCATATTACCTGCCACTGGTTCCACGATGATAGCTGCAATGCTTTCACCATGATTATCAAATAATTGGCGCACCGCATCCACATCATTGTATGGCAATGTGATGGTATCTGCTGCCACACCAGCTGGTACCCCTGGGCTATCAGGTACACCAAAGGTTGCTAGGCCGGAACCAGCTTTCACCAATAAGCTATCGCTATGACCATGGTAACAGCCGATGAATTTCACAATTTTGTCACGACCTGTGTAACCACGAGCCAAGCGCAAAGCACTCATGGTAGACTCCGTACCGGAGTTCACCATGCGCACCATTTCCATAGATGGATAGAAGGCTTGGATTTTTTTCGCCACTTCTGTTTCAAGAAGTGTTGGCGCTCCATAACTAGTACCACGAGGGATGGCTTCCAGAATGGAGGCCACGATTTCAGGGTTCGCATGACCTAGAATCATAGGGCCCCAAGACAATACGTAATCGATGTACTCATTGCCATCGATATCGTAAATGCGAGATCCACTGGCAGAACTGATGAAAGGAGGATTGCCCCCCACACTGCGGTAGGAGCGAACAGGACTGTTCACGCCACCCGGCATATATTCACGAGCCTCTGCTAAGGCTTGTTTTGATTTTTCTAAACTAAACATAATGGCTCCTATATTCCCACACTATTTTTCTTGTAGCCAACGTGCCACGTCCAGGGCATGGTAGGTAATGATCATCTTTGCCCCTGCCCGTTTCATAGAAAGCAATGTTTCTAAGGTAATCCGTTTTTCGTCTACAAGGCCGGCTGCCGCTGCCGTTTTAATCATGGCATACTCACCGCTGACATTGTACACTGCTAGTGGGCAATCGAAGTTGTCCCGCACTTCACGTACGATATCTAAATAGGATAGAGCCGGCTTAATCATTATGATATCAGCCCCTTCGATGATATCTTGTTCCACTTCACGTAAGGCTTCCAAACGGTTCGCCTCGTCCATTTGGTATCCTTTACGGTCACCAAATCCCGGTGCAGAGTGCACTGCATCACGGAATGGTCCATAGTACGCAGAGGCATATTTCGCTGCATAACTCATAATGGATACATGGCTGAATCCCGCTGCATCCAAGGCTTCACGAATCGCTGCGATGCGACCGTCCATCATATCAGATGGAGCTACCATGTGAGCGCCCGCTTTCGCATGGCTCACTGCTACATTGCACAACAATGGCAAGGTAGCATCGTTGATGACTTCATGATGTTCCACATGACCGCAATGGCCTGTGGATGTATATTGACAAAGGCATACGTCGGAGATAACAACCAAGTCTGGCACTTCTTTGCGGATCGCCATGATAGCTTGTTGTACTGGTTGTTCCATATCCCATGCCGAAGAACCATCTTCATCTTTGTAGGTAGGGATGCCAAAAATTTCAACCCCCTTAATGCCTAGCTCATAAGCTTCTTTTGCCAATTTTACAGCTTCATCCACGGACACATGATATTGTCCTGGCAAGGAAGAAATTTCTTCTTTCACCGCTGTGCCTGGCACGATAAAGATCGGATAAATTAAATCGTCCACTTGTAATGTTGTTTCACGAACCAACGCACGCATAGCTGGGTTGATGCGCAATCGTCTTGGTCGATTTCGTAATTCCATACTGTGCCTCTTTCTATTTGCAATCGTTCAAGATTAATTCCACCATCGCAGGGATTGTGAAAGTTTCCCCAATTAAATCAGGTTGAATCCCTTCTTCTACGCAAGTAGCCCCTGTGATGGGTCCAATACAAACGACCTTCGTATTTCCTAATAAACTCACCGCATCAGGACCGAGCATGTCTTTCGTATTTGTTACCGTCGAAGAACTTGTGAACGTAATGTAGTCTACTTCGCCTGCTCGTAAGGCTTCTTCCAAATATTCTTTGTGTGACGTGTCTTGTACTGTTTCATATAAACGCAATACTGTCACATCGCATCCCACCTGTGAAAGTCCCTTATAAATCACGTCGCGCGCCACTTTTGGTTGCACCAACACAAACCGTAAGTCGCCTAATTCACGATTTGTCCACACATGACCTTGTTCAGCAGTAATGGTTTCTACCACAGATTCCGCTTGGTAATTTGGTGGTACAATATCGGCACGAATGCCACGATCTAATAAGGATTTCGCCGTAGCACTGCCGATGGCACATACTTTCATAGAACCTAAAGCACGGCTATCTAAGCCACGGTCTAATAAACCATCAAAGAAGAAGCGCACCCCTTCGGCTGATGTGAAAATCAATCCATCGTAGGAAGATAAGCTATCATAAACCACATCCATCTCCCCTGTACGAGGCAAGGCTTGTGTTTTAATAGCAGATGCTTCAATGACATGCGCACCTAAGTCTAGTAAACGTTCTGACAAGGCACTAGCTTTGCTACGAGCTCGTGTGACAACGATCGTTTTACCGAACAATGGTTTATTATCGAACCAACGCAATTTCTCTCGCAAGGATACCACTTCCCCAACGATGACGATGGCTGGCGCTTTTAATTGTGCTTTTTCTACATCTTCTACCACATGTTCTAACGTAGAAACCACTGTTTCTTGGATTGGTTTTGTGCCCCAACGGATAACAGCCACGGGAGTCTCCTTTGGACGACCATATTTGATTAAGTTATTGGCAATGCTCGGCAAATTAGAAATGCCCATCACAAAGGAGATGGTATCCACAGATTTTGCTAAACCTTCCCAATTCATGCCAGACTCTGGTTTTGTAGGATCTTCATGACCAGTGACAATGGCAAAGGACGTCGCCATGGCACGTTGGGTCACAGGAATTCCTGCATAGGCTGGCGCAGAAATGCCAGAAGTAATACCTGGTACAAATTCAAATGGCACACCTGCCTCTACCAAAGCTAATGCTTCTTCACCACCACGGCCAAAAACTAATGGATCTCCACCTTTTAGGCGAGCTACTACTTTGCCTTCTAAACCGCATTTTACGAGAAGTTCATTGATTTCCCATTGGTGCATCGTATGATTATTACTTTTTTTGCCAGCATAAATGATCTCGGCGCCTTCTTTGGCATAGGACAAGAAATGCGCATCTGCTAAATAGTCATAGACGATGACATCTGCTTTTTCAATACATTCCTTACCTTTCAGAGTGATTAATTTATGATCGCCCGGTCCGGCACCAATTAAATATACAATGCCTGTCATTTTAATACTCCTCTTTCTACTAAATCGTCAATGATAGCTTTGCCCCCTTCTTCATAGAGAGCTTTCGCCAAATTACGACCTAACATGTCTGCTTTTTCTTTTGGTCCTGACAATTCACCTTCAAAACAATTTTTTCCATCTAAAGAAGCAATGATAGCTTTCAACGTCAATTGTCCTTTATAAATCGTCCCATGTACACCCATCGGCACTTGGCAACCGCCCTCGAGTTGACGAAGGAAACTGCGCTCTCCACGGGTGGCCCACATGGTATTTTCATCATGCAATACAGATAACATGTCTAGCATTTCTGCATCGTCCTTGCGACACTCGATGCCCAATGCCCCTTGCCCTACGGCAGGAATAATTTCATCGCTAGTGAAAGTCTGTGTAATCACAGATTCCAAACCCAACCGTTTCAAACCCGCCTCAGCTAATACGATAGCATCAAAGTTTTCTGTTTCTAGTTTATTCAACCGTGTTTGCACATTCCCACGAAGTACAGAAATCTGCAAATCTGGACGGCGATTCAATAGTTGCGCTTGGCGGCGCAAACTACTAGTACCTACCTTAGCACCTTGTGGCAATTGATCTAATGTCTTATACTTCGGAGACACCAAAGCATCACATGGTGTTTCACGCTCAGTGATAGCACCTAATACTAAATCATCTGGTAATTCCGTTGGCATATCTTTCAAGCTATGTACCGCCAAATCGATGCTACCATCGCGCATAGAGGCTTCTAGCTCTTCTGTAAATAAACCTTTACCACCGATTTCAGCCAATGGTTTTTCTAAAATACGATCACCTTTCGTACTATGATGAACTAACTCCACTTTGCACTGTGGATAATGTGTTCGCAATGTATCTGCTACATAATTAGCTTGCCATAAAGCAAGAGCACTACTACGGGTGCCTATACGAATTATATCTCTCATAGTGTGTCGTCCTCCACTTCCAAAGCAAACATATCTTGGAATAACTTCCAATAATCTCGCTCTTCTTCTTTACCCGCTACTTCACCAAAATGAATCATTGGATCACGCAACAATTTACGCACCAACATGCGGGACATGTTGCTAATAATCTTGCGCTCTAGCTCTGTCGCATCTGGTAATTTTGCCATAGCGCGATGTACTTCCCGTTTACGAATGGCTTCTGCTTTTTCACTGAGCAAGACCATAATTGGACGAACCGATAAATATCGTAATTTTTCTTCAATTTCCTGTAACGCTTCTTCAAGGATTGGCTCTGCTTTTCGAGCTTCTTCTTCTCGTTGATGCTTGTTCGCTTCTACTACACTTTCCAAGGCATCAATATTAAACAAGTATACACCTGAAATTTCTGTAACATCTGGATTAATATCACGAGGAACAGCAATATCAATCATGACAATTGGTTTACCACCACGACCATCCATGATTTCTTCCGCTTCTTCTCTCTCGATTACGTAATGCGGTGCACCTGTGGATGTAATGATAATATCTGCTGTTTTAGCTTCTTCCACAAAATGGTCAAAGGCGACCGCTTTACCATGGAATTGTTTTGCCAATTCTTCTGCTGTTTTGAAAGTCCGATTGGACACGAAAATACTCTTTACCCCTTTAGCTTGCAAATGACGAGCTGTAAGCTCACTCATTTGACCCGCTCCCAGGATAAGCACCTTCGCATCCGCCATAGGGATATCTAAACTATCTTCCGCTAAATTGACCGCTGTATAACTTACAGAAACAGGCGTATTCGCAATCCCTGTCATGGTACGCACACGTTTCCCTACAGCAATGGCTTTTTGGAAAATAATATTAAATACAGATGCTGTTAATCCCTTACTATAGGAAGAAATATAGGCCATTTTTAATTGACTTAAAATTTGACCTTCCCCTAATACAAGAGAATCCAAACTAGATGCTACCCTAAATAAATGAGAAATACATGCCTTCCCTTCATGAAGGAAGAACCATTTCTCATCTACGTCTACCGTTTCTTCACCTTTCAGATGCAGTAGTAAACGTATCATATATTCTTTTACATTCTCCATGTCATTTAGGACGACATAGAGTTCTGTGCGGTTGCACGTCGATAAAAGGACGCACTCCTCTACTTCTTCATGAGCATAGATATGATCCATAGCATGATCGAGAGCTTCTTTGGAAAAAGAAAATTTCTCTCGCACATCTACAGGTGCACTTCTATGATTCAGACCTAATACGACTAATTGCATGTACAATATTCTCCTTCACTGAGTCTCCTTGACCCTCTATTATTTGCATAAACTCCGATTCTCCTAAATAGGTTCGCCAGAACTGTTCTCGTTCCTTAGGAGTCCTTAATATGTGTTGTAATTCTTGTCTCCATAGACGAATCTGAGGTAGCCACTCGGCTAATATGCCATATCTTCTTTCTATATCCTGTCTAAGCAAACGGCTGATACGAGGGCTTACTTGGTTTGTAAATATAGAAATCTCTAAATCACCAAATTCCGTAGCACTGCCAAATACCCAAGTAGAATCTTCTTTCACATCAGCTCGATTGATGAAAGCCTGCACGTTTTGGGCATCTTCCATAACCTTTGCATTCACAGCAGGCTTATCCGTAGCAATGATGACAAATTGTTGGCCTATCATATATTCTGAGCTATAAGGCTTTGCTACCCATTGTAATGTACCTTCTTCATGGTATGTTGCAATCTCAGGCAATACATCAGGACTTACCACCAAAATTTGAGCACCTTCGTCTATTAATTTTTTAATACGCCGCAAGGCCACTTCTCCACCGCCCACAACGAGGCAGGGTCTATTTTTCAGTGAAAGTCCTACTGTGATCATCCTTGTATCCTTATACTCTCTACAATGGCAAAAACGGCTTGAATACTCAAGCCGAAATTCACCTTATGCTTCTGTTTCAGTCTCTACAGGTGTGATTTCCTGTAAAGCAATCCCATCTAATAATTGTAGTTGCGCTGTTAAAATAGATTCTACTTTTGCACGGAATACGGCCATTTCATTCGCAATGGTAGCATATTTAGCTTCTGCTTCTCGCAACGCACGATTCGCATCTTCTAAGATCAATTTACGTTGTTGCTCCGCATTTTGTAGAATTAAATCAGCTTCTTTACGAGCTGCCTCTTTTACATTTTCACCAGTTTCTTGAGCCAATACCAATGTATTGCGCATAGTTTCTTCCGTTGATTCATATTGATTCAAACGTTTTTCCATTTGCTCTACTTTATCAGTCATTTCACGATTTTCACGATACAAGATTTCATAGGCTTGTACCACTTCATTCAAGAACTCGTTTACTTCATCGCAGTCAAAGCCACGAATACTTTTTCCAAACTCTTTATTATGAATATCCATTGGTGTTAACATAGGATCAGCCTCCTTACATAAATCGTTTTAGATGTACTCCAATACGTCCCTTTTTAGACGTGCCCGTAATACTTTCTATTTGCATACGACCTCTGCCACGAAGAGAAATGACATCCCCTTCTTTTACTTCTTGCGCTGGTCCTTTCGCAGGTTGCCAATTCACTTGTACCAATCCTGCTTTAATCGCTTCTACGACTTTTGTACGAGATGTACTAAAACCAGAAGAAGCGATAGAGTCCAATCGCATAGATGCAACAGTAGTTCGTACTTCTTTTATTTTTTCTTCTTTCGGTTGTAATTCACTCAATTCCATCCGTGACACTGTAACAGTCACCATAGCAATTTTTGTAAAGTTTTGAATTACAAAATCTGCTATTGTTGCATCTACAATCACTTGGGCACCGCCACTTGTGACGATGATATCTCCAAAATGAGTGCGATCAATACCAAGCCCCATCAAAGAGCCCAATACATCGCGATGCGTCAACAGTCGGAATCGTGGATCCCAAGATACTTTCAATACCGCAATTTGCAGATCTACCGTTCCTTGAAAGTGTGGGTCCACAAAGGCTACCCTGAGGCGTTCCGCCCCTTCATAGCCACCACTGGAAATGGTCTCAATACCACCGAAATTCGCTTTTACTGCATCGGCAATGACAAGGCCTGCGGGAGACATAAAATCCGTTACACGGTATGGCCTGCCTGCCTGTACTTGTTCCGCCAGATCAATCATACGTCTAGCTTCTTCGCCATTACCAGATGCTTCAAAATATCGAATTAACTTTTCTTTATCTTTCACGTTGTTTTCCTATTTCATTTGACCGCTCATAGCAAGCTAAGATACCTTCCATAATAGAGGATCGCAACCCTTCTTTTTCCATGGCTGCAATGCCCGCTATGGTAGTCCCTCCGGGAGATGTCACTTGATCTCTAAGTACACTAGGATGAGATCCTGTTTCTAAGGCAATCAAGCCCGATCCATACATAGTCTGTACCGCCGCTTGCAACGCCAATGGTCGAGTGAGTCCAATCCGAACTCCTGCATTTGCCATCGCATCTAAAATGGTATACATATAGCCTGGACCAGCACCTGCTAACGCGCCAATACGGTCTAAATCAGCTTCTGAACATACGACAGCTTCACCTAATGCTTCAAAAATACGCAAGGCTTGCTCCCGTTCGCCTGGCGTTACCGCATCACTACTTGCAATGGCTGTAAAACCAGCTTTCACTAGGATTGGTGTATTCGGCATAGCTCGTAACCAATGCCCATGAGGTGCAAAGGACTGCAAAGTGTCCAATGTGATACCTGCTGCAATGGAAATACATAATGTTCTCGGCTCAATGAGTGGGCCTACCTCTTGCATAAGAGATGGCAATACTTGAGGTTTTACGCCAAATACGATGGTTCTATACTCATCGAAGGCAGGTATGGCATCACAGTCCGTAAAGGCTGTCACACCTAATGTGCGTTCTAATTCTGCCGCTTGTTCACTGCGACGCACCAATACATCTACTTCCTCAGGACCCCAAACACCTTGTTCCAAGGCCCCTTGTAAAATAGCACCACCCATCGATCCTACACCAATTAGTAGTATTTTTTGCATGGCTACCTCCTACTATTTAGGCTTGTGGTTCTTTCCAAGCTAATTTATCAGATATTTCTGTGTATTCTTTGTCTGTATAATCTACTGTTACATTGACTGGCACGCAGATGAAAATATCTTTGCCAATTTTTTCTAATTTGCCATCTAAAGCAAAGGTAGCGCCACTAACAAAGTCCACAATACGTGCCGCTTCATGAGGGTCTGTATTTTCAAAATTAATCACTACTGGACGCATATCGCGTAATTGATTTGCAATATTTTCAGAGTCTTCGAATGCTTTTGGCTCTACGATGACTACTTTCATACCACTAGAACGTTGTGCCACTGTGTTATATCCTCCTGTTTTTGGATGTGCAGCTGATGCTACAGGTCCGTTACCACCTGCCACTGGTGCTGTTACCACTGGCTGTTGAGATTCCTCCTCATATACTTCTTCTGAATAGTCTTCATATTCGTATCCATCATCTTGATTACCGCCAAAAAAGTTTTTTACAGAATTCCAGCTGTCTTTCAGTGCCATCGTCATTTCCTCCATTACTTATCATAGTGGCGTTCTCCAAATATTGCGGTTCCCACACGAACAATATTTGCACCCTCTTCAATTGCTACTTCAAAATCATGGGTCATCCCCATGGATATATATTCAATCTGCCCTTCATCGAAATGAAGTTTCATGTCTTCAAATAAAGCATGTGCCACTCTAAAAATAGGGCGTGCCTCTTCTGGATCATCAAAAAATGGTGCCATACACATAAGCCCTTTTACCCGTACATTGGGTAATGTTTTTGCATATTCACGTATAGTTGGAAATTCTTCCACATCCATACCCGACTTGCTCTCTTCTCGTGCCACATTAACTTGTAGTAATACTTCTTGTACTAGCCCTTCTCTAGCGGCAATGCGCTGAATTTCATCCAACAACTTAACACTGTGAACCGAATGAATCAGCTCGAACTTACCCACCACATTGCGCACTTTGTTGTTTTGTAATTGTCCAATCAAATGCCATTGTAGCTCTGGTCCCTGGTAGAGTTCCATTTTTTCTTTTGCTTCTTGTACACGATTCTCGCCCACGGTTCTTACACCGAGTTGCGCCACCTCTTGCACCGCCTCTACAGGATGATTCTTCGTCACCGCTACTAGCGTAACAGAATCTGTTCTTCCCACTCGTGCTTTCGCCGCTTCCATGCGTTTCTGCACTTCATGTAATGCTGTTGCTATCATATATGTCAGTCCTCTTTCGTCGTTACATTCCACTCTGAAAGGTCTTCATAAAAAAAATAATACTTTATCTTTCTTATTATAAACGAAAGAATAAGAAAAGTACATAGAAAAAGCATGATTTCAAGCCTAGTTCTCTGTATTTTCTTATTCTTAGTTGTCTAGTTTATGTATTTGTCAAGTATTACACGAGTGGGTGAAAGTATATGTCCCCGATCGTACACCATCATTGCATGTTATATCCTCGAGCGCCCTACAATATCCTAGAGTGTCCTGTGAAAGTGACCATCCTTAAGAAAAAGGAATCTAACACGTCTGTATCCTAGGCTTGGTCTCGCAGGACAGCGAACATCGCCATACGTCCTGTACACCCTTGATCTCGTCGGTACGAGTAACATCCATCAGTAGTCATCGTGTCTGTGGATGATACCGACACTTGTTCTACCGGTACGCCCTTCTGCACCACACAGGCTGCAATGTATCCTTTCAGATCCATATGTGGTGTCGGTGTCATTTGACCTTGTCGCTGAATGTAACGCACCACCTGGTCCACCTGTGAAAGCCCCAAGGCACGCATGTCTTGTCGAAATTGTTCAGCGATCTCTTCACTTACCTCGAAGGAATCCGCTCCAATGGAAGGACCGATGAAGAGATAGCAATCGGATGGCAACGTTCCGTACGCATAGTGCATACTATCCATCGTGCGCTCCACAATGTGAGCGATGGCTCCACGCCAACCTGCATGGACAACCGCCACTGCATGATGCACCGCATCATAGATGAGCACAGGTACACAGTCCGCCACAAGCAACAAGAGAGGAACATTCACCAAGTTCGTATGAAGCGCATCACTGTCTGGGATACTATCGTCCCAGCTGAAAGCGCCTCGACCAACAAGATCCTCAGTCACCCTAGTCACACCTATACCATGCACTTGCTCACCACAGGTCAAATGAGTTGGCTCTACCCCTAGCACCTGTGCTAAGCGCCGACGGTTCTCCGCTACCACCTCCGCATCATCCCCCACATGAAGACCCATGTTGAAACTATCAAAACTGCCTTCACTGACACCGCCATATCGATAGGTCACACCGTGAGTGAGTGGGAAGTTTTCTAAGAGAGGGGAGTATTCGTAGGTGATGGATGTCGAGTTGTTTTGATGAAGGGAGGATTCGCGAAGAGAGGAGGAAGTTTGGAATCTTTGTATTTTGTTCATGTTGTGCCTCCTTTTGGGTAGTAGAATAAACTATAAATCGACTATTTCAACAATTCTATCTTGGTGACCTTTTCACCATCATTACTGAATTTAATACCAAAAATATAATCTGAGTTCCACATGAACGCACCATAAAACCACGCATTATTGCCAAAAATATATGTTGGTCGACCATAAGTATTATACACCTGTTCTAGTGTGTCACCTACTGCAATTCCACGATGAGTCGTAGCATCTCTATTCGTAATCTCAATATAATTTACCACGTTATTATCATAATAGTCACCTTTTGTAAACGACATATCGAATCTTATTCCACCATATCTCATACCACGATTAATTTCAGTAGGTTCACCAAGGCTATTTCTTACTTGTCTGAAAGTAGCTCCCATAGGAACTCCCAGCACCTGATATTCAATAGTCTCTAATGAATGACCTACAACTTGATGAAGACCAAAGTTTCTTGGATACTCAGATCGTTGTGGTAAATGAATCGTACCGGAAGATGTACTACTTGTTCCAGTAGAACTGCTTTGTTTCCCCGCTTCATTCCAAGATTTTTCAACCTTTTTCCACGCTTTAGATAACCAACTAGCCTCTACATGGGTTGGTGTGAAGATCGTAGCACTGAATAGGGCTAGTAAAATAGATGTAGTTAATTTTTTCATATTCTCTCCTTTTCTCCATTATTTCAAAAGTTCTTATACTTAACGACTTATAATTTTAGTTGTCCAAAAATCTTTTTAATAGATTCACACGTCTCTTCAAACTTAATACCTTTCACATAGCTAAACTTTTTAGAATAGTTGTCCCACCGTTGTCGCATAATGTCACTAAGTTCAATCACTTCAATAACTTGATTAAATTCTTTTATTCTATTGTATGTACCTCGCTTTTCAGCAGTTTCTCTTAAAGCTATTTGTAATGTAGATATTTCTATATTTTTACTCTCTAACTTAGTTAGGATAAAAATATCATAATAATCCCTAAGCCGTGTATTTTGATCCCCTCTTACTATAACCGATTCTAACTTTTCCGCAAGAATCGTAGATAAATTATACGCTAATATATTAATACTTCTTTCTTCTAGCATAAGATTATACCTATATTCAATCTCTTTTGGTGTAATCTTATCTCCTGTAGTTATATCCAATTTTAATGGCACCGCCATTTTATCATAATTACCAATTAATGATATCCTATACCCTACATACTCATCTTTTTCTCTAATTTCTTCTATACCACATCGTTCAAAAGTTATTCTATCTTTCAATGATATCGCTATAATATCATCAATCATTTCTATAATTCTCTCTTCATTTAATGGATAACCTTTTATGGTTGCATCCATATCCATAGTAGATCTAATATCCACTCCAATCATAGATGCAATTAAAAATCCACCTTTGAGAATGTAGTTATTTTTATACTTACTATATGAGATCCTCTCTAAAAAACGTTCTAGCATATAATTTTGTAAAAGTATTTGAGCAGATATATTCTTCTCCTTCGAAATCTTTTTGATAAGACTTTTGAGCTTCATAGCATTTTTCATAATAACACCTCTAAATAAGAACGAACTTTATCCTCTACTTTCAACAGCTTTGCAAACTCGGAAAGTAAAGGAATATTTTTTTCAGTTCTTTTAGTATATCGTTTAAATGCTTCTGTAATAACTTGAATATCTGTATGATACCTTGGTTGCAAAATGTCACATAAAGTCCTCTCTACAGAGTATCCCCTTACCGTGTTGCCGCTGGGCGTTACTAATGCACTTATGCCAATATCATATAATGATGATCGTATACCCCTGCATAAAATTCCATCAGCCTTTGGATTTGTTAAGTTATAGCCATAAGGGAACGTCATATTAAACCGTATTGGCGTCCTATCAGTTAAATCAGTTAAATATAACACAGTATCCAAAGAATAGATTCCACGTTTATACCGGTTTTGTAAGACAACAAATTCATCTTCCCATACTTCAGGTAATGTATATACCCCTCTTGAAGCACGCTCTAACTCTCCTCGGTTCACTAAATATTGTAAGCTACTCCGTGATATACCTTCTTTTACAACCATATCTGTCGTAACTAACCCATTATTATATTCTGCTATTTCTAAAATTCTCTTTGAATTATCGATAGATATCCCCCCTCATATCATTTTATGTACTTTCTTGCTTTAAATTATAATGTAATGCAGCATCAAAGTAAAGACTACATAAAACTTTTCACACATTCCACGATAGGTAAATCTGCTTCTAACCAATCTACATCATATAAGGTTTCTAAGTTTAACCAACGAGCTGCACTATGTTCTTGTAAATGAAAGTCTCCTAATAACTCACATTGATAGGCATGCATAATGAGATGAAAATTAGGATAGTCATACTCTACGGTTGTTAAAAAATCCCCTACTGTAATCTGCACATCTAATTCTTCTTGTATCTCACGAAATAAAGCTGCTTTATGATCCTCTCCAAACTCAATTTTACCTCCTGGAAATTCCCAACGTCCTTGTAAATCTCCATAACCTCTTTGTGTAGTTAATACTTGGTTATCTTTCAAAATAACTGCCGCTACTACTTCTATCGTCTTCATCCATATCTCCTTTAATGATTCACAAAATAGTCGTACAAATCTTCACGTATCGGTGTTTCTAAATCGTACATAATACGAACCGCTTTTTTTATTGTCCCCGGCATTGTAAATACTTCCGTTTCACCTGTGGCATGAATATGACCTAAATAATAAAACTCTTTTGCTCCATCTTCATCATTTTTATTTTTCCGAATAA
>CAUUEA010000027.1:0-17686 GCA_963544145.1 uncultured Veillonella sp.
CTCCTAGAGCTCGCTCCTTTTTTCCATTAAATTTTATATCGTGTAGCATGGTTTTAATGCCACCTGCATAATCTGCTAGTATATATATACATTCTAAAGACGAATATTTTGGGCCTTTTATGCAACGTTCATGCATTACTGCTTGCAAACACGTATCACACCACTCCCCTTGAGCATATACATCTTTACCACAATGGATACAAGTGGGTGGACACAATAAGTCCCACAACCTCATTAGATCGCCCCCTCTAAGCGCTCCTTAAATAATGTATATCGATAATTTACATCTACTCGATTCACCGCTGTATCTATCGCTGTTTCGCTACCGATGAGTATTACCTTGTCCTTAGCACGAGTAATCGCTGTATAGAGTAGATTTCGCTGTAGCATCACGCTATAAGCAGAAATAAATGGTAAAATAATGCGTTCATATTCACTACCTTGCGCTTTATGAACCGTAATAGAATAGGCAAGCGCCATAGACATCATATCTTCTTCATCAAGAGTCAGCGATTTATCCGGAAATTTCACATGCACTTGTTTACCAAGAATATCTGTGATAACACCAATTTCTCCATTATATACATCTTGGTCGTAGTTATTTTCCATTTGAATCACTTTATCACCAACGCGATACACCGTTCCATCTACTTTTAGCTCTTCTTTGCCTTTTCTTTTCGGATTCAATTCCTCTTGCAAATGCTTAGAAATTGCTACACTTCCTATAGGCCCTTTACGCACGGGACAGACAATTTGAATGTCTAAGTCAGACTCTACACGAGCTAACTCCTCTCGATAGTTCTTAGTAATTGCGGAAAGAACACTTTCCACATCATGAGCACTTTCAAATTGAAATTCATCACAACTGGACAGATTAGGCATCTCACCATGATTGATGGCGTATGCATTATCAATAATGCGATTTCCCTCTTGTTGACGATAAATTTGTGTTAACCCTTGATAGGGTATCAAAGAGCTATTCAACATATCTCGCAGAATAAAGCCTGCACCGATAGGCGGCAATTGATCCACATCCCCCACAAGTACCACATACGCACTAGGTGGAATTGACTGTATCAGGGCATAATAAAGCTCCAAATTCAGCATTGACGACTCGTCTACGATAACTACATCTGCCTCTAATGGTTCATCCTGATTACGGGTAAAAGTGTACGTATTATTCTCTAGCTCCGGTTCTAACAAACGATGGATGGTGAAAGCCTCCATCCCTGTCGCTTCCGACAATCGTTTTGTAGCACGTCCCGTAGGTGCACAGAGAACGATACGTTTTAAGTTCCCTTGCTGAAATCCTTCTACTAAAGCTTTGATAATAGTAGTTTTTCCTGTGCCTGGCCCACCGGTTATAATAGAGAATCGATGACTGAGAGCCATATGTATAGCTTTCTTTTGCTCTTCCCCTAATTGTATAGAGTGTTTGATTTCATAGCTTTTACAAAAATCATTACCATCCAATAAGGGTAGTACATCTTCATCTAAAAAGGCAGCTGTAAACTCCACACTATCTACTTCTGCTCGATACACAGTAGGATGGTAGATATACAGTACATCGTCATGATCCACTTGTACATAGCGCTTTGTTTCAATTAAAGTTTCTAAACGGTCTACGATCACATCGATATAGTCATCACCTAATAGATTCGACAATTGTACCATCAATTCCTCTATGGGCATACAAGAATGTCCAGAAGCTCCAAGGTGTTCCATAGTAAAGCGAATACCTGCATCGATACGTTTCGGATTATCAAAAGGAAATCCTAGCTCCTCTGCAAAATGATCCACTACATTAAAAGGTAAATTTGTATCTACGGTCAACAAATAGTACGGATTATCTTGTAACATTTCAATCGTCTTTGCACCGTATATTTCATAAAGTTGACGACTCCAACGATTACTCATATTGTACTTAGCAAAAAAGTCATTAATTTCCTGTAGAACCCCTTCTCCTAGCAATACCCTATACAGCTCTTGCTTTGTTTTACGAGAGGGAATCGGTGCCTCCAGGATTTCAATAGGATTTTCTTTTTTTAAAATCTCCAGAATAGAAATACCAAAATAATCCAACAATTTTTCTAATGATTTAGGTCCTAAGCCTTTGACTCCCAGGCTTTCTAAATATCGTCTTGCCCCTGCCAAGGTATCTGGTATCACTCGTTGTATACTTTGAACGGAAATCTGCTTACCATATTTTTTATGAATCACAAATTTTCCCTTAATTTCTACCTCTTCCCCTACCTTAGGGGGTGCAATATTACCTGCACAAGTATGCGTATCATCTTGGTAATCTCTTAGAATAAATACACAATAATTCTCTTGAGGAGATTTATAGATGACACGATAAACCGTTCCTAATACTGTCATCATAGGGATGCATTAGGTAACGCAGAAATGACAGCTTGCACCACATCCGCTACATTACTAATATTTTCAATTTTAATATGACTTACCCGTTCATAAATTGGTTGGCGTTCTTCGTATAGACGGAAAATATACTCAATACTTTCTTTCAATAATGGACGAATTTCCATATCTAAATCATCAAGAATTTGTTTTACATCACGTTGAATCAATACCACATAACCCGATTCACGCATTAGTTCAGCCGTAGCATCACACAGCACTGTACCACCACCTGTAGCAATGACACTAGCATTTTTTTTGCTCACTAAGTCTTGAATTACGTTAAGTTCTAATTGATGGAATTCATCTTCTCCATCATGAATAATAATATTTTGGATAGATTTTCCTGTGCGCTCTTGGATTTCTGTATCCACATCAAAGAACTCTAACCCTAACGTTTGTGCTAAGGCCTTACCGATGGTTGTTTTACCCGCACCTGGCATACCAATTAAGAAAATATGTTGATGAATATGGTTCTTTTCATAATCTTTAGAAATACGAATTACCTCATTCATAAATTCTTTTGCATACTCTTCTAATTCAGGGTTTTCCAACGCTTGTACAGCAGACTCAAGGATTTCCTGCTCTCTTTGTACATCATGAATTTTCATCTGATGCTCTTCTTTATACTTCGCAATCTCTACTACGATATTCAAGCGTTCCTCGAATAAGCGGATTAACTCTTTATTAATCACATCAATTTTTTGACGACTTTCTTGTAATTTCATAAACATACTCCTTAGAATTTTTTATAAATCGTATGATGTAAATGGTCTAATGCAAAGGCTTTATCATCTTCCATTTGATCGATGAGGGCTTGCAGAGAATCAAACTTAACTTCTCCACGGATGAAAGCCAGAAATTCTACCGTAGCCACTTCTCCATACACATCATCAGAGAAATCAAACAAATGTGTTTCAAAACGATGATATTGATTGGTGAAAGTTGGATTATCTCCCATATTTCCTACTGCGCCATACCATTTGCCACCGATATATACTTGGTTGACATACACACCATCAGCCGGTGCTGCCATCGTATCTGGAAAATGAAAGTTTAACGTAGGGAATCCCAAGGTCCGCCCTCGTTGATCTCCTTTCACTACAGTACCCGTAAAGCGGTACGGTCTACCTAACATTGTATTAGCTAGTTCAATATCACCACGTAGAATACTGCTACGTATGGCAGTACTAGATATAGGCGCATCTATCCAATCATAGCGCACTAATTCTTGATCATGCACTTCAATAGACGGATATAATTGACGAATTAACAGTGAATTTCCTAAGCCTTTATATCCAAAATTAAAATTTGCACCTACAACGATTTTCGGTACATTACGATGGGCACATAATCCATGAATAAAATCTTCTCCTGACTGCTCTACTAATTCTGGAGTCATAGGAAGCTCCAACACATAATCAACACCCATAGTTTTTAACATGTCATATCGTTCTTCTCGTTGTAACAAACGAGGTGGAATTTGTTTCGGTTGTAATATGGTAAATGGATGCGCATCAAAGGTAACTATCACAGAAACTCCCTGACATGCCTTGGCGCTGTCACAGACTTCCTTAATAATAGATTGATGACCTAAGTGCAGTCCATCAAAGGTTCCCATCCCATATACAATGGGTTCCTGTATCGTATCTAACTCTGATATCGTATATAAAATATTCATACTAATCCTTATCTTTTGAAATATGAAATAGAACTTTTATTTCAGTGTACTCTTTATTATAACACAACTGTAGACTATAGAAAGCGTATACATGAAAAAATGGTCAGGCTCCTATAAGGTTCCTGACCATTTCTTATATATATGTTATATGTATATATTCTTTTCTACTTTCAAAGTAGTTTCCAACCGTCGCAAGATGCTCATAAAACCATTCGCATCATAGGCTCTTACTAATGTGTCTACAGGGATTTCCTCTGGAGACACACAAAAAGCTCCATCCGGTTTTACAGTATGGATTGGCACTTGTTTACCCTGTACTAGTCGGATACGGTTAATATCGTTGATATACACTGCTGGTAAATGATCCAGCAAGGTATCCACTGGTTGCACCGCTTGTTCTCCTAGCATTTCCAACTCTTCAATCGTCACAGAGTGTTCAATTTCGCGTTGTCCTACTTCTGTACGACATAATTGTGTCATCATGCCACACAGTTCTAAGCGATGACAAATATCTCGCAACAAGGCTCGCACATAGGTCCCTGCAGAGCATCGCACACGAATGGTAAAGAATGGAAACGCATAGGCTAGCAGCTCAATATCATAGATCTGAATCAACCGAGCAGGTAGTTCAAAGTCCACCCCTGCCCGTGCTAAATCATAGGCCCGCTGCCCATTAATTTTGATGGCAGAATACTTGGATGGCCGTTGCTCTATGGACCCTTGAAAAGACTGCACTGCTTGTTCTAAAGCACTCCAACTGGGAGCCTCAATCCTATCCATAGTACGCAGTACATTGCCAGTACTATCTTCCGTATCTGTTTCAACCCCAAATTTGCATTCCGCCACGTAGGTCTTACCGATAGATTCTGTGTACTCAATAGCCCTAGTAGCTTTCCCTACAAAGATAGGCAACACACCGTATGCTAAGGGATCCAAGGTCCCACTATGACCGATACGACGTTCTTTCAGAATGCGTCGGCAAATACCGATTGCATCATGGCTAGTAATGCCCGGTGGCTTGATTAAGGAAATAACACCATCCATTAGTCAATCACCGCTAAAATTTGTTCCAAGGCCTCATGGATAGGACTATCGATGGAACAACCGGCAGCACGAATATGACCACCGCCTCCAAAGTGACTAGCAATTTGGTTCGCATCACGTACTTTACTTCGTATGCTGGCACGAGTCAATGTCTCTGTTTTAGATTTCAACACGATGGCCACGTCTACACCTTTGATGTTCCGAATCATGTCCACAAATCCATCTGTATCATCCCCCATGCGTTCCATTAACGGCAAAGTCAAGCACATGGATACCACTTGCCCTGCATGATGAAACGCTACATTATCCAGTACTTCTTTCATCACCTCGATACGACCTGGCTCCACCATTTCAATGGCTTCGGAAATTACATGTGGCTCTGCTCCTACTTGCAAGCATAAACCTGCCATTTCCATCGTATGAGCTGTTGTATTGGAGAATTTAAAGAACCCTGTATCGGTAGCCATCGCCATATACAAGGCTTGTCCCATCGACTGAGTGATTTCCCAATTCCACATCTTACATAGGTACGCCACCGTTTCTCCAGTAGAAGAAAAATCTGGACGCAAATATAAACCGTCTGCAAATTCCGTATTAGAAATATGATGGTCTATATTAAAAGTAGGTGCACTCACTCGTACACCTACTTCTCCAATTCGTTCAAATGTGCTAGCGTCCAGAATGAGTAGCATATCAGATTCGTATCCAGCTTCTAAACTTTCCACAGGCTCAATCTTAGAGCATAGAGGAAGAAAAGAAAACTTTTCAGGAATCACATCGTCCACCACCATACGGACTGTTTTCCCTTGAGACACTAAGGCTTCATACATAGCGAGCATAGAACCTATAGCATCTCCATCGGGACTGACATGAACGGTAAGAAGAATAGAATGGGCTGTATCAATCGCTGTTTTTAGTTGATCAATACTAATTTTCGCCATTATTGTTCCTCTTGTTTAATAGAATTTAATAATCCTTCGATGTGCATGCTGTAATCTAAGGATGTATCTGCATCAAAGGCAATGCTAGGGATGTGGCGCAATTGAAGCACCTTTCCTAGTTCAGAACGGAAGTAGCCAGCACTTCTGCGTAATGTTTCTAAAGACTGTTTTTTCTCCGCCTCACTGCCGAATAAGCTTACATAAATCATAGCTTCTCGCAAATCACCTGTGACACGCACATCGGTAACTGTCACAAATCCAATGCGAGGGTCTTTCAACCCACGCAATAAGATTTGGCTTGCTTCTTGTTTAATAAACTCTTGTAATTTTCGTACACGAACTTCGCTCATGGATACCTCCTATAATTCTGGGGCAATTTCTTCCATTTTGTACGCTTCGATGACGTCGCCTTCTTTCACATCACGGTAACGTTCCAAGGAAATACCACATTCAAAGTTTGTAGCTACTTCTTTCACTTCATCTTTGAAACGGCGCAAGGAATCGATATGACCTTCATGGATAACGATACCATCACGGATTAAGCGAATTTCAGAGTTATTCGTGATTTTACCTTCTGTCACATAAGAACCAGCTACGATAGCTTTCGGTGTAGAAATGACTTGGCGTACTTCTGCACGGCCTAAGATAACTTCTTTAAATTCAGGAGTTAACATACCACGCATAGCGGCTTCGATTTCATTGATGGCATCATAGATGACACGGTATGTGCGAAGGTCAACACTTTCTTTTTCTGCTTCTTTACGTACATTTGCATCTGGACGCACGTTAAAGCCGATAATAATCGCACCCGATGCAGAGGCTAACATCACGTCAGATTCGTTAATAGCACCTACTGCACTGTGGATAATATTGATGCGTACTTCTGGGTTTTTAATGCCCTCTAAGGATTGACGTAATGCTTCTACAGAACCTTGTACGTCACCTTTAATAATAATATTTAAGTCTTTCAATTCCCCTTGTTGCATTTGGTTGAACAAATCATCAAGAGTGACTTTTGTTTTCGCATTCATTTCAGTAATGCGTTGTTTTTCAATACGTTTTTCTGCAATGGAACGAGCTTCGTTGTCATCTACAGCGAATATCACTTCACCAGCTTGTGGTACATCAGATAAACCTAAGATTTCCACAGGCATAGATGGACGAGCTACTTTTACTTTTTCTCCACGTTCATTCGTCATAGCACGTACTTTACCGTAGGCTACACCGGCAAGGATCGTTTCCCCTACACGTAAGGAACCTTTTTGTACCAACACTGTACATACAGGACCACGGCCTTTATCCAATTGGGCTTCGATAACGATACCTTGTGCCTTACGGTTAGGGTTCGCCTTCAATTCTTGTACTTCTGCTACCAACAAGATAGTTTCCAATAGGTCTTCAATACCTTGACGTTGTTTAGCAGATACAGGAACCATGATGGTATCACCGCCCCATTCTTCTGGTAGCAAACCGTGTTCAGACAGTTGTTGTTTTACATGGTCAGGGTTCGCACCTGGTTTATCCATTTTATTGATAGCTACGATAATTGGCACTTCTGCGGATTTAGCATGGTTGATAGCTTCGATGGTTTGTGGCATAACACCGTCATCAGCAGCTACCACAAGGACTGCGATATCCGTGGATTGAGCACCACGCAAACGCATCGCTGTGAAAGCTTCATGGCCTGGTGTATCAAGGAATGTAATTTTATTACCTTCATAGCGAACTTGGTAGGCACCGATATGCTGCGTAATACCACCTGCTTCAGAAGCTGTTACATTGGTAGAACGAATCACGTCCAACAAAGATGTTTTACCATGGTCAACGTGACCCATGATGGTAACAACTGGTGGACGAGCTTGTAAGCTTTCTGGGCTATCCTCGATTTCGATGATTTCTGTAGGATCTTGTTCAGGTTCTACTTCTACCACTTCCACGCCGAAATCTTCTGCTAATACCATAGCAGTTTCCACATCAATTTCTTGGTTGATGGTAGCCATAACACCTAACATCATCAATTTTTTGATGATTTCAGATACTTCACGGCCCATTTTTTCAGCCAATTCTTTAACAGTTAATGGCCCAGACAGTTCGATAGATGTAGCAATCGCTGCTTCAGCCTTACGGCGTTCTTCTTCTTTTTGTTTGATGTGTTGCTCATTACGTTGCTTAACCTTATTTTTATTTTTTTGCAACGCAGAAGATACTAAGGATTGAGTACGTTCGCCTTTTTTACCTTTTTTATCTTTTTTATTGCGACGCTCGCTACGATTTTCATTGCGATGTTCAGATTCAAAACGACGATTTTCTTTTTGACGATCCACTTCACGGCTCGCTTGACGATCACGACCTTCTGTTTTCACAGTAAGAGCTGGATCCACTTGTGGAATCTCTAAGCGGCGTTCACGACGTGGTCCATCATTGCGACGATCATTATTACGATCGTTACTACGATTGTTGTTGCGATCATGATTGCGGTCATTATTGCGGTCGAATCTGCCACCATTGTTAGGACGATTACCACCATTACGATTGTCTTGACGTTGATCATTGCGACCTTCTGGACGACGACCATCACGGTTTTGACCATTTCGTTGGTTAGAACGATTGTCTCCACGGTCATTTCTGTCATTGCGATGATCTCGTTGACCATTATTTTTACCATCACGATTGAATGGGCGGTCACGCTTTTCACCACGGTCATTACGGTCTCCACGATCGTTACGATCATTGCGATTATTTCTATCTTGTTTAGGTCCACGTCTTTCGCCATCTTCATTGCGACGGTATTCGTGTACTTTCTTTTGCGGTGCTTGTTGAGTTGCTTTTGGTGCTTCACTTTGTGCTTGTTTAGCGCCACCTGCTAACGATTGTTTAATCATAGATACTTGTGAATCCTCCACTGTACTCATATGGCTTTTCACTTCTACATTGTGCTTTTTTAAAGCATCAATCACTACTTTATTTTCTACACCTAGGTCTTTTGCTACTTCATATACTCTTTTTTTGGACATCTACATTCCCCCTCTACTGATTCTTATCTATTTCAGCTAGCAAGGATTTAGCAAATCCAGCATCATTTACTAATATAACTGCTCGCATTTCTTTTCCCAATGCTCTACCTAGTTCCTCTTTGGTCCCTACTAAACGAAGGGGCACCTGATGAGACTCGGCTAAGTGCATATATTTTTTAGCATTATTCTGCGCACAATCTTCTGCCATAATCAACAGTGGATAGGCTTGCCGCTTCATGGACCATTCCACTACAAAATCGCCTGATAATAAGCGACCTGCTCGCTGTGCTAATCCTAATATATTCAACACTTTTTCTTTATTCATGGGATATTTGTTCCTTTAAAGATTCATAAATTTCTTGTGAAACTTTATGTTTTAACGAACGCTCTAAACGCTTTGCTTTATACGCCATGTCTAGGCATTCTACTTTCATTTCCATATACGCTCCCCGTCCAGGGGCTTTACCTGTAGGGTCAATAGAAATCTCTCCCGTTGGGCTCAACACAACACGTGTTAACTCTTTCTTGGGAAGAAGTTCTCCACATCCCACACATACTCGCATAGGCTGAGACTTCTGTTTCATATTAGTCTTCATCTCCAAAAGCATCCAAGGAAATCATAGTATCAGATTCCACATATTCACCGGCTTCAGCGGCTTGTGTTTCACTTTTAATATCGATTTTCCAATTTGTTAATTTCGCTGCTAAACGAGCATTTTGACCTGCTTTACCGATAGCTAGTGAAAGTTGGTAATCTGGCACTACCACAGAAGATGTTTTTTCTTCATCGCGAGCCACTACGCTTACCACTTTCGCTGGACTTAAAGCATTGGCAATATATACCGCTGGATCTTCATCCCATTTCACGATATCGATTTTTTCACCATTTAACTCATCCACGATATTTTGTACACGTTGTCCTTTAGGACCTACACAAGCACCTACTGCATCCACTTCTTCCTCGCGTGATACAACAGCGATTTTAGAGCGCATACCTGGTTCACGAGCTACTGATTTCAATTCTACAGTACCTTCCGCAATTTCCGGTACTTCCAATTCAAACAAGCGTTTTAATAAACCAGGGTGTGTACGGGAAATCATGATTTGGGGACCTTTGGTAGTCTTTTTCACTTCCACAATGTAGCATTTAATGCGGTCGCCCACAGCATAGCTTTCACTAGGAATTTGCTCAGATACAGGTAAAATCGCCTCAGTTTTTCCTAAGTTAATGAATACATTTCGACCTTCAATACGTTCCACCAAACCAGTCAAAATATCACCTTCACGACTGGAGTATTCATCATAGACAATATTGCGTTCCGCTTCTTTCAAGCGTTGAATCAACAATTGTTTTGCCGTATGGGCTGCACTACGACCGAAGTTCTTTGGCGTTACATCCACTTCAATAATATCGCCAATTTCCATACGTTTATCCAACTGACGAGCATCTGCTAAAGCAATTTCGACTTCTTCGTTTTCAGGCGTGTCCACTACGGTTTTCTTAGCCAACACTTTATAATCTCCTGTTTCACGATTGAAATAAATATATGCCTCTTGGTTTGCTCCCACCTCTTTGCGATAGGCTTGTAATAATGCCACTTCAAGAGAATCAAAAATAATCTCTGGCGCCACACCTTTTTGTTTAGTAACTGCTAATACCGCTTGTACTAATTCTTGACTCACTGGTTTCCTCCCTTAAAAATCTAAATGTAAACGAATTTGTGCAATCGCTGCACGTTCTAGGTCAATACGTTCTTCTTGCACCTGAATGGTGATGACTGTATCAGAATAGCCTTGTAAAGATCCTGTGTATTGTTTTTTGCCATCAATCGGCTTAAACAATTGAATATCCACATCACGTCCATGGTAACGAATGAAATCTTTTTCTTTTTTCAATACTCGATCCAATCCTGGCGAAGATACTTCTAATAAGTAATTCTCTTTGATTGGGTCTTTTGCATCCAATACTTCGCTTAATTTTTCACTCACCATTTGGCAGTCATCTAAATCGATGCCTCCCTCTTTGTCTAAAAATACGCGCAAGTACCATTCCCGCTCATGCACGTATTCCACATCCACAAGCTCTAACTCCGTAGACTCTATAATCGTTTCTACTACTTCGGACACAAATTCCTCTACGGCGTCACGTTTCATCTTATCCCCTCCTTGCCACAGTATAAGAGAAAGAGTGAGCCGCAGCTCACTCTTTTAATAGATTCTATAAAAGTTACCTTTAGTATACCACAACTTATTAAAAATAGCTACAGTAAACCATTGCGTTTTAACGCTTCTTCCCACTCTGGTTCTTTAAATCCAACAAGCACTGTATCTTCTAATACCAAAATAGGACGTTTCACCAACATACCATTCGTTGCTAACAACGCTAATTTCTCATCTTCTGTCATAGTTGGCAACTTATCCTTAATACCTTCCCCACGATAGATTTGACCGGATGTATTAAAGAAGGCTTTAATATCTGCTTTTTTGCTTTTTGGATACCATACGCCTAATTCTTCCGCTGTTGGGTTTTCTTCTTTAATATCACGGTGCGTATAGCTAATACCATGGTCATCTAAATATTTTTTTGCTCGTTTACAAGTCGTACATTTTGGATATTCAATATATAACATAATCTGTCCTTTCTATTACTGTAATTCACCATTAGAAATTTTTTCTTTTAATATGTTTAATAAAACTTCTGTCATTTCGCTAGCTGCAAAGACATACTCTTTTAATTTACCTCGCTCTTCTGCCACTTTCATAGCAGCTACTTCAAAGGGATCTAACACCACAGACAATACAGGCGTTTGGTCTTGTTCCATTTCCTCCGTCAAATATCCCGAAATACTTTCTCCTTCTGTAGGCTCAAATCGTTCTACTTTTACGATGGGACAGTATTCATACATCAATTTGCGAAGGACCATCATAAAGTAGGCTTTATCTTTCACAAATTGTTCCGCTTCATCTTTAGTCATGCTAAAAATATCTACTTTCACCCGTTCCATTTCATCCTGTGTTGTCATAGGATTATTCCCCTTTCGCTGCTAAGAACGCTAAATAACAACGTTTTGCTTCATAAATATCAGCCTTGCTCGTCACTTCCCAAGGAGAGTGCATGCTAAGTACAGCTACACCACAGTCGATCACATTCATACCATAGAGAGCCATAATATAAGCAATCGTACCGCCTCCACCAAGGTCTACTCGACCTAGTTCAGCCGTTTGGTAAGAAATATTATCTTGATCCATTAGTTGACGAATCCGTGCCATATATTCTGCGTTGGCATCGTTGGAGCCACTTTTACCACGAGAACCAGTAAATTTATTAAATACCACACCACGACCTAAGAAGGCAGCATTTTTCTTTTCAAAGGCACTCGCATACAGTGGGTCAAATCCAGCGCTCACATCAGAAGACAACATATGGCTGTTGGATAAAGTGCGTCGCACTGCTAATGGAGAGGTATATCCCATAGCTTCCAATAATTCTGCCATGAAGTTCTCAAAGAAACGAGATTGCATACCAGTGGCACCAACGGAACCAATTTCTTCTTTATCCACCAATAAGGTACATGTAGTGCGGCTCACATTGTCTGTTTCTAACATCGCCACTAAGGATGTATAGGCACATACACGGTCATCTTGACCATAGCCGATGATCATAGAACGGTCAAAGCCTAATTCTCGTGCTGCACCAGCTGGTACGATTTCAAGTTCTGCGGACAAGAAATCTTCTTCTTCAAAACCGTATTGTTCTTGTAACACTTGCAATACATAGGCTTTCACGCCCTCTTTTAATTCTCCTTTTACAGGGCGACTGCCGATAAGAAGGTCTAGTTGTTCCCCTTCTACCACTTTGGCAGCTTTTTTCTCCATTTGTTCTTGTCCCAAATGTGGCAATAAATCTGTAACACAAAATACAGGGTCTGTTGGACTTTCACCGATAGCCAGATTGATGACAGTGCCATCACGTTTTACCACAACACCATGAATCGCCAAAGGCATAGTCACCCATTGGTATTTTTTGATACCTCCATAATAATGCGTATCTAGTAAAGCCAAATCGCTGTCCACATAAAAAGGATTTTGTTTCACATCTAGCCGAGGAGAATCAATATGAGCACCTAAAATATTCATACCCTGTTCAATCGGTTCTGTGCCGATATTCACCATGGCTACCGCTTTTTTCATGTGCACATAATAGACCTTATCGCCTGCTTTTAAGGTAATACCTTCTTTGATAACACTATCCATATTACGGTACCCAGCAGCTTCTGCAGCCTCCACAATTTGGTCAACGCATTCACGCTCTGTTTTACCATAATCTAGAAAATGGCGATACATCGTTGCCAAAGTATCAATCTCTTGTAATTGTTGTTCTGTATATTCATGCCAAGCATTTCTACGTTCCATACTTAGCTCCTTTCTTTTCTAATGTTAACATTTATTTTTTGCGCGCATATAATTCACGCAAACCCTTAGGTGCATTGGTGACCATTTTGGAAACATAATAGCGTTTTCCTAAATGCTTGCTAATCGATTTTCCTACATACCAATGGACCCCAAAGGTACCATGTTCCTTGCAAGCTCCCATAGATAAAAAGCGATGTTTTACCACTCCCACAATAGGGTCTAAGTGCAAAGGCTCCTTACAAACAGGGCATGTAGTTTTCGCCCGATTACTTTGCCGAAATATACGCGGCATGGTCACAATGGACTCAAATATTTTATGTTCATGTCGTGAAAGCCCATAAAAACATCGTTGTTTTCCCTGTTTTTCACGTTTTTTTTGTAAAGCTTTTAAAAATGGAAATCGTTGGCATACCATGGCTGTGCAGATGGCATCATGCAAACCATTATGGGCTTGTAAATTAGGTGTTTGTACATGCATCTCATCCATCGCTTTTTGCAAAGCATATTGCTGACTACAGTTGTGCATCGTTTTAGCATATAGGGATTGGGCATCAAACCAAGGCACTTCCCGATGTACATGTACCCTGTGACAGAGGGCGTTATCCATCAACATTTCAATATCATCGGGTCCCCAAGATATCAGTATACCATCGGAGCCAATAAAGCGTAAAAACTTTTCGCACCCACGGCGGAAAGATACCCCTTCTTTACGCAGCTTATCCATAGTAATATGGGTCAACTTCTCCACCGAATGATGCATAATAGATAGAAATTTAGGAGTAATAAATACTTCAAATTGATCTACAATTTGCAAACTTTCATCAAGTTTTACGGCGCCTATTTGTATAATCTCACCAATGAATGGAAACCCCGAGCGTCGTATCATATTCGGTTCTAATGTATAGGGCTGGTTCCATTCCAAGTCAAATACAATATAGTGCATCCTTACTTCATACCCTTTCTCTCTAACATCTCCCGTATGCCCGCCAGTACAGATTCCTCAGAAATCACAGACAACCCTTTGTAGTTACCCTCTTTTAGCACCTGTTTCATATTTTTGTTCACATCGTAATGTTCCATCGATTCCAAGACTACAGCCTTCTCTGTGAAAGGTCCATACAAAGCTGGATTAGAAGGTCCATAGAGCGCCACAATAGGAACCCCCTGACTGACCCCTACGTGCATAGGACCAGAATCATTAGTCACCAAACAATCGCATCGTTTCATGGCTGCTGCCAATTCTCCAATACTGAATTGCCCCGCTCCCTTAATAGCGGGCTCCGTCATCGCATCTAGTACGTCCTGTACCAGCTCTTCATCCATAGGGCCTCCAAAGAATACAATTTTGTACCCTTCTTTAGCTAAGGTGTCTGCAATATGAGCAAATCGTTCCTTAGGCCAACGTTTTTCCGGCACCGCACTGCCAATATTAAATCCGATAAGGCGATCCGTTTCCGTCACACCTTGAGAGGCATAAAATGCTTGCACCTTTTCATCCCACTCTGGACTAGTAAAGATTTCTAGCCCTTCATGTTCTATCGTATACCCTAACTGCTCTAGCACATTCATGTACATTTGAGCAGCATGCACTGTCTTACGATTCAATCGTGTTACCTTCGTCATAAACGGACGGAATAGGAAATGACTCATCCCGGTGGTTACTTTAGCTTTTAACTTCCACGCTAAATAGGATGTTCGTTCATTAGGATGCAAGTTAATAACTACATCCACCGGCCCTTGGTGGCGAATCTCTTTGGCAATTTGATTGAGACCACCAATGCTATTATGAACCCCTTTTTTATCCACTTTCACTAAGGCATCAATATACGGATTATGACGATATACATCTGCCAACTTCTTGTCAATCACATAGGTAATATGGCTGTGAGGAGCTAACTTTCTAAGAGCATGGATGAACGGTGTAGTCAGCACCACATCGCCTAAATGCATCAAAAAGGTTACCACAATCCGCTTTCCATCTAACTCTATCATAAATTCCTCATTTCTTTCACGGTATCAAATACAGTATCCACCGTAATCTGTGCCATACATTCCAAATCTTCCACCAATGGTCGCTCTAAGGTCGCCCGTGATGTAGGTGACACAATAATGTGAATATGATCGCCTCCATATGGACCTGTCCGTTCTGGACAAGTAGTCCCAAATAAAGCAATCAATGGTACTTTCAAAGCATTCGCAATATGCAACGGTCCCGTATCAGCACTGATGTATAAAGCACTGTGACGAATGACCTCGATAAGTTCTTTCAAATTTGTGTCACCAATGAGATTCACCACATTATCACTGGAGATGCCGTCTACAATGGCACGACCTTTATCCGCATCCTCTTTGGCACCAATAAGCACCACCGTCTCACCTGCTGCCACCAATCGTTTACTGAGGTCGATGAAATGAGAAATAGGCCACTCCTTCACTGCCCACCGCGCGCCTGGAGCGATGACAATATATGGGTTTTCGATGAAAGCTCCTCTAGCATTTAACTTCTGTGTCACCGCAGTTTCTGCTTCTGTGAAAGTCGGCAATGGGAACTCGATGTCATTTACATCACAGCCCAAAGCACGAGCCGTATCTAAATAGCGCTCGATGACGTGATCCATTTTGTGTTCACCCACAAGTGCTGTGTTTACAAGCCAACTCCCCTCACGAAGTTCCCAGTATGCATAGCGTTTCTTCGCACCACTAAGACCCGCCACGATGGCACTTTTCGCAATAGATTGTAAATCTAAAGAAATGTCAAAGTGCTTTTCATGCAATAACTTCCATAATTGTTTCCAATAGGAAAAGCGTTTTAATTGTTTTTTATCTATGATGATGATTTCATCCACCCAAGGTTTGGGAGGAATCACATCCTTAAACTGTTCATGAACTGCCCATGCAATATGCGCCTTCGGATATTGTTGGCGCAATGCATACAGTGTCGGTAAGGCATGAATGATATCACCTAGAGAACTCATTTTAATGATTAAAATTCGTACATCTTCTTTCATACTCCATCCCTTTCATTTACCTATAACTATACACTACTAGTATACCATAAGATAGAAATAAAGAGCCATTCCACGAAAATAATTTATGCCAATCCAGCCATTGAACGCATCACCAAATCAATATCTCGATTTTCCAGTTCTTGAATGATATGGATGTACGTTTTCTGTGTTGTAGTCATACTCGCATGACCTAATCGTCTAGCGACACTAGCAATGGATACTCCTGCAAAGAGCAGCAACGATGCATGGGTATGACGTAATCCGTGAACAGAAATAACAGGAATCCCTAAGTCCTTGCAGTATCTCTCTAGCCTATCATTGACCGTCGAATTATACACAGCCCCATTCACAAAGATTGGCATATCTTCTGGCAAATCTTTGATTAATTCAGAAAATTTAATAATCGTTTGCCAATCCAATTGAATCTTTCGTACAGAGGACTTGTTCTTTGTTGGCAAAAATCCACCATGTCCTTTGTAGTCCCAGGTTTTATTTACAATCAGTGATTGATGTGGAAAGTCAAAGTCTTTCGGGGTCAATGCTAGGGCCTCTGAAAAGCGCATGCCTGTCTTGGCTATGATAAAAATAAACCAATCCCAATTAATTTCTGGTGTAAGATTCAAATGCACTAGCAATGTGTGCAACTCGAATTGATTCAAATACTTAATCTTCTTCTCTCGTGGTGCCTTCCCCTTAATAATCGCTTTCCGCGTCGGGTCCCGATCAATGAATCCCTCATCAACTGCATCCAGTACGGCTGCTTTTAATTGATGGTGAAAGTCCATCGTTGTTTGCCGTTCGTGATACACTGCATAGTCGTTTAATAATTGTTGATAGGTAATTCGATTTAACTCTGAAAGTCGAAGTTCAGGTACTAAATTTTGTAACCATGCCAAGGTAATCTCATACTTTTTCATCGTTACCTCTCGAATAGCCCCTTCCTTGTACATCCGAATCCACCGTTCATAATACTTGCAAAATAATTCCGATCCTTCCTCAGCCTTTACCATATTCACACCTCTTAATTTACATGACAACATAGAAATGGCTCTTATCCCTATCTTACTCGTGTATTTTAGAAAAAGCATATATGAAGTTGTGTTATACCTGTCTATCTTGCATGTAAAAGTTTAAGAAATACTTACGCTGATGAAGGGTGATGAGGTT
>CAUUEA010000028.1:0-17340 GCA_963544145.1 uncultured Veillonella sp.
GCGACCCATATAGTCCAATTACCGGTGTATCAACAGCATTTGCTACATGAATTGGGAAACTGCACCCATTAACAACCATATCTGCTAATCGTATAACTTCTCCTATTTCAAGGAGATTTGTCTTTCCTCTTAAATCAAGCACATTACTAGGGAATTCTATGTCATTATATTTTTTTGATGGAACACCAATAATAACCACACTTTTTTCTAGTTCTTCTAACTCCCTAAATAGGTCCAACCAGTGTTCAATAGGCCAATCTTTCGCATGTCCGCCTGTTTCTAAACTACAAACTATAAAATCATTATATAGTCTATTCTTTAATAATTCATTTACGTTTTTCTTTTCTAATTCACTTCCTTCAGGATAGAACAAATGGTCCCAGTCTGGTATCTGTGTAATATCTATTTGCAGTATATCTTTCACAAAATCAGCATATACCACTGGTTCATACGCATAGTCCATCCAAGACTTTGGTGAAATAAGATCCGTTAAAAAAAACTTCCTTTTATGAGGAAACCCTATTCTCTTTTTTACTCTTGCTAACCAATAAATTATAGAGATACGATATAGCGTATCCATTAGATATACAATATCAGCTCTCCATATTTTTTTTATAATATTCCAAGAACTTTTATAACTTTTATCGAATCCAAGATATTCATCAACAAACGAACATCCCTCCATTAGGGCTCTAGCATTTTCTTCCCCTACAACTATTAGCTTAGTTTCCGGCAAAAGCGTTTTTATTCCTCTCAATATAGGGGTAAGCATTACCATATCCCCTAAACCACCAAACCGACTTATTACAATTTTTTTGTACATACTACTACCCTAGCAATCCCTGTTTTGTTTTATGTTATTTAACAACAGTTCCCACTGATCCCATATTCTCTCAGGAGAATACACTTTCATACTTTCAACAGCATTCGCACCATATTCTACACGTAATGCTTGATTACTCACTAATTTTTTTAATCCTTGAGATAAGCCATCGGCACCATCTTCGCACAGTATTCCATTATATCCATCAATGATTAGTTCATTAACAGCGCTACAAGATGCAAAGCCCACCGCAGGTAGGCCCTTACTCATAGCTTCCCCCAATGATAAACCGAAGCCTTCATAGGCACTTGGAAAGGCAAAAATATCACAACTCGCTAGTGCACCTTCTACATCTTTTGTCACTCCAGCAAACCGAATTCGCTCTTCTAGTCCATGCCTAGATATCATTAACTCCATTTGCTTAAAAAAGGCGTCTCCTTCTTTCGCACCCCATAAAACTAACTCCCAGTCTAAAAAATCTTTTGCCAATTTACAAAATGCCTCAATCAACAAGTGTGGTTGTTTATGATTTTTTGATAATCGGGCTAAAAACCCTATTCTATAGGTTTCTTTAGGTCTATTTAGATTTACTTGTTCCTTATATTGTGGAATCGCATTACCAATCACAGTCACCTTCGCATTCGGTAAATGATGTAGTAAATGTTCCTTAAATGATGGTAAAAGAACTTGATTCATTGCACATTTTTCTACAGCTGGTATTTCAGCTTTTGGATAAAATTGGAAATAATCTTCTGGATCACCATGACTCATTGTTATAACAGGTATTGAGGTTGCTAAATCTATAACCAACAGTTTTGTTGTTGCAGGTTGAAAGCTTACAATAACATCTGGTTGTATCTCTTCTAAAATTCGTTTCAATGGTTTCAATAAATATGTTTCTGCAAACTCATTATTAATAGTTCTCGCTTTTTGCTTATTAAATATACGATACCATTCACGCTTTAATCGTAATGTAAGAGGATATACTACTCTTTGTCCATCCATATTCCGCAAATCATATTGCAAGATATGACTAGTAATAGGATAATAAAACTCTCCAGATTGTTCATCACTATATACTAATACAACCTCATGGCCTCGTCGGCTCATTTCATTGGCAAATGCACAAGTTACCTTGGCCAGTCCACCACTATCGTTAACCATTTTGGTAAAATTAGCTAACAAAATTTTCATATTATGTCCCTTTCAAAATCTCTCGAATTAGCGCCTCATGACTATAATCCTCATTAGCCTGTGCCAATGCCACTTTAGTTTGTTCTTGTTTCGTGCTTAATAACACTACTAACTCTTGCATAGCATGAATTATATCTGTTTCTTCCAATGATTGTATCACACATCCAATAGGGAATTGCGCTAGTACCTCAGGATTTAATTCTGGTGATACTAATACAGGTTTGTTATATCCAATTGCAGTAAATAGCATCGCTCCCCAATGGTATCTATATCGCTCCGCTGCATACGGCATTGCAATAGCATCTACAGATAATAAAGCATCTTCCCAATCTTTACCAATCAGATTTTCATGTCTAAATACGATATTAGGAATATGTTTATACTTTTCTATCAATGAACTAAATAACACTGTATCCTCAGGTTTTGCCGTTGCACCTTGTACTATCAACTCAACAGGTACTGTAAACTTTGCATGTATAAAGGCCTGTATAAACGGTTCCAGATTTTTTTCTTTGCGGAATTGTCCAAAGAAACCAATTCTAAATGGTCCGACATGATTTTCTACATGCTTACTCTCCTGAAATACTGGCTTAAACACTGGTGGCGCTACTAATTGAACATTACTTAAACCACTATTAGTAAAATCATTTCTCAATGTAATGACATGCAAATGAATATTCTTATACGACTGTACTCTTCTAGCTTGCTTTTCAAACTTAGGTTGCTCCTTAGGATTAATACCATGAAATATAATATGTACAGGAACTAGTGAGTTTTTTAAATGACTTCTCAGCAAAGATTTTATATACCGATAGGTGGCTGTAGGAATAATTATGGCATCACAAGCCCCTTGTTTTGCTAATTCATGAGCATTATTAAACCAAGATACACGCCGTTTCTCCCGCTGTAAGGATCTCCACAATTTTTGGTACCATGTTGCCCCTGCATACGTCACAACTTCGCCGCCTTGTAACTCATGAACAGGCACTCCATAATCAACTTTAAAAGGAAATTTTTCCGGCACAAAAAACATCGGCTCATGCCCTTGCCGTTTCATTTCATTCACAAGGATTCTATCAAATTCTACTTCATGCCCCGCTGGCATGATAATACTTTCTAATATGGCAACTCGCATGGGAACTCCTTACCGTAACCTTATAACCTTTTAATCACAACTTACCATTGGATTTATATAAATAATACAGCTTCACATATTTTGTCATCGTGTAAAAATAATGATTCACCGACAAGACCCATCCCATTTTTCCATCCAAGATACCACCTTGTAAAAGATACATTTTAATAAATGCCCAGAATGGCCGAAACACAATATCTTTCAAAAAGGATACCGATTTATTAGCCTTTTTATATTTTTCTGCTGACAAGGTTGTATATTTGTTTAGTTTATTAAAATATTGCTCCCAATTATCGTAGGTATAATGATACATAGGTGCTGATAATTGTTTCTTATCATAAGGTGTAACAATCGCAGGATGAACATATCCTTCTACATACGACCCTTCTTTGGGCATCAAACGGCATACATAATCTGGACGGAGTACTCCATGAGTGGCTACATTATGATGAAAGCGATTATGTCGTTGTATCCAGTATACTAAATCCGCTCCTTGTATAGCTAATTTAATTTCTTCACATAGTTCTGAACTGCATCGTTCATCTGCATCAATAAAGAATATCCAATGACTGCAGGCTTGTTCTATAGCAAATGTTTGTTGTGCTCCCCAATCACCATTCATTGCATGATGCAAGACTTTTGCCCCTAAAGCTTCGGCGATGGATACAGTATTATCTTCACTACCATCATCGACAACAATAACTTCATCAGCAAAAGGTTGACAACTTTCTATACAATCTTTAATATTCTGTTCTTCATTTCTTGTTAAAATTAGCACACTAACTGTATTCATAAACTTCCTCTTATTTATCCATATATGACAAAGACTATCACCTTTCGTGATAGTCTTTTATTCATTCTTTATTGTATCAAGTTTACGCCTTGTATTCAACAGTAGGTTATACATGATGTCGTACAATAGCCCCTGTTACTTCCATATAGGCTCGTTGTAAAGCAACTACATCTTTTAAATTATAATCATATACAGGAGTTCCATCTAAAGTCTCTACACGTTGATCTTTAAAGAACCCAATATAACTATTACTTAGCCAATGATATGGTGTTATGATAAGCTCTTGTTCCTCAAACAATGATGGGAATAAACTTACATATTCATGATGTTTAGGCGCTACTAATTCCATGATAGTTGGCAAGATATTCATGTGTGTGCCTATTCTTATACCGTTTAATAAATCCTTGTCAAAATCTTTATGCGACAGATAAAATGCTGTACTAATGTCTTCCCGTAATCGATGAACCCTACCTTTATCTTGATACGGCATAGGCAATCTTCTTGTATGGTCACCCGTTACGATAACTAAACTATCTTCATAGGTTTCTTGAATATAATGCACAAACTGACTTAAATAATGATCACAATACGCATAGGTGCCAATATCTTCAGCATCTTTATGTAAATAATCTGGCAGTTCTTTTAATAATCTTTCTTTTTCAAATCCATACTTTCCTATTGGAATCGTATACGGGCCATGGTTGGATGTAGTATAAATAAAATGGAACTCAAATGTGTCTTGATCTGTTTCTTGTAGTTTCTTTTGTATACCATCAAAAAATAAATGATCGTACACGCCCAACCACGTATGTGGTGTATCACTAGATGTAATATCAAAACCAGAGTATACATTATGAAATCCATTTCCTTTAGCAAATAGCCCTAAACTAGACCAAGATAAAGAGCCACCATACCACAGTGAACATGTATAGCCTAACTCTGAAATTTGTTTTCCCAATGATGTCGGTAGCTGATGATTCCAAAAATACGCTTTCTCATTCAACTCTAAATCTACATCATAAATACCATTTAACATGGAACTAATAGATGGTTGAGATATTAAGCCACCTGCCAAGAAATTATCAATATGAATTGTATTACTTTGTTCACGAATAGCTCTTCCTGCATTGGCAATGGGTATATCTTTATACACGTCATCAAATGCAAACTGACTATAACTTTCTTCTACGATTAAAAATATCTTTTTAGGCTTTTGAATTTTTGGACCTGTAGTCCTTTTTCGAAGAGAGTCCCAAGTGGTTCCTGCTAAATCACTTTCAACCTTAATTAACGGCTTTAAAATTTGGATAGACTCCACATCACTATGCTTTAATAGCTCTTGCGGTTTTGCACGAATAGCTAGTTCGAATGCTATCAAATCATCCATACAAGCTTTTGCAAAAAATATATCTCGTTTAACAACTTCGGGCACTGTATCCCATTCTGGTTTATTTCGATGCTTAAATGTGCCACCGTAACGAAACCAATAATATACAACTACTGTAGCTATGGAGATTACAGTATTGTATATATAATACATAGTTTCTGAATAAACTATCGGTACATCAATAATTCCTAACTCTAACATCCAACTAAGGAAATAATACATTCCCACTGTATAAAGAGGTAACGATAGTAACATCCACCATCCATGATTTTGGTTAAAGAAAATATCTAGTAAATTCCTTTTATCTGCATTTTTTCCTAATCGCAAATTTGAATTATAGGTATCTTTATAATGATAATAAAAAATTAACTTTCCTAAAAAGGCTATATATACAACCAGGAAATATATAGTTCCCAAAATCGCTCTAATAAAATTACTATGAACGTGAATAAATTCAATCCCTATAGAAGGTAATGTTACTAGTAAAAATAAAAATAGTAATACATAGGCATTAAAGTCCATACCCCACCAAAATCCATAGCTAAAACAAGTATGCCATTTTTGTTCTTGACCTTTATACGTTCGATTCGGGGCAAAATAGTAGATAAATAAAAATCTAAAAATAGCACATAGTATAGGACTTAGCAGAAAAATTTTAACATCTTGTTGTAATCCCTGTAAAATTAAAAGTTCCATAATTCACCGTATTATATAAAAAAGTAATGTATCCCTACCGTCAATAACGGTTCTGACATACTTCCTCCGTAATATCTAATCTGTACTATATATAGTTAATGGACTTAATTTCTAAATCATATGGACCTTTTTAAGGCCTCCCTATACCACTCCACAACATTCACCAACGCTTTATCCACGGTATACTCTGGTTTCCAGCCTAATCTGTGCACTTTACTACTATTAACAGCATAACGCAAATCATGGCCTAAGCGATCCTTCACATAGGTAATGAGTTCATAGGGTTTTTCTAATATATCTAGGATTCGTTTCACCAAATCAATATTGGCAATTTCTTCGCCACCGCCTATGTTATATACTTCGCCTACTACACCGTGTTGTAGGATAGTATCGATAGCCCTACAATGATCCACAACGTGAATCCATTCTCGTATATTCAATCCATCTCCATAGACTGGCAAGGATTCCTCTTGTAATGCCTTTTGTATCATAAGGGGAATCAATTTTTCCGGATACTGGTGCGTTCCATAATTGTTAGAACATCTAGATATAGTCACAGGCAATCCATAGGTTTTGTAATAGCCTAGCGTTAACAAGTCTGCTGATGCCTTTGATGCAGCATAAGGGCTTGTGGGGTGTAATGGGCTTTGTTCTGTAAATGGACTCCCTCCTTGCAAGGGTAATGTGCCATATACTTCATCAGTAGATACATGATGAAATCTCCCAATCCCGTATCGCAAGCAAGCATCTAGTAACACACCTGTACCCATGACATTCGTCTCTAAAAACACTTGTGGACCTGTAATACTTCTATCCACATGAGTTTCTGCTGCAAAATGTACTACAATATCTGGCTTATAGGTTGCAAATACAGAATCCACAAAAATAGCATCTCGAATGTTTCCTTCCAGCATAGTAAACCATGGACGATTTAAGAACTCTGCAATATGATTCTTATTTCCTGCATAGGTTAAAGCATCTAAACATATGAAAGAATCTCCAGGATAGGCCGCCTTCATATATCGCAAGAAGTGGCTACCTATAAATCCACAACCACCTGTTACTAGAATATTCATAGTACTACTCCTAAACAAAAGAAACCCGCTACATAAATAGCGGGCAAGCTGGTATGTTCTAAGACAATACCATTTTACTACTTATTTTATAGCACAAGCATATTACTATTATCAATGCAATTAAGATATTCAAGAGTTTATTTTATCCAAATTATTCTCAATATAAATTAATAAATCAATTGCATTATTTATAATTTTTTCAAATACTTCTATTTTTGATATTTCTCCTATTTGAAAAATTTTAGCAATTTTATTATAATTTTTACCTTTTTTATGAGCAGCACTTGAGGACCTTAATTCTTGTAAGTTCCTCAAAAATTTTATTTTATCTTCATAGTCTATCAGTTTGTACTGACTAAATAGTGCCTTTAATTTTGAAATACTGCCAGATAATTTTTCGGTTTCTGATGATAGCAATAATTCAACGCCTCTTTCATTCACCGAATCTATAATCAATTTTACAAGAGCTAATATTTGTTGATCAAATTCAGCTTGCGATTCCAAGAATGGAATTCTAAGTGTTTTAAGTATATATTTATCATCGTTATGCAGTGTTAGGAATAATGGATAACCAAATTTTTCTTTAAACATTTGATTTAACTTTTTATATTCATTTTGAAAAACAAAAACAGGAGATTCCGATGAACTAAACCTACTAAAAAAATCCAACCCGAACTTTAATTCGCTAATTTTTCCATCAATCGTAATATTGTAATTTTTCCAGTGCGTCTGCTCTTTTCTCGAAAGATTCCTTCCTAAATCACCAAGATAAGCTGAAACGTATTCATTGCTTTCATTGTCAATATATATTGACCATAATGTTCCACAGCGTAATAACCCTGATTCAATAGAATACTTATCAGGATCATCATAATATTTTTTTAGTACCTCTCGTTTAAAAAATACTAGCGTAAGATAATTCGGTGATTCATTATGGTCTTCAAAACAGTTTGACAGCATTGAAGGATCAGATGTACAGAATATTTCATTTCCATCTTCGTCAACACCAATAGCGTAGTCTTCATACTCCTTACTTTCAGTATACGGCCAATATTCACATTCTTGAATAGGACAGCCATGAATTGCTGTTTTTGCATAAAGTATTGAGAACAGATTACCGTAGTTCTCGCAAAATGATAGCGTGTATATTTTATTATCCATCACTTCAATATTAGGATCTTTAGACAAACTTTGATCAACCTTAGTTGTAAAATATCTGCTATCGCAATGAACAAGCATAACCATATCTTTCACAGAAAGATATCTCTTTAAATATTTTCTGTCTACAGTTACAAGACCCTCTTCTATTCTTATTACAGTTTTTTCTTTTATCAAATCAACATATTCATTTTTTGCTCTATCAAAAAATAAGTTATTAAGCAATCTAAACTCTTCAACAATTTCAAGTTCATCTTGTTTCTCAAGACCATGATAATTCCTTTCTATAACAAAAGGTTCCATATCAACTTGATTATTGAATCTTGAATAAACAATTTCCTCATCCTCTCCAAATCCAATTTGAGTAAAAGCTGGAGACGTATCCTCCCAATTATTTGTATCATCTTTCTCTAATTCCTTTTTAGCCGTCTCTAACGAACACACTCTGCATTGAAAATATGCATCTGTACCATATTTTGTTGTTCTACCATGAATTGGAATCATTACATTTCCATTATTTGGAAATTTTTTTATGAAGTCCATCATTTCACTTTGATAAATTGAATTATCCATTAAATCACCTCATTCATTTATTATTTTATATTATGTAATTGTCGAATTGACTGCTCAATATATCCTTCAACGATCTCTGTAGATTCTTTTAATTTTCTCTATAGTAGAGCCTTATCAATAAGCTTTAATGTATATTTCCACATTATTGTAGCTGAAGGTCTTCCGCTAAGTGCAAATTCTAAAAAGTCATTATCGTCTGTTGTACAAAAAGTAATGCAGACACACCAAAGATATATGACACCCTACTCCACCGTATTCCCTCTCACTATCCTCCACACGCTTATTGTCCGCAATGCCTTAATATACTTCGCATATTCTTCTGGCATAGATCCCCCTTGTTCATGAATACCACTAGCATCCACGTACAAGCGATGGTTAAAGCCCATCTTAGGCGCTGTAAATAGGCTCGGCATTAGACTCATGTACGTATCGCCTTTACGACCTACTAGCTCTGCCAATGTAGGATTTATTTGTAAAGCTCCACCGAAGCTACTTTCACTCAGCCAACTAGGGTTGATACCTTGTCCATAGACAATGAATGGTATCGCCGAGAAGGTAGGAATATCTACTTGTGTGGCAAAGCTAAACCGTTCAGAGTGGTCACCTGTAATCAAGGTCAGCATCGTAGGATCTATCGCTTCTACATCACGAATCATTTTCCCCATCGTCATATCTGCATACCAGAAATGGCCGATTTCATTCACTGTTTTATCATCCTTTTTGATAGAGTCATCACCTTTGCCAATCACTTTAGAAGCATCAAAGCCAGCTTTTTCTAAATCTACCGAATACGGTGGATGATTAGAGGATGTCATGATGAAATGGAATACTTTTTCGCCTGGTTGCTCGTTTTTTACATAGTTGGTAATAGCATTGAATAAATCGCCATCCGGAGCGCCCCAAGCATTGCCACCTTCATAGGGGAAACTCGTAGCGCCATGGAATTCATCGAAACCTTGTGCTAAAGCAAATCGTTCCACATCTTGCCAGGTCCCAAAACCCCCATACCAAAACACTGTTTTGTACCCAAAATGTTTCATCATTTGTGCAATACCAGTGCCATACTTCGCTTTATAGGACTGCCCTTCATAGTTTGGATATAACCCAGCATCTGCTAGTCCTGTAACATACCCATTAATAGCCGGCATCGTGCCTGTACCATGAGCTAGCATATATTTCGTATGCATCGCTTTCGGCGAGCTTTGGATTGCCTTGCCTTCTTGCACAATGTAATTACCTAGCTCTTCATAGTTTGGTAAGAAAGGCCACAAACCGTAACTTTCACCTAAGACAAAAATAACATTATTTGGTTGAATCGGTAATTTTTCTTCTGTAATGGTCCGTGTGAAAGCTTCATCAATGGTAGCTGCCTGTGGGTTTCCTCCCACAGATTGGATGACCTCTTTCAGCTCTGCTCCTGTAATAGTAATTTTCTTTGCCTGTTTAGATCGCTCATAAATAGTGGATACTCGTTTCAAGGCTTGTCCATCATCTAAGATGGCTTCATTTAATAGATTCGACTTCGTCCGTGCTGCATTTTCCCAATGGATGGAACCATTATACGTAAACGCACCACCAAATCGCAATCCAATCCCCACGGCTACAACCAACAGAATAGACCCAAATACTGTGGCAATTTGTTTACCCTTGCCACTTACCTGAATCGTCCAAGTGCGGTTGGTGTACACTTTCATAAAGGCATAGACCATCAGCGCGCAGAAGATAATTGCCAACGGCAAGCGCCAGAGCAATCCATATTCAGAAATCCCTGTTTCTAAGGTCGCTCCAATATCGTCATGAGCCCCGTTGATAATCATGGCATTAAAGCCAGCATGGAAGATGGTAAAGTAAGGAATACGCAAGCAAAATAAAAAGGTAAATACAGCTGTGCTAATTCCATAAATCCAACGACGAATCGCCCAAGGGGAGTACCATTTCCAGCCTTCTCTACGTAGAACTCCCGGCAGTGTAGAAAATAAAAAGCTAAGTAATACGATAGCCCCCGCGGTTTTCAAGCTAATCCGAAACCCTAGCCATAAGGCTTCAAGGATGTCGCCCGTACCAACTTCGCCTAATTGATCTTGAAATAGCCCTATAAAAGCAATCCGAAACACCATCAATAGTGCGGAGAACCAAAGTAATCCTTTTACATCTAACTGCAATCCATGTATCCAGTTAGATAGCTTTGTATATCTCATACGTCTACTCCCCTTGTTATGCTATACTACGGTGTCTGCACTAACAAATCACCTGCATCCTTTAACTATTATTACCTTTCATTATACTCCATATTCTCGTAACAATCAAAAATCGCATACCATGATGTATCATGATATGCGATAATTCACATTTTCTTATGCAGTTCTGAAAGCCCCATGTTTCACAACAGGTTTGCCCTCTCCTGTTTCACGTTGACGTAAGGTACGGCGTTCGGCACTGCGAATGACTTGGGACAAGTGTTTCATAAACAATTCTTGGATGTAAGGATTTTCTCCCAAACCTTCATTCCAAATGGATACGCCATAGCCTTGTTGTCCTAGCAAGGTAGCGATAGAGTCGGACCGTTCGCCTCCTAAGTAATCCATTAAGTGAGCGGACCCAATCAACGCCAATGGCACCACCAATACTTCTTGATGATCTAAGCGTTCTAACAATGTTAAGGCTTGTTTGAAGTTAGGGAACCCGTTGGCAGTGAATACCACGACGTTTTGTCCCGCCCCGTACAAGCATTTTAATTGCAACGCACTGTATTCCAATTGGTTTTGACCATTCGCCATTAATAAAACGGTTTTATTTAAGGCACGAATATTAATATGCTTGATGATGGCTTCTATGGTATCGGAGTAATCGTCAGCATAGTTCTTCACCCCTAAGGAGTTCAACAATGGTTTACCTATCGTAGCGCGTAAGCCACGGTCGTGAGCTTCTTTCATAATTTCTTTGCGCATTTGTACATAACATTGGTCCCATACCAAGGCAAATGGCTGTACAAAGACATCTGTTACCCCTGCACTTGCCAAGCTTTCAATAGCACCAATTAATGTATATACTTTTGCATCATATTTTTCATTCCATTTATCTACTAATGCATCCGACAAAAATACACGACGTACTTCCACACCTGGATACATTTCCGTAATCCGTCGTTCCATCGCTCCTACCGATGCTTCCACCGCATCTCCGTAGATGGAACCGAATGTTGCTAACACAATACCACGTTGATTCATATATGCCTCCATATTAATTCCTTGTTTGTTGGGTTACATAAACACACTTCTTAATACCTATCATACGTCACGTTTCGTATTATGTCAATGATAATTTTTCTCACTTTTAAAAGTTATAGCAACGAATATACAGCTTAAAAATATCTATGAATCCATGCCCAAACATTCCTCTATTCTTGCACTGTGTCACTAAGTAGATAGCTAGGCTGAGAGTTTTTTTATATGAGTGCCCTCACATTTGGCAAAAGCAAAAAAAGATTTGAGAAAAAATCTTTCGACCATTCTCAAATCTTAACATCACTAAGCCTTTAACCAGGAATAACTCCTACCATTCTATGGTTGTGAAATAATCCGTGGCGCTGCCACCTTGAATACCTCACGCAACAACGGCAAAAAACGTCCTTCGATCAATGTACGATTCCGTTCACTTTTTGTAATTAACCATAAAGCAGTCCCATTGTATTTAATTGAAATTAAACTATTGATATATGTATCAAAATCAGATTGCCCCATTTTCTCGCGCAACTCTAACAATAAGGAATGCAATGGCTCTCCTTGATATTCTGGGCGATCGAGCACCGGCGTAAATACCACTTCATACACAGAATCACTATACTGTTGCGGACCTGCAGAACTTTGAAAATCCATAATAACCTCCTATGCACAAAAAATCTTATTATTCAGTTAGCTAATCAAATAGATTTTCCCTACAAAATTCTTCGTTTTTGAAACCGTCTCACATACTCTCGCATGAGTCGTGCATCTAATCCTCTATACAATCGCACCACCCCACGACGTATGGTTTTATTATATATAGCCGTCAAAATCCACACGAGGATGAAAGCCCCTAGTATATCCCCCGGATAGTGGTTCCCCACAAATACTCGAGAGAATCCCACTAAGATAGAACCATAGACCATCTTCGTACCCATACTCCAGTTGTAGAACAAGATACCACAGGCAATGGCCATCGTTCCTACTGCATGGTCACTTGGGAAACTAGCATCCGCCGCATGATTCAAAATAAGAATCGCATCTGGATGATCTACGAACGGACGATTTTCATAGAACATGTAGCCTAAGATAAAACTTCCAATGAGACAGATAACCAACAGCACACCGGTGGCGAAACTTTCACCACGAAGCTTAAAGCTGTTTGTACGGAACCCTCTCACATATAACCAAGCCAATAATAGTATATATAGATACGGCACAAGTTTAGAAATCACTATCATCGATGCATCCACTATCGCAATACGGTTGGCCATACCATTGATGAGAGCGAACAACCAATCATTCATTATAACACCTTCCATTTCCTAACAAAGAGATAGATTATGTATTATTATATCATGGTTCCCTTGGATTGTAATGTAAATATACAGTACATAGGTCAAAGATTATGAAAGTTTTTTACATTGAAAGTTATGGCTCTTTGTCAAATGTTGGGGCTACTCATATAAGAGTAGCCTCAACATTTATTATAGCGCCAAAGTTATACAGCTTAATTGCTTGCTCTATCTATCCCTTCTATACAGAAAATAGATGAAAGAAAAAGAACCCCCGGAGGAGTTCTTTTGTGTATTATCTTTATCTAAAAGTTAACATTTACATCTATACCATAGTAATTTGGCAACTTTTCACCATCTTGTGTTTTACTACGATAACCAGCATACGCAGATACCCCTAGATTTTTAGCTATGGTATAATCAACTGTTCCTAACCAGCCTTTATAATCTGCATGCCCATAATCATCGCTTCCAACTTTATGTGTAGGTGTTTTCCATGTTCTGTATTTTACAAATGTTTCTTTTTTAAAGTCAAAATATTGAACCTTAGCTCCCCATGTACCTGGTTTTGTAATATCTGCCTGACCGTACCCAATACCAGCAGTCCAGGCTTCACCATTTGCGCCTTGTCGTTCTTTTCTAGCATATTCACCGCCTAGCCAAATTTTATTATTATGACCAAACCTAAAATCTAAAGAACCACCAAAAATATCTGTTGATTTTTTAGTTTCATAATCATTTTTTTTCTTTGAACCGTGACGCTCTATATAAAATCCTTTAACTGTAGCATTATCATTTATACGATAGTTTAACTGATATACTGATACTGCTTTATCATTAGACTCAATATATCCATAAGCAAAAATTGCATTTAACTTATTTCTATCATAGTTTACTACTGCACCTCGTAACTGATTATCATAGGTAAGACCATTACCAACAATATAATCTTTTTTACCAACAGTAATTAAAGCATGATTATTAATTTTATATTGCACATATGCTTCATCTATACCATTTCCAGCATCCCCTCCTGGACCAGAAGAGTTGCCTTTAGGATTGAAAGACGTATAACCTGAATGTAATCGTACACCTATTTTCGTTCTATCGTTAGCTTCTGCTTCAAATTTTACTCTTGCACGATATAAAAACGCAGATGTATCCGACTTAGTATGTTTTTCACGAAGATCCATATTCATGTATCGTAACCGTGCATCCCCGCTAAACTTAAAGTTCCCCACTTTATCTTCTAGTCTATTCACCCGTACGCCAAATGCTTGTAATTCATTAGCAAATTCGTTCGCCAAACGTTGAATGGTTGCTCTTTGCTCAGCTGTTACTTCATCTTGATGTGCATCGGCTCTAGCAATCATTTGTGCCATTTCATAACGAGTGATGTTACGTTGACCTTTGAACGTGCCATCTGGATAGCCTTGGATAACACCTTCTGCTGCTAAACGTTCTACTGCTTGATATGCCCAATCTTGTGCTGTTACATCAGAAAATGGATGCGCTGCCAAGGCAGATGTTACACCCAACACCGCTGTTGCTGCTAATACTGCTAATTGTTTTCTCATAATGAATACCCTTTATAAAAACAAATAATACCCTTGTCCATTCTATATAGAAGCTCCGATACAGTTATGTATTACTATCCATCGAGCATCCCCCTATTCTCATCGTGTAGCAAGTATCCTCTACATACCTCGCCTTACTATATCTATTAGACTTGTCTTAATAGTATCATAGGTATACATTAAATGCAATTTATACAGACATGTATACACATTATGTGAATATACGATTCATTATGAAAGTAAATCATCATATGCTAATCCCTAGTATGTATCTATACGGATAGAATAGGTCTTGCCCTTACTGACATCCACTATCCACATAAAATAAGTGCATGCACTAGATTCCACAACTTAACCATCATTAGCCTTTATGATGTTTATTATATATTATATTACACCATGAATAATAAATTTACATTCTAGGCGCTCATAAGTGTAATTTATACTATCAACTATGCAAAAAAAGAACCCCCGAAGGAGTTCTTTTTGTATGTGTAACTATCAAATTAGAATTTGTAGTTAAGTTCTGCACGATAGTATTCAGGCAAGTTGTTGTTTTCTTTAGATTGAGTTTTGCTATCGAATGTAGCGTAAGCGGAAAGACCTACGTTTTTAGCTACAGTGTAATCAACAGTTGCTAAGTAACCTCTGTAGTTGCGGTTTTGATCGTTCAAGTTCCAAGTATTAGATACTACTGGAGCTGCTGTTTTTAGATCAAAGTATTGAACTTTTGCACCCCAAGTACCAGCTTTAGCCATATCAGCTTCGCCATAACCTACGCCTGCTGTCCAAGCTTCGCCTGCTGCACCTTTAGTTTCTTGTTTAGCATACTCGCCACCAACCCAAACTTTGGAGCCTAATTTAGCATCAACAGATGCACCATATACGCTATTTTCGCCTTTTTTATGAATATCAGCATAGAAGCCTTTTACAGTTACTTTTTCAGTTGGCATAGTGTTTAATTGATATACAGTTACTTGAGCGTTATCTTTACGTTCAACGCCTTCTGCTTCGCCACCTTGTAAGTAACCATATGCAACAGATGCGTTTAATTTGTCTTTACCAACAGTTCCCACAGCACCTTCGAAATAATCATCATATACTAAGCCATTACCAATCACTAAATCTTGACGACCAACTGTTGCTGTAGCATATTTACCAAAGTTATGTTGTACATATACATGGTCAAGGCTAGTTTTTGGGTTGCCTGCTCCACCAAATTCTTCTTTTTCACCAGCCAAACGTACAACAGCTTTAGTATTATCATTTACTGTAGCTTCGAATTGTACACGACCACGATAGTCAAATTTAGATTTGTAAGTTTCAGATTTATCTTCATTTTCTACTTTTCTATTTTGGTAACGAAGACGAGCATCACCAGTGAAGGAGAAGTTGCCTACTTTGTTTTCCAATGTAGAAACACGAACGCCCAAGTTGTTCAACTCAGTTGCGAATTCATTAGCCAAACGGTTGATGATAGCGTTTTGTTCAGCGTCAACACGATCTTGACGAGCCATAGCTTTTGCTACCATTTGAGCCATTTCGAAACGAGTGATGTTGTGTTGGCCTTTGAAAGTGCCATCTGGGTAACCGTTAACGATACCTTGGGAAGCTAATTGGGATACTGCTTGGTATGCCCAATCTTGTGGAGTTACGTCTGCAAATGGGTTTGCTGCGAATGCAGAAGTTACACCCAATACTGCTGTTGCAGCCAATACTGCTAAATGTTTTTTCATGATAATTACCTCTCAATGAAAAATAAAATAATATACATAGTCACCTAAGCTTAGATAGATTCGAGCATATCATTGTACTACTTTTCAATGGAGTGTCCACGTTTCCTCACATACTAGTAAATACATCGCTATCCTATAATCTATATTATTCTTATTTGACTTGTGAATATCATAACATAACAACAGATAAAACTCAATACCCTTTCGACGTTTATTGTACGATATGTAGATTTTAATTAAGAAAATTTTCAATTAGCATTTATTATAGAGCCTTAATTACTATCCTTAAAACTTGACAAAGAACTAAATGATAGCTCTGCTAAAACAAAAAGAACCCCCGAAGGAGTTCTTTTTATATGTGTAACTATCAAATTAGAATTTGTAGTTAAGATCTGCACGGTAGGATTCCGCTTTAGATTTGTTATCTTGACCTTTAGTATCAATTGTAGCGAAAGCAGAAAGACCTACGTTTTTAGCTACTGTGTAGTTCACTGTTGCTAATACACCTTTTTGATCTTTTTTAATTAAGTTCCATGTAGAGGATACTACAGGAGCATCTTTTTTGATATCGAAGTATTGAGCTTTCACACCCCAAGTACCAGCTTGTTTAATGTTAGCATTGCCATAGCCTAAGCCTGCTGTCCAACCTTCGCCATTAGCACCTTGAGTTTCAGTT
>CAUUEA010000029.1:0-16355 GCA_963544145.1 uncultured Veillonella sp.
ATGCAAGTAGTGATGAGTGATTATATCGATGTGCTCTATGAAGAAAAATAACCAATCCATAGATACCTTAGCGTTGATTACGAATCGACAGCTACTGAAAGATGATATAAGCTTAGCAACATATAGGGTAGCGCTATCTAGAGCGGTAGAAAGGCTACACAAGTATGGTAAACATTGTACTAATACTATAGAAGAAAGCAGTTTACCATGTAATATACATAGAGTATATAGATCTACGGTAAAAGCAAATCTTGATAGCAATAGATTGCCTAAGGGAAGAGCAGATAGTGTTGAAGCAGACAGTTGGATGAGGAATCACGGTAGTCTGTATACCCTGTGTCGCGATACCGACCTACCCTTTGAGGAGTATCTCCAACTCTGCGATGCCATAGGTAGTACCGTAGTATACCATGGAAAAGTTATTACGAAACCAGAAGAATTAGCTATCGTCGTGGCAAAAGCAAAACGAATCCATATACCCACCAATCTAATGCGCCATTGGCAATCCGAACAAAAAGCACTGTGGATTACCTTGCAACATCATTTTCAGGACATAACTATGTGGAGCACCGTCCACAGCGAAGATGACATCAAGTTGTTGGCATCCTTGCGAATCCCTAATTTGGAGTACGTCTTAATCAGTCCTATCTTTCCTACCCCATGTAAAACAGGACATCCCGGTATCGGTGTTAGCAGAGGGGAAACATTGTTACAACAGATCCAAGCTGAATATCCTCATGTACAAGGTATTGCCTTAGGAGGTATACACGAACACAATTACCAAATCTGTTTGCAACATTCTTTCACTGGCGTAGCTATTATGTCTGATTTCATGAAGCGAGTGCATAGCAATATATAGATAGAAGAACGCCATACACTTCGGAGCAAATCTCAGTGGAACGTAAATTTGTGGAGAAGTGTATGGCGTTCGCTCCTTACGCTCTAGGCAGAAAAGCTGGGAAAGAACGCCATACACAGCGGAGTACTCTCAGTGGAACGTAAATTTGTGGAGAAGTGTATGGCGTTCGCTCCTTACGTTCTAGGCACGAAAGCGGGGAAAGAACGCCATATACAGCGAAGTTTGCAAAAGCCTCCTCAATCCTGTAAAATAGATAGGTAAAGATCATAAGGAGGAGCTATGTTACTGTCAATTGTTGTTCCCGTATTTAATGAGGAAGATAATATTCAAAAATTTTATACTACAGTCAAAGATGTGTTGCAAACGCTTGACTATGACCATGAAATTATTTTCGTCGATGACGGGTCCAGTGATGATAGTGCAGGCATGCTACGATATATTGGTAATCAAGATCCAAAAGTAAAAGTGTTGTTATTAGCAAGAAACTTTGGTCATCAATTAGCCTTGACGTGTGGATTAGATTACGCTCAAGGTGATGCGGTTATCACCATGGATGGAGATATGCAACATCCATCAGAACTGATTCCTGAATTGGTGAAACATTGGGAAGCAGGTGCTGACGTAGTGCGCACCATTCGCGATTCCACAGAAGATGCTAGTTGGGCAAAAGCTTTCACATCGAAATACTATTACAAAGTGCTTAACAAATTAGCTAATGTCCCTATCGTGGAAGGCGGTTCCGATTTCCGTTTGATGAATCGTAAATCCTTAGAAACATTAAAAAACTTCCGAGAACATGGCAGATTTTTGCGAGGTATTGTAGGTGACTTAGGGTTCGTACAACATGAATTTCATTTCGTGGCGCCACCACGCTTTGCAGGGACATCTAAATTCAGTGTTAAAAAAATGATGCGTTTTGCCTTGGACGGCATTACAGCATTTTCCAGAGTTCCTTTGCGCTTAGCTTTATATATCGGTTTACTATGCGGATTGCTAAGCCTTGTTATGATCGGACATATCCTATTCGTTCATTTCTTCTCTGACAATGTTATCAGTGGTTGGTCTACCCTAGGGGTGGCTATCTTCTTCCTAGGAGGCGTACAGCTAGTAGGCATCGGTATCATTGGAGAATATGTAGGGCGAATCTTTGAAGAAGTAAAACAACGACCGTTATATTGGGTGAAAGATACCATCAACTGTCACATAGAAGACAAATAATCGTATATAAGAGAGGAGTCCTATGACGAGTAAAAAGAAACAATACCTTGTACTTGCTCTATTGTTAGGTTTCTTAGGTACTAGTGTACAAGGAGCGTATCAGTACGGCGATACGGGCAATGAAATTCTTGGTATTCAAAAGAAACTCATCGCTGCTGGTTATAAAGCTAGAGAAACTAGCGAATATGATGCAAATACAAAATGGGCTGTTAGATTGTTCCAAAAGGATAATGGATTAACAGTGGACGGCATATTGGGCGCAGTGACCTATAAAAAATTGATGGGGAAACCACTGCCAGCGACGACGAAAACGGTATCGAAAAAGAAAGAAATATCTGAAAAGGATGCTCTGTTACTATCTCACATCGATCCGAATCGAGACGTAGAATCGACGGCAATTACGTCTACGTTGAAACACAAAAAAGGCAAGGCGGTCCCACAAAGTTTGACTTTCAAAAAGAAAAACAACAAGTACAAGGGACTAGATATTGGACAAAAGGCAACCTCTAAAAATGTAAAAGAAGTGTTGACCTATGCCAATACATTCGCTGGCGTGCCGTATAAATTTGGCGGCACTACACCAGCAGGTTTTGACTGCTCTGGATACATTCGCTATGTGTTCCAGAAAATAGGCATGCAATTGCCTCGTCAAGCAGATGAACAGTATACGGTGGGTAAAAATGTAGATAAAAATAACTTACAACCAGGGGATTTAGTGTTCTTTGAGACCTATGAACCAGGGATTTCCCATTCTGGTATTTATATCGGAGATGGACAATTCATCAGTGCTACATCCAGTAGTGGTGTGGCGATAGCAGACATCGACGATGGCTATTGGGGACCACGCTATGTAGGAGCGAAACGCGTATTATAACATAGAAGCTGTAATGATGATGTCATTACAGCTTTTACCATATATGCGGTTGAGACATAAAGGAGTAAATTATGACGCACACAGGTATTCATATACAAGAAGTACAATTTTCCTATGGTTCACAACCAGTGATTCACGATATGACCATGACCATTCCTAAAGGCGAGTTTGTATTGGTGGTAGGCCCTAATGGGTCAGGTAAAACCACGTGGCTACGTATGGTAGCAGGGTTGTTAGAACCGACAGCAGGCCATCTTTGCTTAGATGGTATCAGCCCTAAAGAGGCGCAGATAAAAGGCCTCATTCACTTAGTGCCACAAATTTATAACAAAAATGCAGCCCAATTTCCAGCCACCGTCGAAGAAGTGGTAGGGCTCGCGTTATTTCATGTGCCAAAGGAAGATAGAAAAGGACGCATCTTAGAGGCGTTGGAATTGGTGGGTATGCAAGGGTTTCTAAAACGCCGCATTGGAGAGCTCAGCGGAGGGCAACAACAACGTGTGATGTTAGCCCAAGCCTTAGCGCGTAAACCGAACTACATCTTATTGGATGAACCCACAAGTGGTATCGATTTTGAAACAAGTAAGAAAATTTATGAAGTGTTGCGATCTTTAAAAGAGGAAAACATCACTGTTATCATGGTCACTCATGATGTGACGGAAGCTATGGAAGCGGCAGATACAATTTTATGTGTGGATGGACATGCTTGTTATTATGGACCTTGCAAAGGCTTTATGGAAAGTCATCAAGGCTCTCGTTTGGCATGGCATTTAGGAGGTTAAGATGGATATTTTATCCTATACATTTATGCAACGTGCCTTTTTAGCAGGCCTCATTGTGGCGCTTATGTGCCCCTTAATTGGTATGTTCATCGTCATCAAACGGCAATCTATGCTCGGTGATGGATTAGGACATATTGCCTTTGCGGGTGTGACGGGGGCATCCTTATTGAAAGTATACCCTCCATTAGGTGCGGTGGTTCTTACCGTTCTATCTGCTATGGGCATAGAACTAGTGCGACGCTACCAAAAACAATACGCCGATATGATTATGGCCCTCTTCTTTTATGCAGGCTTAGCATTAGCAATCGTGTTTTCTACAATGGTAAAAATGCCCAGCACAGGATTGTTAAACTTTTTATTCGGTAGTATCCTGACGGTAACCATGGCAGATATTTATGGTATCGGCGCTGTGGCGATCGTGGTGGGCATCACCATGAAATTTGTGTATCACTCCTTAATGCTTACCTCCTTTGATGAAGAGATTGCTCGCACTGTAGGTATCAACGTGAATCGTGTGAACATGATCTTTGCCATCTTAACAGCTCTTGTGGTTGTGATGGGGATGACCGTAGTGGGCATTCTATTGATCAGTGCGTTGATGATAGTTCCTGTTGCATCCGCTCATTTATGGAAACGAGGCTTTAAAGAAACCTGGGGCATCGCCACCGTATATTCGGTCCTATCTGTTGTTGGCGGATTATGCAGTGCCTTTTGGTTAGACTTTGCACCAGGAGGGACCATCGTGTTGACAGCCATTGGACTCTATGTGGTGACATTCTTGGTAAATTTGGCGAAGTCTAGGTAGGCGGTTCTTTATAAATTTAGAATAGAAAGCATTGTATAAGCAGCCTTATTGGCTGCTTTTGTGCTATACTGAATAAATACAGAAATGTTTCGTAAGGAGTATGAAGAATGAAAGCATCGGAAGATACTAGTTGTTTCTATGTATGGTAAGGAATCCCTTACCTCAGTGCATACTTTCATCAAAAACTGTGGTATAATAAAAGCAATAGACAATTTTAGGAGGGAAACCATGACAGGAAATGAATTACGCCAAGCGTATTTGGATTTTTTTGAAAGTAAAGGACATTTAAAGCAAGAGAGTTACTCTCTTGTTCCAGATAACGATCCATCTTTGTTATTAATCGGTGCTGGTATGGCTCCTTTGAAACCATTTTTTACAGGCAAATTAGTACCACCTTGTACACGAATTACAACAAGTCAAAAGTCAATTCGTACGGGAGATATTGAAAACGTAGGACGAACAGCACGTCATCATACATTCTTTGAAATGTTGGGCAACTTCTCGTTTGGCGATTATTTCAAAAAAGAAGCCATCCATTGGGCATGGGAATTCTTAACAGAAGTCATTAAATTAGATAAAGAAAAATTATACGTCACTGTCTATCCAGATGACCAAGAAGCGTATGACACTTGGCATAATGAAATCGGGTTACCAGAAAACCACATCAGCCGTTTAGAAGATAACTTCTGGGAAATCGGCGAAGGCCCATGTGGTCCAGATAGTGAAATTTTCTTTGACTTAGGACCAGAACGTGGTTGCGATGATCCAAACTGTGCACCAGGTTGTGATTGCGACCGTTTCCTTGAAATCTGGAATCTAGTGTTTACACAATTCAACCGTACCGCAGAAGGTACGTATGAGCCGTTGGCTAAGAAAAATATTGATACTGGCGCTGGTTTAGAACGGTTGGCATCTGTATTACAAAATAAAGAAAGCAATTTTGAAACAGATTTGATTTTCCCAATCATCGAAGCGACAGCAAAAAAAGCAGGAGTTACGTATCATACAGAGGCAAATACAGATATTTCATTGAAAGTTATCGCTGACCATATTCGTGCCATCGTAGCTTTGATTGCAGATGGTGTATTACCATCTAATGAAGGCCGTGGCTATGTACTTCGCCGTATTTTACGCCGTGCTGTTCGTCATGGTCGTCTATTAGGCATTCAAGGACCATTCTTGGTACCATTAGTAGATATCGTAGTAGATATCTTGGGTGGAGCTATCACAAATATCGTGGAAAAACAGGATTTCGTAAAACGAGTGGTGGCGAACGAAGAAGAGCGCTTTAACCAAACATTGGCATCTGGCCTAGACATGTTGAGCCAATTATTGGATACATTGAAAGCTGAGGGTGCTACAACAGTACCTGGTCAAGACGTGTTCAAATTATATGATACTTACGGATTCCCTTGGGAATTGACAGAAGAAATCGCTTCTGAAGCAGGTTTTACCATCGACCAAGCTGGTTTTGAAAGTGCCATGAATGAGCAACGTACACGTGCTCGTGAAGCTCGTGAAGATGTAGATGCAAAAGTGGCAACACCAGACATTACGCATTTATCCAATGAACATATTTCTGATGATGAAAGCGCTACCGCATCCACAGTGTTGTTAATCGGTGAAGGTGCGAAAGCCATCGACCGCGCTGAAGATGGACAAGATGTGACGATCATCGTAAAAACAACGCCATTCCATGCTGAAGGAGGCGGACAATTAGGTGATACTGGTTTCATCGTAGGCCCATTGGGTAAAGTAGAAGTGCATACAGCGAAAAAATTACCAGAAGGCACTACCTACCATGTAGGTACTGTGGTAGAAGGTAGCATTTCTGTGAACGACGAAGTGACATTCGAAGTGAATGTAGAACGCCGTCAACATATGGCTCGCAACCATACAGCTACGCACTTATTGCATGCTGCATTGCGTTCCGTATTGGGTACGCATGTTAACCAAGCAGGTTCCCTAGTAACACCTGATTACTTGCGCTTTGACTTTACACACTTCTCCCCAGTGACAGCAGAAGAATTGCAAACCATTACGAACATGGTAAATGAACAAATTCTTCGCGCTTCCACATTGGAAGTAGAAACTATGTCCATTGATGCAGCGAAAGCAAAAGGCGCGATGGCATTGTTCGGGGAAAAATATGGTTCCGAAGTACGTGTCGTATCTGTGCCGGAATTTTCCATCGAATTGTGTGGCGGTTCTCACGTAGAAAATACAGGCTTTATCGGTCAATTCCGTATCACTTCCGAAGGTGGTATTGGTTCTGGCGTGCGCCGTATCGAAGCGGTCACAGGTAAAGCAGCTCTTGTCTTAGCGCAACAAGAGGAGCAAACATTAAAATCTGTAGCCTCTCTTGTGAAAGCAAAACCGCAAGAAGTGGTAGGTAAAGTACAACAAGTACTTGACCATGCGAAAGCTGTAGAACGTGAGTTAGACCAAGCGAAAAAAGAATTGAATAGTGGCAACCTTGATGGTGTCTTAGCAGGTCAATTTACAGTAGGCGATGTAACAGCAGTGGTAGCATCTGTACCAGTATCTGATATGGGCGAATTGCGTGACATGGCGGATATGGTTCGTGATAAAATTGGCTCTGGCGTAGTATTATTAGGTGCAGCTGGTGGCGATAAAGTGAATTTCGTCTGCATGGCTACAAAAGATGTAGTTGGCAAAGGTATCCACTGTGGTAACATCGTAAAAGCAGCGGCTCAAGCGGCTGGTGGTAATGGCGGTGGCCGTCCAGATATGGCGCAAGCAGGTGGTAAAGACCCAGTAGCCATGGACCAAGCCTTAGCAGCAGGTAAAGATGTTATTCAATCTATGGTTGGATAATCTTACGAATAGATGAGACTTTCAGAGAAAGGATCACGAAAAGGAGGGATTGTATGAATCTTTCAGATAAAACAATGGTGATTAAGCCGGTTCAAACAACACCGTTAACACCAGAAGAAGTATTCCAACATGTGTTCCAAGCACTGGTGGAAAAAGGGTATAACCCGATTAGTCAAATCACAGGATACCTCATTTCGGGAGATCCAACGTATATTACAAGTTATAACAATGCTCGGAAAGATATTCGTAGCATCGAACGTGATGAACTCATTGAAGAACTTGTAAAAGAATATGTGAAAGCGAAACAATTATAATGCGAATTATGGCACTAGATGTGGGAAGTCGGACCATAGGCGTAGCATGCAGTGATGCGCTGTATATTACAGCGCAAGGCATCGAAACCATTCGCCGCACATCTCATGAAAAAGACTTTCAGCGCATTGCGGAATTAATTCGTGAATATGAGGTAGATACCATTGTGGTAGGCATGCCGAAAAATATGAATGGTACCAAAGGAGAACGGGCAGAAAAAACGGAAGCTTTTGTGGAGAAGATGCAAGAAGTCATCTCCACACCAGTCGTATTTTGGGACGAGCGTTTATCCACCGTGATGGCAGAAAAATCCTTAATTGCCGCTGATGTAAGTCGTAAAAAACGGAAAGAAGTCATTGATAAGATGGCAGCAGTTGTCATTTTACAAGGCTATTTAGATAGTCGTTCATAAGGAGGTTACCATGATCGAACAAGGTTACGAAGGTGAAGTATCTGTGATTGTCATTGAAGACGAAAATGGAGAAGAAATGTATTATGAAGAAGAAATGCTAATTCAACATGATGGAAAAGCATTTGCTATTTTAGTATCTCTTCCTCCAGAAGAAGAAACTGAACATGATGAACCAGAAGTGATTATTGCACGCATTGATGAAGAAGACGGAGAACAAGTTTACGTGGCTCCAACTGATGAAGAATTCGATGCAGTCATTAAATTATACGAAGAAATGGACTAATCGCTAGTAAGGGCTGTAACAGATTGTCGATAGGCAGTGTAGTTACAGCTCTTTTTCTGTATAGTGGTAATCATGCTTAGAAATAATGAGTACAGTGGAGAACTAAGAGATATGGCAACAGAAGAAAAGAACAAACAAATTCAGTATGAACTATATATTCCCGCCCAATTTAACGAGGTAATGCGAGAGTCATTAGAATCGTTGATGGAGGATATGTTAGAAGATATAGGGAATGTGCATGAAGGGGAATCGGTGTATAAAGAAAATGGTGTCATTGACCATTGCGTACTTCGGTTTTCCATGGATGAAGGGGATGAATTCCTAGAGGAAATACTCACCTGTTTGAGAGAAACGGGCATACCTTATGGTGCTAAGTTATATCAAAATGGAAATGTCATTGCAGAATTAGGCGATTTACATCATATCTATGTTGTGTTGGACTCGTCATTAGGAGATGCGAAACAGTTCAAACGATTGGATACAAAAATTTCTAGGGCCTTGAAAGAAAATAACATTGTCAGCGATCCTACACTACATATTCCAGAGGGAGTGGCTATCTTTGCGTATTATGTAGCAGATAAGGATCTTGCCGTTAACACCATTGAGAAATATCTTCGTAGAAGTACGCTAGGAAAAGGAGCTACTATTGATGTGGTAGACTCTGGCCTTACGATTCATGAACGGTTTATGACAGATATATATAGCATCTATCGTGGGGTAGTGCCTGATTTGTGGTCTGCCATCAAAAGTGAGTGGAAAGGGATCTCTTCCCGAGAGTGGATGCACTTGTTGAAGCGCTATCCAGACACACCGGAAGGGCTTAGTTTCTTACTTAATATTGTGAATGGTACGTACCAACAGGAATACACCTCTATGAAGGTCACATTCCCATTGTTCCTTTATGAAGGCAAACGATTCTACTTGCTGTCAGCACGTCAAATGTTAGAATTTGATCTTCAAGGACGAGATGTGATGAACATGGACATATTAGGGCCTGATGTAAAACCGTCACAAGTACGAGCGCCTTCTAAACAGAGAAATCTGTGCCTGTTTGCGACTACTGGGGAAGGGGAAAGGGCATCGCGTTTCTACCTTGACTATAACCCGACAAAATCCGGTCATGTAGGACAAGTGCTCTATTATGATGGGGACACGCATATGCTGGAGCTGTTGGGACCGTCTTTCAGTTACGCCTTGTTAGAGATTATGGATGAAATGTCTGACAATTTAGCGGATTCCATTGCAGAGGGTGTCATGGAACGCGCCATGAATTTGAAAATAGAAACATTGGACTTCGACAGCGAGGATAATCAGCTCATCATTAATACTATGGCTAGCCTAGCGGAATATGACATAGAATTTGGCATGAGCCCTATGCTGCGTAGAACTGGATGTATGGGCATGGTATTGTTAGAAAATGGTACCTTTAATGTGGAGGAATTTAAAAAAGATTTATTTGATGAATGGGATATTGTTTCCGCAACGAGTCCAGCGGGGATGAACGTAGAAGCAACAGCATTTACGAAAGGTGTGGAAGAAGCACACATTTTAATCATTGACGATATGAAAGTAGCTATAGCACCGTTTAACTTTCCTATGCCTATGGCAGCCATAGCTGCAGGGGCACTGCGAAATTATCTATTTAACAATGCCTTAGAAGTGCTTGAGAACCATACGAACACTGTAGACATCACTATCATAGAAGGTTCCGGTAATACATTAGAAGAAAGAATTTTGTTGTCGAAGTTACTTTCAGTGGCAGCAGAGCAACAAGGAACTACGGCTATCTATACGAATGACGTCCTCTATGAACCGGTCATGTACTACAAAGAAACGGGTCATCTTCGAGTTGATGCGTTGCCTATGGCGAACCTCGTGTGGGTTGATATTCATTTTGAAGAAGATGGAAGCCTATCCTTGTACACCAGTGGGATGGAAGAGTTCGACCAACTCAATGTGGAATTCTTACATTGTCCAGGGGATCCAGAGCGCGCTTGGAATTATATCCTTACTGTGGCAGAGTACGTAATGACATCTGGCAAAGAATTGAAAGATGGTGATACATTGGGTAGAACTACAGAAGAACAATTGACAGTATATATTGATGAACCGCACTATGCAGAGGGAACGGAAAGCATACAAATTTTCTTTGATGGAATAGAAGAAGAATAAAACAATGATGAAAGGGGCTGTAGAATAGTAACAGCCCCTTTTTCTCTATTTACGGAATGGTGTCCTTAAGGGTTACCTGTAAAGCGGAGTAGAGAGTACTTTCACAGGTCTCGCATATAGTATAGGTGAGTGTAGTCTCTAGGTTGATCTATGCTATATAGAAAAATTGCTATATATACTCCTAAAATGGTATAATATAGTATTCAATGAAAAGGAGATTGCTGTGAAACAATATGTAAAATACATCTACGGATGTGTAGCGATTCTGTTAGTGACCGTACTGGGCGTGCTAGTAGGTATGTATTATATCCCTTGGACTGGCGGGTCAAGGGAAGACGTAGAAACGGTTGTCATTAGTGAGAACCAAACAGGTGCGGAGATTGGCGATGCGCTCTATGAAAGGGGTCTCATCACGTCCCCTACAGTGTTCCGCGCCGCGTTACGTTTAACAGGGACCATGGATAAGTTGCAACATGGGTATTACCAAATCCCTCATCACTCAAGTTTAAGCGAGATTATTGGATTGCTCCAACAAGGAAGATTGCAAACGGTGAAACTCACCATTCCAGAGGGATTCACCATCGGTGAAATTGGCAAGCGTATCGAGGAGCAAGGTATCGATACGCAGTATGCGTTCATGGAAAAAGGCAAGACCTATGCACCGTATGAGTACATGGTAGGTACGAAGCCTGTTACGTATCGGGTGGAAGGATTCCTATTCCCTAGCACCTACGAGATTCCTGTGGGGAGTAAGGCAGAGGATGTGATGGCTATCATGGCGGATGAAATGAACCGTCAATTGACGCCGAAGATGCGCCAAGATATTGAAGCACAAGGAATGACCATTTTTGAGTTCATTACCTTAGCATCGTTGGTGGAAAAAGAAGCGAAGTTTGATGAAGATCGTCCTATCATTGCTGCTGTATTCCGCCAGCGTTTGAAAACAGGTATGCCTTTAGAGTCTTGTGCAAGTATCCAATACATTCTAGGCTATCCAAAACCGCTGATTACGATTGAGGATACAAAATTAGAAAGCCCATACAATACATACCTTCATAAAGGATTGCCGCCGGGACCGATTGCTAACCCAGGTATCAAATCGATGGAAGCCGTTTTGTATGCGCCACCGACAGATTATCTATTCTTTGTGGCTGACAAAGAGGGGCATCATCATTTTACGAAAACCTATGATGAACATTTAAAAATAGTGGATCAAATTTATGAAAATTAAAGAGATTTTAAATGAACAACGCATTTATGCACTCTTGCATGATGTGCCAATTTTACGAGAATCGGAAGTAGAACTCTTTGAAGACTTAATTGGTTTGTACAAACCGAAACGTGTCTTAGAAGTGGGCACTGCCATTGGATACTCATCCCTGTTATTGGCAAAGCATATGGACAAAGAAGGTCAGTTAATCACCATGGAATTAGACGATGTACGCCATGGGATGGCGACCCATTTCATTTCACAATCGGACTTCGGCGAGAAAATTACGTTGCTGAAAGGAGATGCCACAGAATTATTAGAATCTGTGGAAGGGCCCTTTGACTTAGTATTCTTAGATGGTCCCAAAGGACAGTACTTGAAACAATTAGAGTTGATTGAACCTAAGTTAGCTGATGGTGCTGTGGTATTAGCCGACAATGTACTATTCCGTGGCTATGTACGGGGAGATAAAGAACCGCCACGTCGCTTTAAAACGATTGTGAAACGTTTGCAAGAATACTTACACTATGTAGAACAAAAAGAACACTATAACACCACCATTTACCCTATGGGGGATGGTATGAGTGTGAGCGTATGGAAAGGATAAATTATGACGAAACGACATATGGAATTACTAGCACCCGCTGGTAATATGGATAAATTAAAAATGGCCATCCGCTATGGAGCGGATGCCGTATATTGCGCTGGCCGTGCCTTTGGATTGCGTGCGGCTAGTTCAAACTTTGACAATGACCAATTGAAAGAGGCTGTAGAATTTGTACATAGTCATGGCAAAAAAATCTATGTCACTTGTAATATCATTCCTCATAATGAGGACTTAACAGGCTTAGAAGAGTACTTACAATTCTTGGAAAGCATTAAAGTGGATGCTATCATCGTAGCCGATTTGGGTATTTTCTTGTTAGCCAAACGTGTGGCTCCAGGTTTGGAATTGCATGTGAGTACACAAGCAAATACAACAAATTATTTGACTACGGAGTTCTGGAAAGAACAAGGGGCAGCTCGTGTCGTGGTGGCTCGTGAAGTAAGTATTGAAGATATCAAAACTATGCGTGAAAAAGCAGATATTGAAATTGAAGCTTTCGTTCACGGTGCTATGTGTATTTCCTACTCTGGTCGTTGTTTGTTAAGTAACTATATGACTAACCGTGATGCGAACCGTGGTGCCTGCACGCAAGCATGTCGTTGGAAATACAATTTGGTGGAAGAAAACCGTCCTGGCGAATACTACCCTATCGAAGAAGACGAACATGGCACATACATCTTTAACTCCAAAGATTTATGCTTGTTGAAATATATCCCTGAGTTGTACAAAGCGGGCGTAGATAGCTTGAAAATCGAAGGTCGTATGAAATCTGTGCATTATGCAGCGACTGTCTCTAAGGTGTATCGTGAAGCCATTGATACATTTTTAGAAGAAGGAGACGATTGGTATGTACGGGATGAATGGTATGCAGAATTAGAAAAAATCTCCCACCGTCCATACACAGAAGCCTTTGCTATGGAAAAACCAGGTGAAGAAGCGCAAAACTATGGCCAATCTTCGAATACGCAAACCCATGATTTCATCGGTCTTGTAGAAGGATACAATGCAGAAGAAGGCTATGCGTATATGGAGCAACGCAACAATTTCAAAGTCGGGGAAGAAGTAGAATTCTGCCAACCGAATGGACCATTGGTAAAGCACGTTATCACACGCATGACGGATGAAGAGGGTAATGACATTGATGTGGCAAAACATGCGCAAATGAAATTACGCTTATACATTGACACACCATTGGAAGAGTTTTCTATGATGCGCCGGGAAACGAAGAAAAAATAAGTCTGTAACCAATTAGGGAGGTCAAGGATGCAAGAACAAGACATTGTCTATGATCCGCAGTATGTGTACTTTCAGATTGAACGACAGCATACGAATTATGTGAATCGCATTTTAGAAGGCTATGAATACGTAGGGGTGATGACCACGGTCAATGCAGATGGGCTGTGTATGGTGCGTACCACAGAATCAACCCGTGAGTTGGCAAAACAAATTTTGCAATCCCTACCGATTTCTGTGACTCTCATGGACTGAGGACGTTCTGAAAGAGGGACACCATATAAGTTGCACTAGTATTACGTGTTGGTAAGTAGAGTGGAGAACTAAGAGCTATGGCAACAGAAGAAAAGAAAACACAACTATCCTATGAATTATATATTCCAGCTCAATTTGACGATTCCTGTAGGAGCTCCTTGGAAGTGTTGCTGGAGCAAAAAATAACAGATGTAGGGACCGTCCATGAAGGGGAATCCGTATATAAAGAGAATGGTGAAATTGACCACTGTATAGTTCGGTTCTCCATGGATGAAGGAGATGAGTTAGTAGAGGAAATACTTATCTCTTTAGAAGAGTTGGGCATACCATATGGTGCTAAGTTATATCAAGAAGGAACCGTCATTGCCGAACTAGGCAATTTACATCATATCCATGTTGTGCTGGATGCATCGTTAGGGGATGCTAAACAGTTTAAACGATTGGATACAAAAATCTCTCGGGCTTTAGAAGAAAATAACGTTGTCAGTGGTTCAACACTACGCATCCCGGAGGGAGTGGCAACCTTTACGTATTATGTCGCAGACAAGGACCTCGCTATTAGTACTATCGAAAAGTACCTTCGTAGAAGTGTACTGGGAAAAGGGGCTACTGTAGATGTAGTGGACTCCGGTCTTACCATTCATGAGCGATATATGACAGATATATCTCGCGTGTATCGAGGGTTAGTGCCTGATGTATGGAATGTTATCCAAGGCGAGTGGAAAGGAATATCTCCTCAAGAATGGATGAACTTATTGCGACGATATCCTCATACACCAGAGGGGCTAAGCTTCTTGCTTAATGTAGTAAATGGGACGTACCAAAAGGAATATACGTCGTTAAAAACTACATTCCCTATGTTTATGTATGATGATAAACAATTTTATTTATTATCAGCTCGTCAAATGTTAGAATTTGATCTTCAAGGACGAGACGTGATGAATATGGATATCCTGGGGCCCGATGTAAAACCAACACAAGTACGAGCGTCTTCTAACCAGAGAGATCTCTGCCTGTTTGCAGCTACTGGTGAAGGGGAACAGGCATCCCGCTTGTATATCGATTATAATCCAACGAGATCTGGCACTGTGGGACAAATTATCTATTTTAACGGAGATACGAATACATTGACTCTATTAGGGGCGTCTTTCAGTGAAGCCTTATTGGAGCTCATGAAGGAACAGTCGAATGATGTAGGGGATTACTTAATTGAAAGCATCATACAGAAAACGATGAGCCTTGATATAGATATGGCGGATGTACAAAGTGCTGAGAATCAACTATTATTTGATGCAATGCGTAATTTGGCTGAAAGAATTCTGGAAAGCACTGGTGGCATCGGTCCTATGGTTGGTAAACGTGGCTTTATGGGCATGGTGCTGTTGGACAATGCAGAGTTCGATGTGAAACGTTTTAAGAAGGATTTGCTTAGCAAATGGGATATTGAGTCCATAACAAGTCCGGAGGGGATGAAGGTCCGAGCAGCCATTGCCACAAAAGATGTAGATTCCGTGGAAGAAGAGGATATGGAAGAAGCACACTTTTTAGTGATTGATGACTATAAAGTAGTGGTGGCACCATTTTCTTTTGCCATGCCGATGGAAGCTGTTATGCAAGGAGCTACTCGGAACTATCTTTGGGATAATGCATTGGATGCTGTCACCCAACACACAAGTCATGTGGCAATTAGCATTGTAGAAGGTCCTGGTAAGCCGTTAGAAGAAGGAATCTTATTGGCGAAATTACTTTCAGTGGCGACAGAGCAAACGGGAGCTAGTGCTATATATACAAATGGAGTTTTGTACGAAGTGAAAAAGTACCACGAGGAGACCGAACAGTTACGAGACGATATGCTACCTATGGCGAATCTAATTTGGGTAGATATGGAATTTGAAGACGATGATACGATTTCCTTATCTACGAGTGGTATGGAATTGTTTAAACAATTAAATGTGGAATTCCTCCATTGTCCGTGGCATCCAGAGAAAGCTTGGAACTACATTTTAACGGTTGCGGACTATGTGCTAACCTCAGATAAAACGGTAGAAGATGGTGATTCCGTTGGTAGAACAGAAGAAGAACAACTGACGGTTCATATCGATGAACCAGTCCATGCAGATGGAAAACAAAGTATACAAATTTTCTTTGATGAAAGTGAAGAAGAATAAATACATGATGAAAGGGGCTGTAGAATTGTAACAGCCCCTTTTGTTGTGTACGCAGTTGTAAAGTGTTGTTCGTATAAAAGAATAAAAAGGCTTGTTAGTAGGGCTAAACGTGTTCAATTTTGACTTGCAATGTGAGATTAGAAAAAAATAAATAAATTATAAAAAAATACTTGCATAGATGTAAGGGATATGATATTATATATTTGTTGTTACGGTAAGTAACAAACGGTAGCGAAACAGTGTTTCCCAAGGACAGTTAAGATGATTCGTTGCTATGGATGGAAGATATCGGGGCATAGCGCAGTTTGGTAGCGCACCTGGCTTGGG
>CAUUEA010000030.1:0-16236 GCA_963544145.1 uncultured Veillonella sp.
CTTTAAGTAAGCAACTCAAGTACTTAGAAGCAGAATTTGGTACCCCCCTATTAGTCATCAAGCGTGGCCAGCGTGGAGCTAGCTTTCACCTGACCGAAGCAGGTCGCATTTTCTATGAGAAAGCGCAACAATTATGCTCCATTGAAGAGTCTACCTATGCCGATGTAAAGCGGCTTAGTTCTGAGGTAGAAGGCACCCTTCGTATCGCCTCCTCTGCCTCAAGGTCTACCGCCTTAATTCAGCAATATTTACATTTCTTTTCTCGACAATACCCTGTGGTGCGTTATGAAATTTATGAAGGATTAATGACAGATGTAACGGAATCCTTATTAAATGGTAGTGCTGAAATTGGTCTATGCAATGAGCAAATGGTAGATACCAACAAATTTGATGTTCTCTATACGCAAACGGAGGACTTATACGCTCTGTTCCGAAAAGATTTATTTTGGACAGATCGTGACTTGGAAAGCATTTCTTGGAAAGATATTTCCAAATGTCCTCTTAGTTTATCTGGTGGTTCTGTACGCATGCTCATGCAAGCTCACCACAACGACTTCTCTTCTTTAAATGTCATTTCCGTGACTACCACCAAGAGCTCCGCTATTGAATGGGCGCAGTCAGGCCGTACCATAGCTATTATCCCAATGGACGGACAGGAAACAGTATCCCATCCAGATATGACACGCATTAGACTTTCAGAGCTGACAAATACATTCTATAAAGCATTTATCACTATAAAAGGGCAACCGTTGTCCATGGTGGCACAACAGTTTTTAGAATTCTACAAAGCTCATTCTGGAGAATAATATAAGTAATACAAAAGGGTCCCGAAGGACCCTTTTTTCATATCCAATTATAATTCTTCTGTTTCTTTGATTAAGCCTCGTTTTTTCTTATTTAGATATAAGAAATACAGTGGCAAAATAATAATACAACCACCAAGACCCCAAATCAATTGATTTGGTTTTGCTTGTGCCAACATCCAAAGAGACGTAATAATGGCAATCACAGGGATAATAATACCTCCTGGAATTTTGTACGGACGCTCTTTATGAGCCCATTTTTTACGGAAAATAATGACAGAAACACAAGTTGGTAAATACTGCGTAAACCGAGATACGGCGCTGATGGCTGCCAATTGAACAAAGCTACCGCTCCATGCTAGTAATAAGCTAAATACACCTGTCACAATACAAGCTACAACTGGCGTGCCCCAACTAGTACGTTTGGCTAGGATACTTGGTAACATACCATCTTCTGCCAAGGACGTTGCAATACGAGGTCCTAGGAAGGACTGAGCAATGTTAATACCACCCATAGATAACAACGTACCGGCTAGCACGAAGTACATGCCCCATGGTCCCATAATTTGACCAAATGCCGTTTGCAATGGTGCTTTATCATTAGCAAGGCTATCACCCATAATACCGATACATACTGCCAATACCAACATATATAGCACAGATACGATGATCATGACCGTAATAATGGCACGAGGCAAATTCTTTTTAGGATTTTCCATATCTTCTGCGGCTACCGCAATGGCTTCAAATCCAGTATACGCAAAGAATAGCAATATCGCAGTGGCTGCGAATGCACCCGATACGCCTCCATCTGAAAGTTCCACGAAATCTGGTACAAACGGTGTAAAGTTTGTTCCATTAATGGCAAACAACCCGATGACAATAAACGCAAATAAAGGCACTAATTTAGACACGGTAATCAAGTTATTCAAAATTTTAGTCATGTTAACGCCAATAATATTAATCACCGTTAATAAGACGATGATGATCGTGGCGATGACATCTTTCATAAAGTCCCCAGATAGCGCCGGAATAGCTGCCCCCAAGGCTGTCGCAAATCCTACTGCCATAACCGCCCAAGCGATGAGCACAACAATCCATTTAAGAACACCTACTTCAAATCCCCAAAAGTCACCTAAGGAATGTTTTGCGTATAAATATGGTCCTCCATTACGAGTAAAGAATCCCGCTACTTCAGCAAAGCATAAGGCAATACAAATGGCAAGGAATGCATCAAATAACAGCACCCCTAAACTCGCTGGTCCCATAAGAGCATATGCTTTATTCGGCAATAAGAAAATCCCGGTTCCTACAATAGCGTTAATACCGAGGAGAACGATACTCCAAAAGCCAAATTTACTATCTTTTTGTTCCATATTAGGCCTCTTTCTTAGCTGCCTCTACAAAGTCTTTGAAAATCGCTGCATTCAACTCTGTATGACGCATCATTTCTGGATGGAATTGGTACGTACGTAGGTATGGGTAGTCTGTGCCTTCCATAGCTTCTACTACAGTATCTTTAGCACGGCCTACTACACGCAAGCCTTCCCCTACTTCTTTCACGATTTGGTGGTGATGAGAGTTAACCATCACTTCTTCTGCCCCTACCATAGCAAATAGTTTGGAGTCTTTCTCAATCACCATGGAGTGAGTAGGTAATCCTGCCGTTTGATTTTGCGAATGCTTAATCGTAGCAAAGGCAGGCAAGTCTTGGTATAAGGAACCTTTATGGGCTACGTTGATAATTTGATGTCCACGACAGATACCCATAATAGGAAGCTTGCATTCTTTTGCAAAGTCTAATAAACGCATATCAAAAATATCTCGTTCTGGCCAAATAGCACCTAACCCACGCTCTGGTTCTTCTCCATAGAATTGTGGGGCAATGTCATGACCACCAGAAAGAATGAGACCATCTAATCGTTCTACTAATGCTTTCAATGTTGCTTCATCTTCTTGGAATGGAATAATCACAGGAATGCCGCCTGCTTCTAATACAGACTGCACATAATCATCATTCACATAGGATCGTTTATATCCTGGAAATGGACCGCCTTGGTCAATCATATGAGAACCTGAGATACCGATTAATGGTTGTTTCATAAGTAACACCTCTCCTTACTAATATAGAGTATATATACTACTATGATAAAGGAAAACCTAGCATCTGACAAATATAAATATTTCATAAAATCACATGTTACCTAGATATCCTATATAACAACGCCACCCTATAAGAGATAGCCCCTAATAGAAGAGCCAAAAAGAGACTAGACCGAAGCCTAGTCCCTTTCTAATGATAGTTATATATCTTATAGCAATGGTTTACGTACTACGTCGATGATGGAGCCATCACGATATTCGATGATTGCTACTACATCTTTAGGGTCTTGAGATACTGTGATACCTTCTGGTTTACCCACCATATCATACGCCATTTGTTGTAACTCTTCAATTGTGTAAATTGGCAAGTTAGAATCTTTGAAACGTTCGATCAAATCTTGACGGTTTGGATTGATCGCGATACCGCGTTCAGTTACCAATACGTCGATACTTTCACCTGGTGTAATAACAGTTTCTACACGTTCACGAATCATTGGCAAACGACCACGAATCAATGGACAAGTAATAACCGTTACTTTCGCACCAGCTGCTGTATCAGAGTGACCACCGGAAGCACCCATCAAGATGCCGTTGGAGTCAGTCATACAGTTAACGTTGAAATCTGTATCGATTTCTGTAGCGCCCAAGAATACTACATCTAAGTAGTTTGTCATGCAGTCTGTAGTAGGATCTGCATACATGGATGCGCTCATTTCGATATGATTTGGATTTGTGTCCAAGGATGCCGCTGCTGTGGTATCAAATGTTTGAGTATCGTAAATGGCTTTGATGTGGCCTTTTTCAAGCATGCCTACGAGTACGCCTGTAGCACCGCCAACGCCAAATCCACCAACAACGCCTTTTTTCTCTAATTTTTCGCCAATGAATTTAGCTACTGCTAATGGAGCTCCGCCAGCACCCAATTGGAAGGAGAAACCTTCTTGAATAATGCCAGCTTGGTCAAGAAATTCTGCTGCCATTTCAGCGATTTTGATTTGTACAGGGTTTTTCGTGATGCCCACTGCACCAGATGCGATACCTTCTGGATCACCGATAGCTTCTACTTCCACAATGTAATCTACATCTGTTTGAGGGATGGAGATTGGATATACATAATCGATTAAGTTATCTGTTAACAATACAGTTTTATCTGCATAGTGAGAGTCAACCATAGCGTAACCCAAGGCACCGCAAGCAGATTTACCTTTACGGCCTGTGGCATTACCACGACGGTCACAAGCAGGTACGCCCATGAAAGCTACGTCAATATGAGCTTCTCCAGTGCATACAGCACGAGCACGTCCACCATGGGAACGAATCACTACTGGGCGTTTCAATACGCCAGGGTTCAATGTCAAGAATTTACCTAGCGCATCACGAAGACCAGATGTTTCGATAGCTGTTACTGTGCCGTCTTTAATCATATCGATTAAGAACTCATGGCAAGGAGCTAGGGAAGAGTTAAGGATAGTAATATCTTTGATTCCTTTGGCTTGCACACGGTCCATCACCAATTTCATAACATAGTCACCATTACGTAAATGATGGTGGAAGGAAATGGACATACCATCTTTTAAGCCTACTTTTTCGATAGCTTCATCGATGGAGCCTACTAATTTATTTTCACCTGGAGCGTGAAGTTTCACTGGTTTGCCTGCACGAGTACCAGTTTCTGTCATAGCGAATTGACCTTCATAAAGACGACGACCTTGAAGGCATTCTAATTCCATAGGGATATCACGGCCAATTTTATTTAACATCGATTTCTGCTCCTTCCTCAAGTTCTACTTTGATACCTGCTGCACGGGCTTTATCTACCACGCGTTGTGCACGTACCACGATAGGACCGTCAATCATTTTACCATCTACAGCGATAACGCCTTTATTGTTACGAAGTGCTTCTGCATAGGAGTTCAATACTTTTACAGAATGAGCAATTTCTTTTTCATCTGGAGTGAACACTTCGTGGATAATTTTAATTTGGCTTGGGTGAATGCAAGATTTTCCATCATAACCAAGAGCTTTGATGAATTCTACTTCTTCACGGAAACCTTGTGGGTCTTTCACGTCGGAGAATACTGTGTCAAGAACACGGATACCTGCTTCACGAGCTGCATGAAGGATAGTTTGACGAGCAAATAATAATTCATGAGCTGGTTTATGTTTACCTGTACGAAGGTCTGCACGATAATCTTCTGCACCTAATGCGATAGCTACTACACGAGGTCCTTGTGCGATTTCACGTACATTGTATAGACCTTTTACGGATTCAATAGCTACGATAATGTTGATAGTACCTTCTTCCCAACCGTTCGCTTTTTCTACTTCTTCAATTTTTTTAGCAACGATTTCAACTTCAGATACATCTTCTGTTTTTGGAAGACGAATCAAGTTAGGTTTTGCTGGCACGATGACATCAAGGTCAGCATAGCCATATGGCGTTTGTGTTGGATGGTTGATACGAACTACAGTTTCACCTTTAAATTTTAACGTTTTCAACGCTTCTGCTGTCAATAGACGAGCTGTATCTTTTTCTGTGATTGCTACGGAATCTTCAATGTCAAACATGATGGAATCGGCACCGTGGATATCAGCACTGTTGATCATTTTAGGTGTGTTACCAGGTACGAACATCATGGAACGAGATAAACGTTTTTTTGCTAATTCAGTTAATTGGCTCATTATGCTTCGCTCCCTCTTTCTAATGCACCCAATACACGGGCTTTAATCGTATAATCCCAAGCGGCTTTGTCGATAGCCGTTACTTTCACGCCGTCGAAACCTGCTTCTTTTACAGTGGCTTCGATGAAAGCACGAATATGCTTACCGTAAGCACGCTCAACTTTTGATTTCAATTCTACTTCGATACCAGATGCAATTGGTTCTACTGTTACCAACACATCATTTTTTTCATCAAAGCCAGCCATAGCTGCTTTCACTAGATGTTTCATAGTCAATCCTTTCTCTCTTAGGAAATATGTATTAAAAGTCAGAGACCAGCGATATAGAACCACTGGATTCTGACTTTATGAACTAACGATACGATCTATCTACCTGATAGAATCTGGCTTATTAGATTAAGCCTACGATGGACCACCAGATTGGACCAAAGCCAAGTGTTACCACTAGACCAATTATTGCAATCACAGCACCAGTTACCCACCATTGACGAACTTCGTTGTAACCTTCACCGAAGACGATTGGACCAGGTCCACCACCGAAGTGAGTGACAGCACCACCAAAGGCATTGGTCATGAAAATTACAAGACCTAATATCCAAGGATCGATACCTGCTACTTTACCTACTGTAAAGAATACTGGCACCATCGCTGCAATGTAAGCAGTACCGGATGCGAATAAGTAACGAACTAATACGGACAATACGGCAATCACAACTAACGCCAACATTTCATGATGACCGAAGTTCATTTGTGCTTCTAACGCTTTTGCTAACCACACAAAGAAATCTGCTTTTGTTAATGCACTAGATAAACCAAGGATACCGCCGAACCAGATTAATGTGTTCCAGCCACCTTTGTTTTGAAGAGCATCTTCCCACTTGATGGCGCCGAACATGTAGCAAGATACCATCGCTACTAGCGCTACTGCTGTGGCATCTAATTTAAATTTAATACCTACCATTCCTAAGATAGATGGCAATGCCCAGCCAAGCAAGGATAAGAAGAAAATAGCAATTAATACTTTTTCACCTGTAGATACAGGACCTAATTCTGCCAAACCTTCACGAGCAATTTTCTTATTGTCGATTTCTTTCAATTCAGGTTTGTTTAATACATAGCTTACAAATGGAGTGATTAATAACAAGATCAAACCAGGTACGAATAAAGCAACTGCCCAAGTTACCCAGTCAATGGAAAGCCCTAGGATTTTTTTGAAGTAATCCGCTGCTAATGCATTTGGCGCCATAGCCGTTAAGAATAAAAGGGATGTTATTTTTGTTACCATGTATGTATTAGTCATTAAGTAACGGCCAACTTTATTCGCCGTTTCACCAGGCTCAGAACCCAAGGATTTTGCTACGGAGTTCATGATTGGGAATACGATACCACCGCAACGTGCTGTATTAGATGGGGTAGCAGGGGAAATGATTCCGTCCAAGAAAGCTGTTACATAACCTAGACGAAGTGTAGTGTGACCGAAAGCATCGATCATATGGTATGCAATACGACGACCCAAACCTGTTTTTACGAAAGCTACAGAAATGGAGAATGCCGCGAAGATCAACCAAGTTGTAGTAGATGCATAACCGGACAACACTTCTTTCGAATTATTTAAAAATAATGCAGATGCACCAATGGCAGATACTACTGCTACTGGAGCTGGGAATGGTTTTAATACCAATCCTACGATAGCGGCTAAATAAAAGCCAAATAATTTCCAAGCGCCGTCAGCTAAGCCTTCTGGAGCTGGAGTGAACCAGATTATCAATGGGATAGCCCAGGTAATCAAGGCATTAATGATTTTTTTGTTCATCTTGTGTCTCCTTACTACATAAGATATAAATACATTGCCTATATTGCTTGCACTCATACTTTCTATAAACGTGAAACTTAATATATAAATACATGTATATAAGGGCGGTTCACCACTTACTAGAATACTAGAACGTGCAAATGTCTAGGTCTTTCTACGCTCCCATTATATCCAATCGTTTCAGAAGGTAAAAATAAAAATCCTTTATAAGGCTTATAAAAATTTTATTATCACCAAAAAACTTTCATGCATGCATTTTAGTAATATATAATAAACTTCGGTATTATGCCATTTCTATCTTATTCCTACTAAATTGTTCCTATTTTTTCGATAGATAAGCTTGATGATTGCTACTTTTATATACATTAACAATTCGTTAATAGTATTCTAAACTAATCAAATTTGAACCTAAAAAGAGCGCAACTCTATTAGCTGCGCTCTTATGTAATACCTTATGCTGTTTATCAAATCCATTAGCTACTATATCCCGGCAATGTAACGATTTGATGATTTGCGTAATACTCTGTAACATAATCGATGAAAGTTTTCACCGCAATCAGTTTTGTGCTTACCTCATCATGGAACAAATAGGTAGAACGCACCAATGGACGATTATCTTTCATCCGCAAAGGTTCTACATAGATACCATGTTCGCGGCAACTACCGAGCCCTAAATATGGCAAAATAGCCCAGCCTAATCCTTCTCGCACAAAGTGGCGGCAAGTCACCATTGAGTCCAGCTCCATGGCTGGTCTCACATCGCCCACGTTATGTTCTTTCTTCCAATTTTCTACCACTGTCGCAATGGATCCATCGGTGCGATAGTTAATCATTGAAATCTCTCGTAATTCCTTGTAATCCACCGGATGCTTGTAGACTAAGCAATAGGGTTCATCAAAAAGGCGAATGCCATTAGGCACATGATTATACTCACCTCTGGCAAAGGCAATCATTACTTCTCCAGAATTGAACATTTTATTCACATGGGAACTATAGCCTGTTTTCACCTCAATACGAATCTTAGGATACTGTTTCGTAAAATTATTCAGTAAATGAGGCAACTCATAATCTGCAAAATTGATCGATGCGGCTATTTTTAAAGTACCTTGTATTTTCCCTGTCACCTTTCCAATATTTTGTCGCAACTCCTCACGGGACCGAATCATACGTCGGCAATAATCGTAGTACAGCTCCCCTTCTGCGGTTAAGGCAATACCATCATTGGCACGAATTAATAAGGGGCGCCCTAAAATATCTTCTACTTGCTTTAATCGATAGCTTAATGCAGGCTGTGAAAGAAATAATTTCTCTGCCGCTTTCGTAATATTTCCTTCTTCCACCACAGTCACGAAGGTTTGCCATTCTTTTGCTTCCATAGTATCCCTCCTTACCATCTAGTATCTATATCAATTCACCCATAACATACTAAAGGGGAGCCTCATCGCTCCCCCATATTAGTAGTATATCATACATTAGCGACGACCGAAAATGCGAAGTAAATTAATGAAAATATTGATGAAATCTAGGTATAAACCTAAGGCACCAATCAATTCCACACGTTCGAGGACACTTTCATCTTCATAGGCTACTTCCATAATCGTCCGTTTAATACGATATACATCATACATAGTAAATAAGGAGAAAATCCCTACCGCTATGTAGCTATATACCAATAATCCGAAATCGCTAGCACCGAAAAACATCATAATCAAGCTGGCAATGAGTAGTGCAATCACAGCACCCATTAAGAATGTGCCTAATCCAGACAAATCTTTTTTTACCACTACCCCTAAAAAGGCAAAGCTACCAAACACCGCTACAGCCCCTGTTAAGGCATACACTACAACATCAAAGGAATAGTGTAAAGCAATAGCGGTCAAGGTCAATCCATTCATGATGGAATAGAGGAAAAACATGGCTTTCAAAAATGTGTTAGATGCTTTGTATTGACGGAAGGAAAATAAAAACACTACCGCCACTTCAGCTAACAAAATGATATTAAAGTTAGAATGGGCAAAGCGCAACCAACTAGAGTTCGTCAACGCCATAAATCCAATAATGGCTGTGGTTAGTAAGCCCCATACCATCCAAAGCATAGAATTTCTTAATTTACGATTTACAATTTCTTCCACTACCACTGTATCTGCTTGTGTAGGAATATGATACTCCATAATTACCTCCTATCTTGCGTTTGCAATACCTTCATACACATTACCACGAATACCATCTACTGTTACCACTTGACCATTTGTCAATTGAGTTTGATCATGAGCTCCTAAAATGACAGGAATCCCAAATTGAATACCCGCAATAGCTGCTGTTGATGTGTACCCTTCTTCCGCAGTAATAATAGCACCAGCTCGTTTTGCTAGTTCCATATATTCTGGCTCTAAGTCACGAACGACTAAAACACTGCCATCTGCCATAGGCTCTGTAGAATCACCGTGGTGGATTGGACCTGTTACAGACAATTTACCAACTCCACGCCCCTTAATCAATACATTACCAGTCACGTGAACACGAATCATATTGGTTGTGCCAGATAAACCAGATGGCACACCTGCTGTAACAACTACTAAATCACCAGATTGAATCAATCCTTCTCCTAAGGCAGCACTCATAGCACAGTGTACCATTTCATCCGAGTTGGAGTGAGATGGACCTTGGATTGCTGTAACGCCCCAGTACAACTGCATACGGCGTACAGCGTTCTCATGCGGTGTAACCGCAATAATTTGGCAATTTGGACGATGGCGGGAAATACTCATCGCTGTAATACCAGATTCAGTACATGTAATGATAGCTCCAGCGCCTAAAGAGCGACCTACTTCTACGGTAGCAGAACAAATCGCATCTGTGGTTTTTGCTTCCTCTAATTGTACGGCATGGTTTGTATTGACATATAAGTCAGATGTTTCTGTTACTTTTGCAATGCGAGCCATAGTTGTGACCGCTTCCAATGGGTAGTCACCACCTGCAGTTTCCCCAGACAGCATAACCGCATCTGTACCATCTAAAATAGCATTTGCTACGTCACTAGCTTCTGCTCTTGTAGGTCTTGGATTGGTTACCATGGACTCTAACATTTGTGTGGCTGTAATCACCGGTTTAGATGCTGCATTACATTTTTGAATCATCATTTTTTGTAATACTGGTACTTCTTCGGCTGGAATTTCTACACCTAAATCACCACGAGCTACCATCAATCCATCAGAGACTTCTAAGATTTCATCTAAATTATTAAGGCCTTCTTCATTTTCGATTTTGGAAATGATGCGAATATCTGCTCCTTTGGATTCTAAAATGCGGCGAATTGCCACTACGTCACTAGCCCGTTGCATGAAAGAAGCTGCCACATAGTCCACGCCCATTTCACAACCAAAGATCAAATCTTTTTCATCTTGCTCCGATACTGGTGGCAAAGATAAGGAGACCCCCGGTACAGCCACGCGTTTGCGGTTACTCATCATACCCGTGTTCATAACCGTCGTATGAATCTCCGTGCCCTCAATAGAGTCGATGCGTAATGTCACTAGACCATCGGATAACAAAATTTGCTTAGCATCTTTCACATCTTCTGGTAACCCCCCGTGATTCACGGAGCAAATCTCCTTCGTTCCTTCCACATCTCTTGTAGTCAATGTGAAAGCTTGTCCCTCTTCTAAACATACTTTGCCTTCTTTGAACAAACCAAGGCGAATTTCAGGACCTTTTGTATCTAGCATTAATGCCACTGGAATACCTGTTCTAGTAGAGGCTAAGCGAACGAGTTCCATACGCTTTGCTTGCTCTTCATGAGAACCGTGAGAGAAGTTAAAACGTGCCACGTTCATACCTGCTCGCAATAAGGATTCTACCATTTCTAAACTATCTGTACTAGGTCCCATGGTACAAACAATCTTTGTCTTTTTATTCATTTCTATCTCCTTATAGTAACTCTACTGCATTGGCCCCTAATAAGGCTTGCACACGTCCAACGGACTCTTTCGATGGGGTGAAATAAAAATTACGGTTCACCGCTAAACTGCGCTTTTGACGTTGTAAGAATAGGGTAACTGGTGTATCCCCTTGCAATTCTTGCAACAGCTTTTGTAATTGTTGGCTCACTTGCGGTGTATCATGAGCTGTATCAATATGAATGCGAATCTGTCGCACTTTATCATATTCTACTTTCAATACTTGTACGGAACTAGCAATGCATTGCACACCTTTTTCATCCGCATCAATGCGACCCTCGATAGCCACTACGCCATCTCGTTGTAATAACATATGCGCTTTCTGGTACGCCTGTGGGAATACCACCACTTGCACAGCCCCTGTAAAATCTTCCAAGGTTAAAGTGCACATCTTTTCCTGTTTCGCCTTCGTCAATCGGTCCACTTTTTCCGTAATCAATCCCCCAATGGTAACCATTTTACCATCGAAATCTTCTGGATTTTCTGCTAACCGTCCTAATTGAAATAATCCTTCCAATTCATCACGATAGGCATCTAAGGGATGGCCCGTAATATAAAACCCAGTATATTCCTTTTCATCTTTTAGTTTCAGCTCTTTTGGCAAATCTGGTAAGTCTGGAACATGGATGGTTTCCATTTCCTCTACCTCTGCAAAGAGACTCACCGCCCCTAGGGCACTATTTTTTTGTCCTTTCGAACCAATACCTTGGGCTTGTTCATAGATTTGCAACAGCTGATTTCTGTTTTCTTTGAAAGAATCCATGGCCCCGCAACGAATTAGACTTTCCAACAAACGTTTATTGACCACACGATATGGTATACGTTCGCAGAAATCAACAATGGAGGTAAATTGTCCATTCGCTTTACGTTCTGTTAGCAATTCTTCGATTGCATTATCTCCGACATTTTTAATACCACCTAAGCCAAAGCGAATTTGTTCATTTTGTACGGTAAACATACGCTCTGAATGATTGATATCTGGTCCTAGTACCGCCACTTGTTTCGCCTTACACACATTGATATAATTCGTCATTTTATCCATATTGCCCATAAAGCTTGTCATCGTAGCCGCCATAAATTCTGGAAAATAATGGGCTTTCAGATAGGCCGTTTGATACGCAATATACGCATAGGCTGCAGAGTGAGATTTATTGAATCCATAGCCCGCGAAATATAGCAAGAGGTCGAATACTTCATTGGCTAAGGCTGCATCGATGCCATTATTGACAGAACCGGACACGAAGGAATCTCGCTGTGCTTTCAGTACAGATTCCTTTTTCTTCCCCATGGCACGGCGCATTAAATCCGCCTGTCCCAAGGAAAAGCCGCCCATGGCGGAGGCAATCTGCATAACTTGTTCTTGGTATAGAATAACCCCAAAGGTGTCCTCTAGAATAGGCTCTAATATAGGGTGTAAATAAGTCACTTCTTTTTCTTTATGACGACGTTTGATGAAATCTTCCACCATGCCTGAGCCCAACGGTCCAGGACGATAGAGGGCCACTAAAGGAATTAAGTCTTCAAAATGTTCCGGCTTTAAATCCATTACCAGTTTAGTAATCCCTTCTGACTCCAATTGGAACACCCCAGCCGTTTCGCCACGACTTAAGAGTTCGCAGGATGCCTGATCATCTAAGGGAATTGCATCTAAATCTAAGTCGATACCTCGATTTTCTTTAATTAATCGCAGTGCCTCACCCATCACCGTCAATGTGCGAAGCCCTAAAAAGTCCATCTTCAATAAGCCTAGCTCTTCGATATTATCTTTATCATATTGTGTAACAAATCCATCTTCATTGGAGTTTTGCACCGGCACGTATTCATCTAATGGAGCTGCCGAAATTACAACACCTGCCGCATGGGTAGAGGAGTTACGGGCGATGCCCTCTAGGCGCAAACAGAGGTCGAATAGTTCTTTCACCTCTTCATCCGTGTCATACAAGTCTTTCAGTTCTTTTACCTCTAATGCCTTTTTCAAGGTAATGCCCAATTCATTGGGAATCATCTTAGCCAAGCGATTCACATCGGGCAACGGCATATCTAGCACTCGACCAACGTCCCTAATGACGGCCCGTGCCGCTTCCGTACCGAAGGTAATGATCTGCGCCACTCGTTCTTGTCCATACTTCTCCGTCACATATTCGATGACCTTATTACGAGTTTCATAACAGAAGTCGATATCGATATCGGGCATGCTCACCCGTTCTGGATTCAGGAACCGTTCAAAGAGCAAATCATATTTAATCGGATCTAACCCTGTTATCCCCAGTAAGTAGGCTACTACTGACCCCGCGGCACTACCACGACCCGGTCCTACGAGCACACCATGTTCACGGGCATATTTCACATAGTCCCAAACGATGAGGAAATAATCTTCAAAGCCCATGCGACTGATAACGCCTAGTTCATAATCCAATCGTTCTTGCAATACCGGTGTGACTTCTGAGTAGAATTGAGGAATATAGGACTCGCAGACTTTACGCAAATAAGAATGTGCCGTTTCCCCTTCTGGTACATCAAATTTTGGTAAATGGTGCGCATCAAAGTTAAATTCTACATGACAGCGCTCCGCAATTTTTAAGGTATTATCCAAGGCTTCTGGAATATGCCCAAAGAGCATTTCCATTTCATCGCCACTTTTCATATAGAACTCATTACTGAAAAACTTCATGCGATCCAAATCGCTCCGCTTCGCTCCAGTGGCAATACACACCTTAATATCGTGCGCCTCTGCATCCTCCGCATAGACATAGTGAAAGTCATTGGAACAAACAAGGCCTACTCCATATTGCTCTGCCATCTCTACTAGCACATCTTGGACACGCAATTCCTTTGGGTCTCCATGGTTCTGAATTTCTAGGAAAAAGTTATCTTTTCCATAGGTCTCCAGATACCATTCCAAGGCACGATGAGCCCCCTCAATATTGTCTTGCAAAATCAATTGTGGGATTTCTCCAGCAATACAAGCACTCAAAGCAATAATTCCTTTGTTGTACGTAGACAGTAACTCACGATCAGCACGAGGCTTACGATAAAACCCTTCTGTAGAGGATTTGGACACGATTTTTACAATATTCTCGTACCCTTCCATGGTTTCCGCTAAGAGAATTAAATGTTTTAATCGTTCGTACGTCTTGCCCTCCGGTCGGTCAAAACGACTTCCTTCCGTCACATATACTTCGCATCCTAAAATTGGTTTGATGCCTTGTGCTATGGCCTCTTTATAAAAATAAATGGCACCATACATATTACCGTGGTCCGTTAATGCTAGGGCAGGCATATTGAGTTCTTTCGCACGACTTACCATTTGTGGCAATCGACTAATGCCATCAATGAGGCTATATTCACTATGACTATGCAGATGTACAAATGGTCTCATGGGTCCTCCTTACTAACGGAACACGGTATGCTTTCATTCCCTTTATTATACCATAGATTGTGTATTTCAGTGTACCGTGAAAGCATTTGACACTCGTAGAAGCAATGAATGCTTACAAACATAAAAATGCCTATGTAATCTGGATAACAAATTACATAGGCATTGCATTATTTAATACACTTCACTGCTTAGTACCTCGATGCTAGTCAACTATACTTATTTATAATATGCGCGCATCTCTGCTTTTACCTCTTGCCAGTTCGGCAACACATCACTCATGACCTTGTAAAAGCGTGATGAATGGTTTGGCTCGATAAAATGCGCAAATTCATGGACCATCACATAGTGCGCAAACAACGTAGGTCCTAGAAGCAATCGAGTGTTCATAGTAATCGTTTCTTTGAAAGGCATACACGATCCCCAACGGCTCGTCATGTACCGCAATCGTAAGGTTGGTGACGGCACTGTATATCCAGCTTGTTGAAATTCGACATACACTTGTTGTGCTAACTTTTCCATAAAGTCCTGCCCTAGGATTTTCCAAAAGTTAAGCCACATGCGTTCTACTTTGCTAGTATCTATGACCTCGTGATCACTTGGGTAGCGTACCAACAGTATGTCGTCTGCTACTGTTATGGCATAGGTAGAGCTACTCCCTCTCGACAGTTTTCTTTGTGATAGATTTACTTGTGCAGTTTTCCTTTTTGATGAGTTGCCTACCAATAGAGAATCTGACGGAGTATCGCTTAGTTGACTATCCTGTAAGGATATTTCCAAATAGGCAGATATCGTATGAGGCTTTTCCTGTACTACACGATACATCTGACCCATCACCATGATATCTGTATCTACGTCAGGTACCATAGGATGACCGCCCGTATCTTTTCTCCGTTGTAACGCTTTTTCTATGAAAGCTCGATGACGGTAGATAAACTCTTCAATCATCCCTAAAGGGATACGAGGAGAGGCGGACACTCGAACTACGCCGCTAGTGGTAATACGAAGATTCATGTTCTTCACTCGTTTCCTATGCAGTTCATATGTAATACTACCATCAGGCAGTGTGCGAAGTTCTTTCATCCTGTCTCCTATATCTTCTATATCATTAATAATGTATTACTCATATACCTATTATAGGCTTTCACCCCTATAAAATACAATGCCACAGCATTTATAAATGGCTCTAATTCAATATTACAAGCTGCAATATTGAAAGCCGAACGAATAGATGAAGCATATGCTAAGTAATTATTTGAACGATTAGCTCCAGAAACCCAAGCAATTGTACTTGCTTAAATGAGAGTATTAATCAGAAAAAATAAGAAGTTAAGTAACTCCCAATAGATTGCTCTTACCAAGGTATTTATTTTTTTATTCAAGTGATACAGTATTAAAAATTAACCAATATCTAAAAATATAGAAATATTACAAGATAGTGTGTTAGTGTGTTAGTGTAAAATATTTGTGGGAAAAATAAAATAGCAAAAGAAGGTCATCCTTT
>CAUUEA010000031.1:0-15583 GCA_963544145.1 uncultured Veillonella sp.
TAGGTATTGGTTCTACTGATAAAGACTTCAGTAAAGATGCAAAAGTGTACGACAAAGTAAATCCAAATGACGATGTGAAATTCGCAAATGGTGCTAACACGAATGTATCAATGGTAACTGTGGATGCTCTTAACGAGGATGGTACTAAGAAAGCAACAACGTTTGTGAAAGTAGATGTAAACAGAGATCTGAAAATTGATTCTGTTACAACTGGTGGCACAGCGACTGATAAAAATGGTAACAACCTTGTGAAAGTAGGCGACAAGTACTACAAAGAAGGCGATGTAACAATCGTTAAAAATCCAGATGGAACTACCACAGTAACACCTAATAAGGATGCAAAACCAGTTCCTCCAGCAGATGTAATTCCTGCTAAAGATGGCGCAATGATCGTGAAAAATGCTGACGGTAAAGATGTGGTATCTGCTACAGTTGGCAAAGACGGCAGCGGTGTCTTTGGTGTGAATGGCAAAGATGGCAAAGATGGTGTATCTATTACTGCTAAAGATGGAGAAGGTGCTATCGGTGTCAATGGTAAGGATGGTAAGAATACATCCATTACAGGAGAAAGTATCACTATCAAAGATAAAGATAATAAAAACTCCACAAATATTGGTATCGACAATATTACCTTAAAAGATGAAGCTGGTAATACTAACACGTCTCAAGCAGCTAAAACTGAGTTGAAAGACAAAGCTGGTAATACTAACACAAACACATCGACTTCGATCACTTTGGCAGATAAGGATAAAAATACTAATACATCTACAGCAGCAGGAACTACGTATACCGATAAGGATAAAAATACTACAACTGTAGGACCTAAAGAAATTGTCTTACGAGATAAAGACGGTAATAATACATCTAAGTTGACAAACAACGATTTATTATTGAATACGAAAGATCCAAAAACAGGTGTAGAAAAAACATCTCATATGTCTGGAGATAAGATCTCTTTCAATACAACTGATGAAATCGAAAAAGGTCCAGATGGTAAACCGGTTATCGATCCGAAAACTAATCAACCAAAGATTAAAAATCCTGGTAACTCTACGGAGTATACAAATGAAGGGTTGAAGGTGATTCCAAATAGTACGGTAGCTCGTGATGCGAATGGTAATATTACATTCTTGGATAAAGATGGTAAACCAGTAACAAAAGATAAAGATGGTAATTATGCTTATGTTGGTAAAGATGGTCAACCAGGTGAGAAATATACTGGTCCTTCAGGTGCCTTGAAACCAAATGTAGTGGATAACACTCGTGTCATCTCCTTCGGTATGGATAAACCTGTGTTGGATGCTAACGGTAACCCTGTGAAAGGTCCAGACGGCAAGCCAGTTATGACAGAAGGTATCTCTGCAGGTATGCAACAAATTCACAACGTAGCACCAGGTACAAAAGATACTGATGGAGTTAACGTATCTCAATTACGAGGTGCAACGATCAACATCAACAATCGTATGAATCGTATGGGTGCACAAGCGGCTGCCTTAGCAGGCTTGCAATCCATCCAGTACGATCCATTAGAACCGACTCAAATTTCTGCAGGTCTAGGTTACTACAAAGGATCTAGTGCCTTAGCGCTTGGCATTAATCATTATAAAAATGAATCTACTATGTTCCATATGGGTGCTTCCTTAAATGGACGTGGGGATGAAACGATGATGAATGCTAGTGTGACTTGGAAATTCGGTGCTCGTGCTGATGAAACAGCTGTGAAAGATACATTCCGTCAAGGACCAATCAGTGCGTCTTACACATTACAAGACAAGGTATCTGCCTTAGAAGCACAAAACAAAATCCAAAAAGATCAATTGAATGAACTACGTGCTACAAACGCTGCTCAAAAAGCAGAAAATGAAGCACAACGTGAAGAATTAGCGTTGATGAAAGCGCAAATTGCGGAATTGTTCAAACGAATGAATGGATAAAACTTGTGACGCTATGTAGCCTTGTGGCGTTTTAACTGAATATGGTACAGGGAAGACCGTAACACACCCCTTCTCAAACTATACAGTGGTTATGTTTGTTCAGGGGCATGTTACGGTCTTCTTGCATTTGTGTGAGTTAGTCAGTAAGGAACGCCACAAAGGCTACTACGCCTAACTGCGTTCTTAGAGGGCGTTTGTTCAGGGGCATGTTACGGTCTTCTTATATTATCATGATGTAGATAGAAGGGAGCGCTACAAGTCTGGTAATGCTAAATGCATCTCTTTTGGAAAAAAGGTTAGTGTTGACTTCACCTTTTTTAACGAGTATACTATGGGTATAGAGAGTACTATCTCAAATAATTGTTGTTACTTAATAAGCAACTAAAATAAGATTAAGTTCAAATGGTTGTCGCTACTCGATATGCGACTCAATAAGTGTTCGAGCTCAAACATGTAGACTCCGTTCGAAAGAATGGAGTCTATTTTTTAGGGAGGGTTTATGAAAACAGGTCACTTTTATTATATAAACGATCAATATTTTGTAGATTTTCCAGATCCATATTTAATGAAAAATAAGGAAACTATAGATGGTCAAGCACATGATAGACCATGTTTTTATGCTTTTTTAGATGAATCAACTAATTTATATTGGATGATACCTTTTTCTTCACAAATAGATAAATTTCAAAAAATATATGATGCGAAAATTAATAAATATGGAAAATGTGATACTATTTTATTTGGAAAAGTACTAGGGCATGAAAAAGCTTTTCTAATTCAAAATATATGTCCGGTTAGTATTTCATATATTAAAAATGAATATATAGATGCTATTTATCATAAGCCTGTTAGAGTTGATGGGCGACTAGAGAAAGAATTAGAAAAGAAAGCTCGTAAAGTTTTGGCATTACAAAGAAAAGGGATACGATTAATTTTTCCAAATATATTAGAAATTGAAAAGCAGTTGCTTTTAAACAATTAATAAAAAAGTCTAACTCATAAGGTATTGTGCACCTTAATGCGTTAGGCTTTTTCTATGGTACTATTCTTTTACGAGATGCCTCAATCTATGGTATGATATAAGATACAGATAATCGATAAGATATTCCTACATAGATAATAGGAGGTACCTACCTTGAGTAGTATTTTTGATATCATTGGACCTGTTATGATCGGTCCTTCTAGTTCACATACAGCAGGGGCTGCGCGATTGGGAAAGATGGCACTGTCTATGTTTCATGAGCGACCTGAAAGTGTGACTATGACTTTATATGGTTCTTTTGCGAAAACCTATCGTGGTCACGGTACAAACCGTGCATTGGTGGCAGGTTTACTTGGGATGGATGCCGATGATGCACGTATCCGTGAGTCCTTGGAGATTGCAGAGCAAGAGAACTTTCAGTATACCTTTATTGAATCGGAGGCTGATGCGGGTCATCCTAATACGGTCCGGTTTAACATGTATGGCAAAGATGGCAAGCATATGTCCGTCACTGGGTCCTCCCTCGGCGGTGGCAGAGTGGCTGTGACCAACATTGATGGCATCGATGTAGACATTACAGGAGAAGAGCATCAAATTATTGCATTCCATACAGATCAACCTGGTGTCATTGCAGGAGTAACGCATATTTTAGGCTTGGAAGGTATCAATATTTCAAGTATGCGTGTGTTCCGCAAGCGAAAAGGGTCGGAAGCGGTGATGCTCATTTCCACGGACTCTGATGTAGATGCAGTGGCATTGCAACAGATTAAGGAAGTGCCGGGCATTTCCTCAGTGATGTATTTTGAACCATTGGAATAGAGGATACTATGAGTTATTTATACGATACAATTGAAGATATTGTACGCTTGGCGGACCGTGAAAGTATTTCCTTTTCCGAAGTGGTCTTGCGTGCAGAAATAGAAAGTACGGACTCTACGAAAGAGGAAGTGCTGGATGAGATACGTCGTCGTGTTCAGATTTTTAAAGAATCTGTTCGTGATGGCATTGCAGATACAAGAAAAAGTAAAAGCGGTATGTCTGGTGGACAAGCTAAACAATTAGACGAGCGGAAACCAGTCTTTTTGAGTGACCTCACATATAGAGCCTTGCGCTATGCCATTTCCGTGAATGAAGCCAATGCTAAGATGTTCCGCATCGTGGCATGTCCTACGGCGGGGGCCTGTGGTATTTTGCCAGGGGTCATGCAAGCAGTGGGTGAAGTGTACAACTGTGATGACGAAGCCTATATCAATGGTTTTTTAGCAGCTGCCGGCGTCGGTAATGTAGTGACGAACCAAGCCTGCGTGGCTGGTGCTGTGGGTGGTTGCCAAGCTGAAGTAGGTACTGCAGCAGCTATGGCGGCTGCGTGTGCAGTGGCTATGATGGGCGGTACGACAGAAGAAATCGTTACCGCAATGACCTTGTGTATGAAAAATGTACTCGGTTTGGTTTGCGACCCAGTGGCAGGTCTTGTAGAAGTGCCTTGCGTGAAACGGAATGGTATTTACGCAGTCCATGCCTTAGCATCTGCAGAGATGGCCATGGCAGGATTGCGGAGTCGCATTCCCGCAGATGAAGTCATCGGCGCTATGGATTCTATTGGACGGGCTTTGCCAGAAGCATTGCGGGAAACCAGTGAAGGGGGCTTGGCGAAAACGAAAACTGGTATGGAGATTACGAATCGCTTGGCGCATCAGAAATAGAGAGGAATTAGGATGGGAATAGTAGCATACAAAGAAACATCCATCTACAAAGGGGCGTTGCGCATTTTGCAGGCCTTGCAGGCAGCGCATCATGAGGCATATATTGTGGGCGGTGCTGTGCGGGATATCCAAATGGGGCGCATTCCCCATGATTACGATATTGTCACCTCTGCTAGACCAGAGGAGGTTATCGATGTACTGCGGACGGCTGGTTTTGCTACCACCAATGTAGTAGGGGCCTCCTTTGGTGTCGTAGTGGTGTCCTGTGGGAATCATACTTACGAGGTGGCTACCTATCGCAGCGAACAGTATGGCGATGATAGTCATCGTCCCGTGTCGGTGCAATATCCATCTACTTTTTTAGAAGATGTGCAACGACGAGATTTTACGATCAATGGCTTGGCACTTACTGAAAGTGGAGATATACGGGACGAAGTGGGCGGTTTGCAAGATATCGAAGCGCGCCGGTTGTGCACCATTGGGTCTAGCCAAGATCGCTTTCAAGAAGATGCATTGCGCATGTTTCGATTATGTCGCTTTGCAGGGCAATTGGGATTTACTATCGACCCGCATACATGGTCAGGCATAGAACCGAACTTGTATCGAGTAGAAGGGTTATCCCTAGAGCGAGTGCGGGTGGAAATCGAGAAAATGCTACTCAGTGACCATGTGGACCTCGCTTTAGATGCGTTGGTGCGCAGTCATTTGAATAATCAATATTGTCAGCAAACCATAGAAGGCCAGTCTCGACGGATTCCAATTTTGCCAGAGTTAACACATTTAGTAGAATTGCCACAAGCTCCAGAACATCATGTCCATGATGGATGGCGCCATACCTTAGCGGTGGTGAAAGGAGTACCACAGAATCTCGTGTTGCGTTGGGCTGCCTTGCTTCACGATGTGGGAAAAGGCGTAGAAGGTGTTCGAGGCTTTCATAATGGGCGCATTACAGATCGTAACCACGATGTGATAGGAGCCAAGATGACGAGAGATATATTGACTCGGTTGGGCTATACCAAGGAGTTTGTGAATCTTGTGGTATGGCTCGTAGAGCGGCATATGCGCTTTCACTTTTACGTGGCCAATGCATCGGCAGATTTACGGAAATGGATGCAAAAAGAAGCAAGAGAAGGTGTGTTTCGAGAAAGCAAAGATTTGGTACTTGCCATGGAATATTTACAGGCATTGGGTGTGGCAGATGTCATCGGTGGTGGCACGAAAGACCCACATCCATCAGATATGTATGGCAAACGTATGGTGTCATTGGCGAAAACGATGCCAGTGCACACGAAAGATTTACACTACGATAAAGGGCTACCATCTATGGTACAGCCCTATGTGAAAGAGGTTATGCAAACCTTGTTACAACGTGTACAAAATGGAGAGATTTTGAACACCCCAGAGGCGTTACAAGAGGCAGGGCTTGCCAAGTATCGTCGACTGAAAGAAAAGGAGTAGTAACGATGACAGTGCAAAAAGCACGAAAACAATTAGATGAGTACGCTTTACGAGGGTTTGCGTTTATATTTGTAATCGCGTCGCTCATAGTATTGCGCTACGGGTATATACAGATTATAGCGAATGACACGTATTCAAAGCGGTTCTCTAATCAATTTATTACAGATCGAGTATTGCAATCTCCACGAGGTACTATTTTTGATCGTTCTGGAAATCCCTTGGCATTGAGTGTGACCGTTAACTCTGTCAGTGCGGACCCAACGATGATGCGGGTGGTGGCTAAGAAAACACCGGAAGAAGTGGCAGATGTACTAGCACCTTATGTGCGTATTTCCAGAGAAGAAATTATTAAAAAATTAAATGAAGATACAGCCTTTGTATGGATTGATCGTCTCTTAGATGTGCCTAATTCTAATGGTATAGAAGCAGCCATTAAGGAAGCAAAGTTCAATTTTATTACATTGCACAAAGAAAGCCGACGGTACTATCCAAATGATACCTTGTTAGCACCAGTCCTTGGATTTGTAGGATTCAATGAAGATGGCAAAGCCGATGCGGAAGGTAAGGCAGGACTTGAGGCGGCCTTAGATGATGTGATTCGTAGTAATGAAGTGAAAGTCAGCATTTACAACGATACAGCAGGTCGTCCTGTGTTTGAATCTGTACAATCTCAGTTTTTACCAGATCAAGAAAAATCAGTGAATCTTACCATTGATACAACGGTGCAGTTTATTGCTGAACGGGCACTAGAGAAAGCAATGGTGGAAACGAAAGCGCGCAGTGCAGCGATGATTATCATGGACCCAAAAACGGGGGAAATCCTTGCGATGGCCAATAAAAATCGTGGCATGGCATCGGATGTGAATCAATTAAAGTTTGAAGATTATCGCAATAATGCGGTAGTAAGTATTTATGAACCGGGATCTACTTTCAAACCTATCATTGCCGCCTCAGCGTTGGCAGCAGGAAAGTGGCAACTAGATACGGTCTATAATGATACGGGGACCATTGTCATCGATGGACATCGGATGAAAAACTGGGATGGAAAAGGCAGTGGTAAAGTTCGCTTACTAGATATTCTAAAATATTCCATCAATACTGGTATGGCCTATTTGGGTACGACTACAGGTGGAGAAATTTTGACGGACTATGTGAAAAAGTTTGGCTTTGGTAAAGCGACGGGTATTGAATTACCGGCTGAAGGAGACGGCATCCTCTTTGATCCGAAAACAATGAGTAAACTAGATACTGCCACTATGTCCATTGGACAAGGGATTGCAGTAACACCACTGCAAATGGTACAGGCTTTTGGGGCCTTGGCAAATGGTGGTAAAATGATGAAACCTCATATTATCAAATCCATTGTGAATCCAGATGGTTCTATTTTTAAAGAAGCGAAGGATGTGGAACAAGGGCAGCCAATTCCTGAAAGTATTGCGAAACAGATTACAGATATTTTAGAGAAAGAAGTCTCCGAAGGTGGCGGACATAAAGCGTATGTAGAAGGCTATCAATTTGCTGGTAAAACAGGGACGGCACAAAAATTAGATGCTGAACATGGTGGTTATTTGAATGGTCGCTATATTGCCTCCTTTATCGGTTATGGACCTGTAGAAGATGCTCACTTTGTGGCATTAGTTGTGATTGATGACCCGCAAGGCACATACTATGGCAGTCAAATTGCAGCGCCAGTATTCCAAGATGTGATGTCACAATTAGTGCGGTACTATAAGCTTTCACCAACTCGTAGTAAACACAATGACAAAGATAAGGCAAAAGGTGGAACTAATGTATTAGCAGTACATCGTAATAAAGATGGATCTGTGATTGTGCCAAATTTTGTGGGACATGCCTATGGGGAGGTTCGCGATTGGGTTCATGAAGCTGGATTAACGTTCAAACCAACCGGTACAGGCTATGCCATTTCGCAAGATGAGGGCGTGGGCAGTACCGTGGAACAAGGTGAATCGATTACGGTACATTTTAGCCGATAACATGTACAGGGCTTAGGAAACATGGTTGTGTACATGAGGCGTGTGCGTGTACAACAGATGTGTATGTAGCATCTAACAGTGATGACATACTGATGTAATACTGATGTAATACTGATCTAATACTGATGTAATATGAAATGTTGAATGTGAGGATAGGATGATAGAATTATTAGGAAAGCCAGTGGCACAGGCTCGTAAGGCGGTGTTACAGGAGAAGATGCAAAGGCTAGTTGACCAAGGGATAACCATTACCCTAGGTATTTTACTAGTCGGTGACGATAGTGCAGCGAAAATGTATGCTACTTTCATGGAAAAAGTGGCGAAAGGGGCAAATTTTGGCACTGAATTAGTAGAATTGCCAGAAACTGCGACCCAAGAAGAAGTAGAAGCGGTGATTCGCAGGTTTAATGCAGATGATGCTATCTATGGCGTGTTGCCATTGATGCCGATGCCGAAACACATCGACAGTGAAGCGGTGATTGGTGCGTTGGATCCAGCGAAAGACATTGATGGATTGACGACGTATAACATTGGCCTCGTGAGTTCTGGAAAAGGTGGGTATGTGCCGTGTACACCGAAAGCGTGCATGGCTATCATCGACCATTATGGTATTGACCTAGCAGGCAAAAAAGTAGTGGTTCTTGGGCGTAGTCAAGTGGTAGGTAAACCAGTGGCGTTATTAGCATTAGAACGTAATGCGACGGTAACCATTTGCCATTCCAGAACGCAAAACTTAGAATCTGAACTAGCGCAAGCCGATGTGATCATTGCCGCTGTGGGCAAGGCGCATATGGTGCATGGATCCATGTTGAAACCGGGCTGTGTGGTAATTGATGTAGGCATCAATGAATTAGAGGGTCAGACCGTAGGCGATGTGGACTTCGGTTCTGCTAGTGAAGTGGCGTCTGCCATCACGCCTGTACCAGGTGGTGTAGGCTCTGTGACGACTACGATGATGTTAGAAGGATTGTACGAGGCGTATTATGCACGAAATGGCCATCGCTGAGGGAATTGTGGATGTGGCGCTAGATACGCTGAAAGCTAACAATGGCAGTATCATCCACGCTATACAAGTACAAATTGGTGTTTTATCTGGTGTAGAACCAGAGGCCCTACAGTTTTGTTTTGAAGCAGTCACACAAGGGACACCAGCACAAGGGGCTAAGCTAGATATTGAAACGATTATTATGAAAGGTCGTTGTTTAGATTGCCATCAAGAGTTTTCAATGGAACAGTATCGTCATGTATGTCCACATTGTAACAGTTTTGCGGTAGAGGAATTACAAGGCCGAGAATTGCGTGTGGCATCCATCGATATGGATTAAAGGAGTGCTATGGAAGTACAAGTAATGACAAATGTATTGGCAAAAAATGATGCCATTGCAGAAACACTACAACAACAATTTAAAGATAAACACATTTTAGTGATGAACTTATTGGGCTCTCCAGGGGCGGGGAAAACATCCCTATTAGAGGCCACCTTACAAACATTGTCTAAGGATTATCGCATTGCAGTTATCGAAGGTGATTTATTTACCGATAAAGATGCAGATCGTATTCATGCTACAGGCGTGCCAGTGATTCAAATCAATACGGTAGGTGGCTGTCATTTAGATGCGAATATGATTCGTGAGGCCATTGGTGAACTAGATTTGGATGCGTTAGATTTAATCATCATTGAAAATGTAGGGAACTTAGTGTGCCCAGCAGAATTTTTTATCGGCGAAGATATGAAAGTAACGGTCCTCTCCATTACAGAAGGAGAAGATAAGCCTCTGAAATATCCGTTGATTTTCAAAGAATCTTCGGCGGTCTTATTAAATAAAGTTGATTTATTGCCTTACGTGCCATTCAAAATGGACGAGGCCATTCGAGATATTAATTCCTTACAACCAGGCGTGCCTATCTTTCAGGTTAGCTGCACCCAAGAAGAAGGGCTTTCACCATGGATTGCATGGATGAAAGAAAAATTAGAGGAGCGACGTAACCATGAAAACTAATTGGAAAGCTACCTTGGCAGTTATGGCAGTTGTTGGCATGGTAGGGTTACAGACGGAAGTTGTATTAGGACAAGAGGTTGCTATCAATATGAGTGCAGCGCCTGTTGTAGTACATCAAGATGGTTCGACGGATGAGAAAAATGTATCTGTGGTAAAACAGGAGACGGCAACTAAGGCACAGGAAATAAATACGGCGCATGAGAACCAAGGGATAGCTGTATCAAATACGAAAAATGCGGTAACTCCAGTGCAATGGAAGGTAACCACTGGATCTGTGACCTTTGATTTGACACCAGACCGTGTGGCGGAAGATTTGGCGGTGCGAAAGTTCTTGCAAGAGAAAAAAGCTTCCTTTGTGGAAGGGGATGCGGAAGATTTAGAGCTGGTAGGTACTTCCTATACGGCAAAACGTATACCACCACTTGTCATTACCGATGCATTTGTGAATGCGCTTAGAGAAGAAGCAAAACTTCGAGTGGAAGCGAAACAACGTGAGCCCTGGACATTCCCAGATGTGGAAATGTTGAAAGAAAAACTAGATGCTATGGGTAAGAAGAAAACTGCTGATAAGAATACTAGTGATGCGTTGGAATCGGATGATACCGAAGAGGTAGGTAATTCTATAGATACGGTGTCCGAAAGTACCGTGCCTACTACACTGAATCCAGACGATTTACGGGACAGTTCCAAGAAGTTTACTAAAGATACACCAGTGGAAACTAAGTCTGTATTAGATAGTACTGAAACAGGTGCCATACAGGGAAAAGATGCGTTACTAGAGAAAAACGGAATGGATTTGGATTCTACCGTGGAAAGTAAGGTAGAAACTAAGGTAGAAACTAAGGCTAATACATCTAAACATAATAAAGTTGATAGCACAGGAGAGCATACGACTTCTAGCGAGACTAAAGGGGCTGTGGCAGACAAAAAGGATATAAAGGATACTAAAGACATGAAACAACCTAAAGCTCCTAAGTATCCCATTGACCTATTATGGACAGATAAAGCAGGTATCTTCTTGCACGAAGATGTCCATGTAGGCGCTACACGAGGAGAAGTGCTCTTTGCTTGGGGCGCACCACAGGCTATGTGGCGAGATAATAAAGACGGTTCATTGTTATGGCTATATCAAGGTACATTGGGTAAAGAAAAAACTATAACGAAAAATAAAAAAAGTTCTATGCAAAAAGAGGAGTTTTCACAATCAGTGAAGAATACTTATACTAGTGACTCTTTAGCAGGTTCTAACAGTTCTGTGGGTTATGTGTGGCTTTCATTGAAAGATGGGAAAGTGACACATTTGGGAATGATTACGGGTCAAGACTGGCCTCGTTTTGCTATACCAGCCACTACATTAGAAACGTTTAAGCCGAATAGAATGACAGAATCAGATTTCTCTTTAATGGGTTACCGATTAGGTGACACATTTACCAATGATCCTAACCGATCTTGGGAAGAAAGAGGAAAGCTATACGGTCAGGAATTTTTAGGTTATAAGGATGTAGTTATCGCATATAACAAGGAACACGAAATCACTCGTGTCATGATCAACTCATCGCTTGGTACGACGAAACGCGGCATTTCACTGGGAGATTCTAAATACTTACTGCTCTATCTCTATGGAGTGCCAGATTTTGAAGAACCTGCTAATCATCATGATAGTACTAAAGGTGTAGTCTATGGCTATCGCCATCCGGTGCTAGAACATACTTATTTATTGTTTACATTAGATGATAAATTCGTCAGAGAAATATTATTATCGGATCAAAAGAAAAGCGAACTTGTTTCGGCTATGTAGTCTGTGGCGTTCGTAGCTAAATTATATAAAAGGAAGAGCACGGCATACTCCTCACAAACGGTATTTCATAATGTTTGTTCGGAGCACGCCGTGCTCTTCTTTTGTTTGCGTATTTCGGGCAGTAAGGAACGCCACAAGGCTACTACGCAAAATTGCGTCGCTTAGGGGAAGGGAAGTCCGCAATACACCCCCCTCAGAAACGGCATTTCATGAGGTTTCTTCGGAGGTATATTGCGGCCTTCTTGTGTTTGGCGTATGTAAGCAATGTAGAACGCCATCCTATTTCTATCCAAAATGGCGTTCGGGGGGGGGAGGAGCACGCTGTGCTCTTCTTGTGTTTGTTGCAACAGTAAGTTTTATGCAATACGGATAACCACGGTGTTTGACGGGGTTCTTTTAGACAAGGTATAATTAAATTATATAATCATATAAAGCAGATATGATAAGCGGATTTATTATAAGAGGGGTATTCTATGAACAGAAAGTCTACGTTAGCAGTATTGGCGGTTAGTGCTTTGACTGCGAGTTGGGTAAGTGTGAATGCAGCGGGTGCTGGTTCTTATGAGGCCGGTGATGGAGCAGTTGCTGGTCAAAATTCGGTAGCCATTGGCTCTAGTACTGTGCCTGATAAGGCGACAAAGGCAGCGGGTCAAAACTCGGTAGCTGTTGGTTCTAGTGCTGAGGCAAATAGTGATGATGCAGTTGCTATAGGGGCAGAAGCCCATGCAACAACAGCGAAATCCGTGGTTGTTGGTCGTTCGGCTTGGGGAATGGATGAAGGTGCTGTTGGTATTGGTTATTCTAGTAAAGCAGGTGCTCAATCTGTTGCGGTAGGGTCTAATGCAGAAGCACCAGGTAAAAATTCCGTATCCGTAGGATCTAAGGCACTTGCCTTTAACCCTAATACAGTATCTGTTGGTTATGAATCAAAAGCATTGAAAGAAGGTTCCATTGCCATAGGTTCTGAAGCTACGGTGGGTGGATTTGGAAATGAAGGTGGTAGTAACTCTATTGCTGTTGGCCGCAAATCGAAAGCAGTAGGAGATACTGCTGTTGCTATTGGTAATGGAGCTACGTCTAATATACTGAATGGCATAGCTATTGGTAATAGTGCTGGTAATAATGCTAAAGATTTGGATGGTAGTACTGTTAGTGCAGGTAGTATATTTATTGGTATGCAAGCCGGTCAAAATACGACGGGTAATATTAATGCTTTTATAGGTAGTAGTGCAGGGATCGGTACAAACGGGTCAAATAACCTTGCCTTTGGTAATGAAGCTGGACAATCTGTAACAGGTGATCATAATATATCGATTGGATTTAATACATCTAAGGCTGTAAATGGCTTCAATAATGTGGCTATAGGTCTAGATGCTGGTACAAATATTAAAGGTACAGATAATGTATCCATTGGTTCATCTACGAATAATCATAAAAGTGAAATTGAGATGAAATATAGTGTAGCCGTTGGTTACCAAACGAAAACAGAAGCGGAACGAGCAGTAGCCATCGGCTCAGGAGCTCAAGCGTTAGAGTACGCCTCTGTTGCATTTGGTCCTCATGCAGCATCGAATAAACAGCATGGTATTGCGATAGGTCCGAATGCAAAGGTTGACGGTGAGTTTGCTGTTGCTACAGGGTCCAATGCCGAGGCGTCTAAAGATTATGCCATTGCTACTGGTTTTGAAAGTAAAGCGACAAATGATCAAGCCATAGCAACAGGATATCAAAGTGAAGCGAGTGGGGAATTTGCCGTAGCTCAAGGCTCTAAAGCTACAGCAACAGGTGAAGCTACTGTTGCGGTAGGTTATAAAGGGAAGGCAAGTGCTGATCATTCCACCGCAGTAGGTAGTTTTACAGTAGCCGATAGTACAGCTTCCACGGCAGTAGGCTATGGAGCTAAAGCGAAGGCTGAACATAGCAGTGCCTTTGGTTTCTCAGCAGAAGCAACTGGGAATCATGCTTTAGCATTGGGATACAATGGTAAAGCTAGTGGTGCTCAAAGCACTGTAGTTGGTTCTGCATCTACTGCTACGGGAGCCTTTGATACGGCAGTAGGTTATAATGCTAATGCAACAGGATCGTATTCCATTGCTGCCGGTAACAGTAGTGTCGCATCATCTATTGCTTCTTCAGCATTCGGTGTATCCGCGGAAGCGACAAAGGACTATTCGACAGCATTAGGCTATGATACGCATGCAACGGGAGCACAAAGCGTAGCTGTGGGCTACTTGTCAAAAGCAGAAACTGATGAATCATCAGCTTTTGGTGCGGGGTCTGATGCAAAAGGGACTGGATCTATGGCAATTGGCTATGGAGCTAAATCTGAAGGAAACTACTCTGCAGCTATTGGTCGTTCAGCCAAGTCTGCAGGTAATTATGCTCTCGCACAAGGATATGCAGCTGAAGGTAGTGGTGATTACTCTATCGCACAAGGTTATGCCGCAAAAGGGACTGCAGAAAACTCTATAGCCATTGGTAATAATGCGAAATCGACAGCTACGTATGCAGTGGCTCATGGTGCTGGTGCAGAAGCAAATGGTAGCTCTTCTGTGGCAATTGGCTTGCAAGCAGCGGCAAATGGAACTCAATCCATTGCAAGTGGTCGAAAGGCAAAGGCAGATGGAGCATATGCAGTAGCACAAGGTGGATTTACAGAAGCAACTGGTAATTTCTCGACAGCCTTGGGATATGGTGCTGTTTCTACAGGCGTTGAATCCATAGCGATTGGACGTGAATCGAAAGGCACTGGTAATAATACGACGGCACAAGGCAGCTATGCAGAAGCAAAAGGAAATCTTTCTGTAGCAACAGGATATCATTCCTATAGTGGTGGAGAAAATAGTGTGGCCATAGGATCTGGAGCTAGAGCTACTGTGGCAGATTCTGTGGCATTAGGATTTAAATCTATAAGTAATCGAAGCGCCGATGTAATCGGTTATGATCCATCTGAAACTGCTGTTGTTACAGGTGCTGATGATACGTTACAATTGGGTGCTGATTTGCAAGCACAATTTGATGCAAAGGATGCAGAATATAAAGCATTACAAAAAGAAGTTGAAGCCATTCAAACAGAACGTAATACGCTATTAGAGAAACAAAAAGAATTAACGGAAGCTAATAATACGGCGGAATTAGAAACCGTAAACGCACAACTAGCAGAGAACCAAACTAAGCTAGCTACGAAAAATAAAGAAATATCCAAAAAAGAGATAGAAATTAATAAACTCGTAGGTACATGGAAAGCAAGAAAAGGTGCGGTATCTATTGGTAACTCTACTACGGGAGAAACTCGTCAAATCATCAATGTAGCAGCAGGTACGGAAGATACAGATGCGGTGAATGTGGCGCAATTGAAAGCTGTGTCGAATGGTGGATTTACAGTGTCAACAAATTCCTATGATACTAAGGATGAAGCAAGCAAAGCTAGCACAAAAGATACCCTAATTAAAACTAAAATTGGCGGTATTTTACCTATCGAAGGAAAAGCAAGTACTGTCTATGGCTCTACAGCTGTTCCAGCTGCAAACTATTCTTCCGATAATTTGATTACCTATGCAGATGCGGGTACCGTACGAATTGGTATGTTGAAATCACCGTCTTTCACAAGCGTGTCCATTGGCGATGCTAACCCAATTACCTTGGCGAATGATAATGGTAAACTTACCGCTGGTGGCAGTGAAGTGGTTACTAAGAACAACTTTACGACTGTCT
>CAUUEA010000032.1:0-14712 GCA_963544145.1 uncultured Veillonella sp.
TTATGTTTACTTCTTTCAAAGTAATTACCTTACATTGTTCAGTTTTCAAAGATCATCAATATCCTTATACTATATAAATAGTAAATGGTGACCCACCCGCGACTCGAACGCGGGACACCCTGATTAAAAGTCAGGTGCTCTGCCAACTGAGCTAGTGGGTCATAAAATGGCAGGGGTGGATGGGATCGAACCATCGCATGTCGGAGTCAAAGTCCGATGCCTTACCGCTTGGCTACACCCCTGTGTTGTGGGGTGAGTAATGGGGATCGAACCCATGCATAACGGAGCCACAATCCGCCGTGTTAACCGCTTCACCATACCCACCACAGGATATTTATTCTGCTTAGCACTTTCGTGCCTTACAACGATAATTAGTATATCAGTTAATGTTTTTCGTGTCAACCACTTTTTAAAAAACTTTTTTAACTGTTCTACAATCTCACGCTTAAGATTACATTTATTACATGAGTACCGCTGATGTTTTTAAAGTATATCAAACATTCTTTATCTTGTAAACCCCTTTTCTCTATTTTCATCAGATTATTTCATAACTCTCTTTCTTCCTTATTTAATAAGTATATGCACCTTATTATTAACCATTTTTTATATTACATCCTCCTTATTTTGGCTATATATCAGCATTATATATGTTAAAATCTCGCCTTCCTATCATTCTCTTCTATTCTACTTTCATAGCACACTTTCACATAAATCTCTTATATAAGCATAAAAAAAGAGGCCTGTTAGGTTTCCCCTACAAGCCTCTATATATATTATAGTATCTTAGACTAACTTAGCTAGGTCATTTAAATTTTCACCCATTGTCGGATGTGTAAAGATTTGGTCTCGCAAGTATGTATACTTAATATCGTTATCCATAGCCATTTTAATGATGTTGATTAACTCTTCGGAGTTTTTACCAAATAAGGTAGCACCTAAAATAAGACCAGTGTCTTTGTTAACTGTTAATTTAAATACACCGCGCGGATCTTGGTTCACTGCATGACGTGGCATATTGTTTACTGGCAATGCAACAGTCACTGCATTTGTGTATTGTCCTTTTGCTTCTTCTTCATGTAAACCTACATGGGATAGAGCAGGTGTGATGAAAGTGGAATATGGCACGTGAGCACGATTACCTAATTTATAACTTTCATCACCATGTAACACACGGTTCACAATACGGAAGTCATCTAAAGATACATAGGTAAATTGCGGCCCTCCATTCACATCACCAACGGCAAATACATTAGGAACCCCCGTCATCAATGTATCATCTGTAACAACAGAGCCATTAGGACGCACCTCAATATCTGTATTTTCTAGGCCCAATCCTTCTGTATTTGCTTTACGGCCTGTGGCATGTAGCAATGCATCAAAGACAAACTCTTCTCCACTTTCAGTAACCACTACTACACTATCGCCTACGTTTTTAATTTCTTTTGTCACAGCGTTAAAGTGGAATCGAACGCCATCTTCTTCTAAATATTGTTGCGCTAACGCAGCTACATCTGCATCTTCACGTTTTAAAATTCTGTCTCCACTTTCAAAGGCAGTTACTTCAGCACCTAAACGTGCGTATAGATTGGCAAACTCAATGCCAATATTACCACAACCAATGATACCTAAGCGTTTTGGCAATGTAGGCAACGCTTGCAACTCAGTACTGTTATATACAAATTTAGATGTAGATAGTCCTGGGATAGGAAGTACAACATTAGTAGCACCTGTATTAATGATGATAATCTCAGCTGTCAATGTTTCCACGCCATCTGCTGTTGTCACTTCTACTTCTTTATTGGCAATAAATTTACCATGACCAGTGTAAACTGTTACATTCGGATTGGATGTTAACATGTTTAAGTTTTTAGCATTTAATTTGCCTACTACCGTATCACGAGTTGCTTTCGCCGCTTCGTAGCTTTTACCTTTATCAGCACCTACAATCATCGTTTTAGTAGGGATACATCCGATATTGATACATGTACCACCATACATAGCTGGATCTTGTTCAATTAAAGCTACTTGTTTTCCTTCTTTGCCAAATGTGGCAGCTAATGTTTTACCAGCTTTACCAAAACCGATAACGAGTAAATCATATTGTTTCATAATAATCTCCTTTTAGTAATTCACATGAATCGAATCTTTTGTTATATATATTTATTATATTTCACGATTGTTCTTATTGTATACCTATTGAGTAGGAATATCAATATTAACTTTAATTAAAATCATCTCTTACAAGTTATAACTTTTGTATATACCTATTTTCGTTATAGCAATACGCCAACTATTACATCTATTGTACACTCCACACATTACTAATCCAGTAAATCCAAAACTAGCACTTTCACAAGGAAAGTGCTAGTTCGTCATTATCTATAGCACTACTAAATATAGAGTTTATTCTGCAATTCGAGCTTGTAAATATTGTTTTACAAATGTTGGCAATACGAATGCAGATTTTTGGATGCCATAGTTATAGTATTTAGTTGTAAAATCTTGGGCACGGTTTGGATCCCATTCTAATGGGTCATGTTTTTTAGATCCCATCGTAAAGCAATGCATACCTGTTGGATATAATGGAATAAATGCTGTATATAGACGAGTCACAGGGAAATGTTTATTCACATAGTAAAACACATCAGATACTAGTTGTTGATGCATCACTGGAGATTCTGTTTGTTGTACAAATAAACCATCTTCTTTTAAAGCACGATATGTGTTTTTGTAAAATTCTTCTGTAAATAAACCTTCACCAGGTCCGATTGGATCAGAGCAGTCTACGATAATCACATCATAGAAATTTTCTTTTTCTGCTACATGACCAATTCCATCACCAATGGTTACTGTCAATTTTGGATCTTGGCGAATCATTGCATCAGCAATAGATGGCAAATATTGTTTTGCCAATTCCACTACTTTACCATCAATTTCTACCATGGTCACTGTTTCTACACAGCTATGGCGTACACATTCTCTTGCCACACCACCATCACCGCCACCGATGATCAATACATGCTTAGGGTTTGGATGCAGGAACAATGGAATGTGACTCATCATTTCATGATACACAAATTCTTCTCGTTCTGATGTTTGAAATACACCATCCAAAACAAGCATATTACCATATTCTAAACTATGAGCGACTTCAATCGTTTGAAAGTCAGATTTTCCAGAATATAAAATTTCATCCACTTCTGCGCATAACGCAAGATGAGGGGATTGCAATTCTTTAATCCATTGTGTCATTTCTTACTCCTCACATTGTGACTGGATGTATAAAAAGGCTCCACCCAGTAAATTATCTCGTAACCAACGGCGTAGTGAAAAAGTTCGTTCCATACCTTCATCATAGACGACACAACGTGTATCATCGTTGTTGACTTGCATAGACACGATAGGAACCCAATGCCATGTAGATAGACCTTCCTCCTGTCCACGATGACGATTTAAAAAGGCAACAGGACAATTCTGTTCCAAACCATGTTGGATGAAAGCCGTTACTTCTTCCACTGTATACGGACTTCCTTTCAGAGGGAAAATCGGTAATCGTTTCACAGTATAGGGCAAATTGTGATCTGCCATATATTGAATGACACCTTGCTCCCACCAAGTACTTTTATAGAGTCCCCCACCATAGCGAGGGCGCACGTATTCCCATACTTCGTCCATGCGCGCCAAGGCTTGGTCACCGTCTGCCACAGCAGCTAGCGGCAAATGACCATCACGGAAAAGGACATAGGAAATCACCTGCGTCGCCGTAGTTGGGCCACAACCTGCTAGGCGTTTCCATGCATCTTCATACCATTCTTGGTCATACCCATAGGAAAAGTTTCCATCCTTTTTCACTTGTAACCATTCAGGATGTTCTACCCGATAGCGTTTTATGCCTGCCATTACGCTTCTACTACCTCAACAGTTTGCATACGGTCACCTTGTTGAATTTTATCAACTACATCCATACCTTCGATAACTTGACCGAATACAGTGTGTACACCGTCTAAATGAGGTTGTGGTTCATATACGATAAAGAATTGGCTGCCACCTGTGTTAGGTCCACGATGTGCCATGGATAAAGCACCACGAACATGTTTATGTGGGTTACCTTTCGTTTCGCAAGGAATTGTATAACCAGGGCCACCTACGCCAGTACCCATTGGGCAACCACCTTGTGCTACGAAACCAGGGATGACACGATGGAATTTCAAAGTATCATAGAAACCTTCTTTGATTAATTTTACAAAGTTAGCTACTGTGCCAGGAGCTTCGTTTTCAAATAATTCGATAACAATGTCACCGTATTCCATATGAATAATTGCTTTTTTCATTATTGTACCTCCAAAAAAGTTCTAATCACGTGACCCGCTAAATGCAATCCTGCTACAGACGGAACAAATCCACAGGAACCTGGACTTCTTGAATCGTCATCTCGGTTCGGTGTCATCGGTTGTTCTGTAGAGAATAATACTGCTTGCTTTTTAATACCCCGGCGACGCAATTCTTTGCGCATCACTTTCGCTAATGGGCATGTATGGGTCTTACTAATATCTGTAATCTTCAATTGGTCCGGCCACATTTTATTGCCTGTGCCCATAGAAGATATACATGGTATATGACTATTATAACACGTTTCGATGATAGATAGTTTAGCACTTACCATATCGATGGCATCAATCACAAAATCTGGATTAATGTCAGTGATGAAAGTAGGATGACTTTCACCTGTATACACTATATCATAGGCCTCAATATGTAGATTAGGATTGATGGTTAAGGCGCGATCTTTCGCCACTTCTACCTTGCGTTGGCCTACCGTACTAGGCAAGGCGATGAGCTGACGATTGATATTGCTTACCGTCACTTGGTCACCATCGACAATAACAATATGACCTACACCCGAGCGGACTAAAGCTTCTAAGGCAAAGGAGCCAACACCACCACATCCAAATAAAAGGACTTTCTTACCTTGCAAGGTTTTAATTTTTTCTTCTCCTACCAACCATTGTAGACGAGTTAACATGTGTTCCATATTAATAGGCTCCTGCTGGAATAATTTCAGTCCAATATCCATCTGGATCAGCAATGAAATAAATGCCCATTACTTCATTTTCATAGACTACGCAATTCATAGCCTTATGCTTTGCCAACGCCCCCGCATAATCATCTACATACAATGCCAAATGGAATTCATTATCCCCTAAATTATATGGTCGATCCCAATCACGCAACCATGTTAACTCCAAGCGATGTGGATTGGTACCATCCCCTAAATAGACAATTTTAAAAGAACCATCTTCGCCGTCAATATGGTCCACTTCTTCTAATCCTAATGCTTCTTTATAAAAGGATACACTTGTATCCAAATCTTTCACATTAATATTATTATGAGCAAAGCTAAATTTCATACTTCCTCCTTAATTCCTAGTAAATAACAGTACTATTCTAACATAGGTATTATGAGAATACAATCATCTCACCTGAAAGTAAGCATGACTACCTGCATCTGTTTTTGTCACCACTAGATGAGCACCAATTTGTTGTTGCAATTCAGGTACATGAGAGATGATACCTACCAATCTTCCTTGAGATTGCAATGCCACCAATGTTTCCATTGCCACATCTAGTGTATCTGGATCCAAGGTACCAAAGCCTTCATCAATAAACATGGTATCTAAATGAATCCCTCCTGCATAGGATTGAATCACATCAGCCAAGCCCATGGCAAGTCCCAAGGACGCTAAGAAAGTTTCCCCACCAGACAGAGTATTGGCAGGGCGGCTTGCCCCCGTATAGGTATCGAAGACAGCAATGTCCAACCCCCGTGCGCCACGACCACCTTCTTCTATGGATCGTTCCAGTCGATAGCGACCACGGCTCATATCATGAAGTCGTAAGTTCGCCGCACTCAATACTTCTTCTAGGATGGCCCCTAACACATACCGTTCAAAGCTGATACCTTTCATGCCCGAATCGCCGCCATTCGCTAAATCTGCTAACCCGAAAATAAATGCTCGACGTTCTGACAAAGCTTTAGTAGATTCTTCCAAAACGGTAATGTCTTGTATTGTCTTTTCTTTGGCTAGGACTTGCGATTTTAGGGTACCAATGGTTTCCCCTAATTCTTTTAACTCCTGTTCTATTGTTTCCACAGTAGCCTTAGCTATTTCTTCAGGCACTATAGTATAGGTGGATAACTCGTTTTGCACTTCTTCTATAATAGACTGTAACCGCAATGTTTCATTGTCATAGGCGCTAAGTTTATCTTTCCATGCGGGCAATTCATCAAATGCAGCGGATTGCTCTTTAAAGGTATCCATAGTAAGAGATTCTGCTTGTAACACCTTCTCTATATCCTTGCCTAGCACTTCTATATCCTGTGCCATCCGCTTCAGTTGTTCCTTGAGAGTTCCTATTTCTGTAATAAGTGCTACCTTTTTCTCTTGTCCACCTTGTCGCTTTGTCTCTACCTCTTTACGGTCCGCTTCATACCATTTCAATGACTCAGCTAAGACTTTCATCTCCGTCATGTACGAATCCACCGTGAAAGGAGCAATACTTTTTTCAATACGATGTAATTCTGTTGTAATATGCTGAATATCTTGTTTCATCGTCTCTAGCTGACCCGTTAAGGTTATTAATTCCAGTTGCTTTGTGTGAATGTTAGCTTCTTCTACTTGTATTGTTTTCTGTAAAGTTCCTAAAATTTCTTCCAATTCTACTTTCGTGGTTTCTGCTACAACTAACTCTGTTTGTATCGCTTTAAGTGCTTCGTCTATTAGTTCTATATCCACAGTTTCCTGCCACCATTGGAGACGTTCAGCTACCCTATCTACTTTCTTGACTTGTATACCTGTTTGCAACAGATTTCCTAAATGCAATATAGATTTTCTTTGCACACCTTCCGTTACGTTTGGATACGTATCACATAGACGATTCCATTCTTTACTATATCGTTCTACTTCTTCCTTACTGTGAGCCAACTTAGTTTCTGTCGTTGCCACCTGTGTTTGACTAGTTTGAAACTCCTGACGAAGTCGATCCACCGTTTCCCGTACAATCTCTTCTGAGGGAGCCATCGCCACCTGTGGATGTTCTAAGGACCCACAAACGGGACAAGGTGCTTGATTTTCCAATTGCAAGCTTACTTCATAGGCTTGGTGTTGTCGTAACAACTGTTCATTATGATGATATAGTCCTTCGCGCGTCTTACAAACCTGTTGTTCTTCCTCTAACTGCTTACTATATGCAGTTTGATCCTCCCAAGCAGTGCGTAGTTTTTCTACTACTCCCTTTAGGGAATCCCACCAAGTCCGCAACTCAGTCATGCATAATTTTTCTTCACCCAACATAGTATAGCTTTGTAGCTCACGGTTCATGTCTGCAAGAACGGGGCCTTTTCTTTCTAAGTCTTTCTGACTTGTGGCAAGTGCTTGTTGCATTATCTTTTGTTCTTCTATCTTTTGTGCTTGGTCTGATCCTAATACAGTCCGCTTCTCCAAAAGTTCACGATACTGTTCTACTTCTTCTTGCAAACCCAGTAATTGGTGATATTGTTCTTGCTGCTTGGTATATATTTTTTCTTGGGATACTACATCCTGGTACTTTCCATCCCATTCCTGTAACGATGCTTCTAAGGCTTGCAGTGATATTTCTACTGTTTCTAGCTTTTCTGTGTCCTTTTTGAAAGTAGCTTGTAACTTCTCATATTGAATCATAGGGATGCGAATTTCTTGCAACCGCTCCCAACGGTCAATAGCTTCCCTTAATATAATATGTTCTCCTTCACCTTCTTTATGAGTTTCTAATGCCTTACTATGTTGCTCCTTACGAGCCAACAAATTAGTGTAGGTTTCATACTTAGTATACGCCTCTTGTAAGGCATCACATTGTTGTTGCTTCTCCTTCCGTTCTCCTTCACGGGCGATTAACAGCTTGCGTTCTTCTTCTAACAGTACAACTAAATCTTGCAACGCATTTACATCATAGGTGCCCAACAGAAACTCTACTTTTTGCAATGTATCTTGAATACCTACGGTAGCCTTAGTTAATTCTTCTTTCAATAGTTCTTGCATTCGTTTATACACAGAGGTTTTGAAAATCGTATGTAGCAACACTTCCCGTTCTGATGTAGGGGCTACTAACAGTTTTCTAAAATCACCTTGTGGTAGCAGGACAACTTGTAAGAATTGATCCACTCGAAATCCGATAATCTGTTGCACATAATCACGAATTTCTTGGGCTTTCGTTGTGAGCAATTTCCATTCTTCCTCGATCCATTCACTGATGGCAGCTGTAGCTAGTACAGTCCTAGTCCCAGTACCACGCTTTTTCTGTAATTCTTGTTTCGGTGTTCGTTCCATTCGATACCGATGGTCACCTACTTGAAACTCAAATACCACCGATGTGGGTGTCGTAGCATCTGCATAATCGCTGCGCATATCCGCCCCATCACGAAGACCGCCACTAGTTTGACCATACAGAGCGTATACAATGGCATCCAATATGCTCGTTTTTCCCGCTCCTGTGGGACCAGTAATCAAAAACATGGACTGATCAGCTAGTACCGAAAAATCAAGTATTACTTCTTTCGGATAGGGCCCAAAGGCACTCATTTCTAATCGTAAGGGTCTCATGCTTCATCCTCCCTTAATACACGATGCCACAAACCTTCCATATAGTCTAATTCTTCTTGTGAAAGCTCTTCATTGCGAGCTTCCTTTGCAAATTGGGCAAATAAATCTCGTTCATTTAATTCCTTGAATCGTTGAGCTCCCGTTGTATCTCGAACAACTTCCATACGACCTACCAATTCTAACCGCATGCAATAGGGAAATACCTTTCGCAAGCGACGCATTCCATCCACAACAGGTGCCGTATCTAACAATCGTACTTCCACATAATCATTATGATGCTGTGCGTGGAGACTTTCATCTACCATTAAATCCTCAAAATATCCAGTCAAACTCACAAATTGACGGCACCCTACAATAGGAATCTCGCTGATTGTGGTAGCCCCTTTACCATCCATATCTACGATGGTAAAACTTTTACTATACCCTACCTCATCAAAAGAATAGGTCAACAAGGAACCACTGTAGCGAATATGGTCTGCCCCAATTCGTTGGGGTTTATGCAAATGGCCTAGCGCCGTATAGTGAAAGTCCTTAAACACAGTGGTCGGCACTTGTCCAGAACCACCCACCAAGAGCGGTCGTTCCGATTCACTTTCAGCACCACCTGCTACAAAGGCATGAGCCATACAAAGACTGCAATGACCCTTAGAACGACTTGTCGCATAGGAAGACCACTGTTCATACACATCTCCGATGGTCCGGTTATATTTACTTGTATCGTTTTCTATAGTATCGTTGCTAGAACTATTACCATTACCTCTATAAACAGAGTTGTCTATATTGTCAGCACCCTCATCACTTAAAGAAGCAAATAAATCTGCCGATTCAGCTCGGGAACGACGTTTTTTAGAAGACTTCACAGATTCGATAGGTTTTGTAGGCTCTGTTGCTCTACTTATCAGGCCCACTCGATTTAGCTCTGTATCGATATCACGTACTTCTCCATAGGGCAAGGCCCATACGTCGAGTTGACCATACGGATCTTGAAAGGTAATCGGTTTCATTCCTTGCTGTGCATGTCCTAGCAGATGTATCCCCTGTGTTTCCCAAGCACTGCGCCCCATCGCGAGACGTGGACCACTATCATGATTACCAGAAATGGCCACCATCGGAATTTTTTCTGTAAATGCCAATCGATGGAGAACCGAATCCCATAGCTCAATGGCTTCAATAGGTGGCACTGATCGATCAAAAACGTCTCCACTGAGAACCACTAGATCAATGTGTTCCTCTTTCAACATGGGAAAGAATTGGTGTTCCAACACATGGGCTTGGTCCGTTGTTAAATGTTCATTATAAAATAGTCGTCCTAAATGCCAGTCCGCTGTATGTAGTATGCGCATACTTACACCTCGTTTGCGTAAATCTCCCGTAAGATAGCGATTTCCTTCGCATATCCATCTAGCTCATTCGGCGTTTCTAAATAAAATGGTAAATGACGTAATTTAGGATGGGTGATGAAATTAGCGATGGCCTCAATGCCAATGTGACCTTCTCCAATCTTTTCATGACGATCTTTATGGGCTCCTCTAGGATTTTTGGAGTCATTCAAATGCACTGCATGGATTCTATCCAAGCCTACAAAATGATCAAACTCCTCCAAAACGCCATCTAAGTTTTCAATAATATCGTAACCACCTTCGTGGATATGACACGTATCCACACAAACGCCAATGTATTCTTTGTGTTTCACTCCGTCAATGATACGTGCTAGTTCTTCAAAATTGCGACCTACCTCGGTCCCTTTCCCTGCCATGGCTTCTAATAACACTGTGGTCTTCATGCCTGGGAAGATTACTTCATTCAGCATATCCACGATGTATTCAATACCTTGGTCCACTCCTTGTTTCACATGGCTACCAGGGTGAAAGTTATATAAATGGCCTGGTAAATATTCCAAGCGCTCCAAATCTTCTCGCATAGAATTCTTAGCAAACTCCCGCAAGCCAGGATCCGCCGCACAAGCATTCAATGTGTACGGTGCATGGCCTAATAATTTACCAAATTGATGTTCTTTTAAGAATACATCTAAAGCTTTCATATCTGCTTCGTCAAAAGCACGAGCTTTACCGCCACGGGGATTTCTCGTAAAGTATTGAAATGTGTTGGCCCCAATAGAGAGTGCCCCTTTCCCCATATGTAAATAGCCTTTGCTAATAGATAAATGACATCCGATTGTTAATTGACTCATGTATAACTCCTTCTCTTACTAATTCACTATCTTACTTTTAAGTATATCATGTTACAACTATCTCTTTACAGGCATAAAAATAGAGGACAATTGTTTCAACAAGCAATTATCCTCTATTTCTTTTCCATAATGAATTAATGTGAGCTTTTACGCAAACATTCTGGACAAATGCCTTCAAAAGACACATGAAGTCCTGTAATTTCATATTCACTGTGGCGTGCCACTTCTTCTCTTAGACAGTTCACTTGTACATCGTGCAAATCATTAATACGATTGCACATAGTACAGCGTACATGCGGATGATTTCTTGTATCCCAATCATATCGGCTACAATCATCACCCAAGTCCAAGACACGAACTATACCAATGCGTTCAAAAATCTCCATCGTTTTATATACAGTCGCCAAGCTCATACTTGGATGGTCTTCCCGTAAACTTTGGTAGATCATTTCCGCAGTGGGATGGTTGTTTTCTGCATAAAGAACATTATAAATAGCAATACGCTGTGGCGTTACTTTATAACCTTCTTCTCGCAACTTTTGTGCAATATCCATAAAGCACATCCTTTCCACTTGGAAGCTTAACTGTGAGATTAAAACACTACTACTCTAACTATATTATATCAGAAAGTTCATTCCCAAACAATAATCAGAATTATTTAATTATATTTATTGTCACTTGACCAAATTAATCTTTAAAATATGGTTTGAAGCCGCTTCCTTGGTGCTTTTGTTGTTTTTGTCCATCTCGGGAACGGCGTTCTCCACCATTGGAGCGTTGGTTGCGATCACGAGTGGAACGTCTTCTATCTCCATCACGGCGGTCATCACGACGGCGTCCATCTCTACGCCGATCATCACGACGTCCACCGTCACGGCGACGACGTACACGAAGTGGTGCTTCTTCTGTAATGCTAACAGGAGTTGTATCTGGCTCTTTTGTCAACAATTTTAAAGCAGCCGCCAACAAAGTAACGGAATCGATATCATTCAACAATTCTTCTGCGCTAGAACGATAGCTTGCTAGTTCTTCACGATTGTCTGCTAAAGCAATCAATTTCTCTACGGCAATTTTTTGTTGACCTTCTAATACTTCGCCCAAGGACGGAGCTTTGCGACGAGCAATCTTACGTTTTGTCAATCGTTCAATGGCATGTAGATGTTCAATTTCACGAGGGATAACGAATGTCATCGCTACGCCTGCTTTACCAGCACGACCAGTACGACCTACACGGTGAACATAGCTTTCAGGATCTTGTGGCAAGTCATAGTTATATACATGAGTAACACCACTGATATCTAAGCCACGAGCCGCTACGTCTGTAGCTACTAGAATGTCGATCGTACCTTCACGGAATTGACGAATCACAGAGTCGCGTTTTTGTTGAGACAAATCACCGTGAATACCTTCTGCCATATAACCACGTTTTTTCAACGCTTCTGTTACTTCGTCTACACGGCGTTTTGTACGGCCGAAGACGATGGCTAATTCTGGAGCTTGGATATCTAACAAACGACACAATACATCAAATTTTTGACGATCTTGTACTTCGATGTAATATTGTTCGATTAAATCCATTGTCACCTGTGTTGGTTTCATACGGATTAATGTTGGCTCTGTTAAATATGTTTCTGCTAATTCTTGGATTGCTTTTGGCATAGTAGCAGAGAACAATAAAGTTTGACGCTCTTCTGGTACAGCCGTCAAAATTTTGTTGATGTCATCTACGAAGCCCATATTTAACATTTCATCCGCTTCATCTAGAATGACAACTTTCACTTGGTCAAAGGCAATGGATTTACGTTCCATGTGGTCCATCAAACGACCAGGTGTTGCCACAATCACTTGTGGATGTTTTTTCAACATACGGAATTGACGTCCAATATCTTGACCACCATAGATTGGCAAGGCTTGAATATTTGTATGTTGCGCCATTTTATTCAACTCTTCCGCTACTTGGATTGCTAATTCACGAGTTGGTGAAAGAATCAATACTTGTGGATCTTGGATTGTTGGATCCACTTGCTCTAATGCTGGGATACCGAAAGCCGCTGTTTTACCAGTACCAGTTTGTGCTTGACCAATCATATCTTGACCAGACTTCGCCACTGGAATCGCTTCACGTTGAATCGGTGTAGGCTCTTCAAACCCCATGTCGTTTAAAGCTCGTAAAATGGGTTCGCTAATGTGTAAATCTTCAAATTTAATTTGCATATATAAAAGGGTCCTCCTTTAAAATCATGTATATGTATCATGCGAATTAGTATATTATAACATACACCGTATACCCTTGTATATGAAAGCATGATAAGATATCATTTGTTTCAATATGTTATTACAAATATACATTTGATTACATATACACACTATTCTTTGACCCAATCTTTAATTGTCCTTCCCTATTGTAGTACCTAGTATTTCATGGTATACTTTAACGGTATACTCGCGCCTATAGCTCAGGGGATAGAGCGCCGGTCTCCGGAACCGGGTGCGCAGGTTCGATTCCTGCTAGGCGCACCATTGATACTAAAGGATTCTCACCTTTGTTGAGAATCCTTTTTTTGCATTTGGTACTTTAATTCATTTTTTAATGCCTTTTGAATAATTAAGCTATTTCTATTATCCAATAATTGAGTGTAAAACTCCTTTTCTATATTACTAATATAAGGAATCTCTCTAATGATTTCATGAACTATTTCACTATTATATTTTGGTGCTATTCGCTTAATTGCTTCCGCTATATCATTTGAATATGCGTAATTATTCTTTCTATTATTAACTAATGTATGATAATAGTTCATTCTAACATTGTTAAATTTAAAAACAGAAACTGGATCATTTTTAGAAATTCTATCAAACTCACTAGGATCATTTAGAAACATCTGTTTCTCGCTTTCACTTAAAAGCGGATATAAACTAGATCCACAGTCATATATTGGTGACATCTTTCTTATATTAGTTTCTTCATTAAATATGTAGCCCCAATTATTATGGTGTCTGTCTGTATTTCCAATTAATGCATCTACAACAAACATATCCCAAAAGTATTTCTTCATTTCATCAGTTTTTATAACTTCTTGTTCTTTAATAAATTGTAATGTTTTTTCTAGAGATACACCTTTATTATCACTATTAATATGGGGTACCTTATTTTGTAATTCTAAGAATGAACCTAAACTTTCATCCTTTAACAAGAAATCTTTACATGCAACAACTATGTCATTGTTATATGTGCACAGAAATACATCTTGAACATCTAATCCTAGAGATTTTATGACTTTACATGAAATATACTCTGTAATACAAGAATTAGCATAGCTTGTATCACCATTGTTTTGTCTGACTCTTTCAGGTAATTTTAATAAATAGTACTCACCATTAACTCGAACAGAGTATTTCTTCCCTGCTCCACCATAAGAACGGTAACTTATTTCAATTCCATCGATATTAGAAAAATTCTCCATTAAGATTCCCCCAGTAATATTCTTCTCTAAGCTCATCAGCTTCTTCTTGACTAATAACTCGATCACACCAAACCGCATTAATTACACTGTAGATATTCATAATTTGCATTTTAAATTCAATTCTATTCTTCATAGTTTTGTCTATTAAATATAGTTCTTTAGCTTTATTTAAAGCCGCTATTTCTTCTTGCAAGAAAACATAGCCTTCTGAATTTGTTTTCATCGAATCACCTTTATTTTAGTATATTCTTAATTTCATCACACAAAGAATTAATCTCTATAAGTACTCTCCTTATACATACATTATGCTCCTTATACATACATTATGCTCCATAATATTTTTATTGTAAATAATGTGAATATTATAAGACGGTGTCAAGTTTTTGTTGGAAAAATAATTACCTAGCTTTAAAAGAGGGTT
>CAUUEA010000033.1:0-13648 GCA_963544145.1 uncultured Veillonella sp.
TGTCCAAGTCGAACCATAAGTTTGGATAGTATTCGTATGGATGTGTTTTGAACAACTCCACAGCATCTTGATCTTCTACCCAATTAATTTTGATATCTTTGAACGCAGGATTTTCTGCTTGCAATTCTTCAATAGCACGGAACGCATTAGCGCAATATGGACAATGATGTAAATGGAAACCTAAAATTTCTTTCATAGTATACTCCTTTCATCGAATCGACACATTATATCGAATTTATTCAATTATAAGTTTAGTATACCACAAGAAAATTCATGTTACAACTTAAAAACAATTTCATCTATGAACATCCACTTCTTACATCGATAAGTGAAGCCGTAGTATAACCTGAAGTCCTATAGGAATGTCTTCTATATCCTAGAGTAACACTTGAAATGAATCACATGGCACCGTTCCTAAGCTAGGGTAACCGCTACTACATTATAACCCAGCGTAATATGTGGTAATCGCAGTCCAAGATGTATGAATCCAACCAGGTACATCCACTTTTGTCTGTAAAGCAATGGCTAAAAACATAGCTCCTGTAATCACGGTTGCAGTAGTACTGCTCATCATGGCATCAATTCGTTCTAACATAAGAACACATCCTCTCTAATCTCTAACTCTATATGGCTGAAAGTCATCACTATATCTTTGTAGTACATGCTCTCAGTTGTACAATCTATACTATCTTTCATAACTAACAAAGATATGAAACACTTTGTCACTTATGATATACTATTAGTATAATGAAATTGAGAGATTTTACAAGAATCACTTTTTCTATTTTGTTATTTACGAAACATATATAGCAAAGTATCCTATATTGAACAACTATCTCATTTTGTTTGTTTTATATATGTAAGGAGGAATTATGGATAAACGACAAATGAAAACTAGAAAAGCCATTTTCGATGCCTTTGTAAGGCTCTTAGAACATAAAAATTATAATGCTATCATTGTGCAAGACATTATCGATGAAGCGCTCATTGGTCGTAGCACATTTTATGCACACTTTGAAACGAAAGAGGATTTACTGGAGGCTCTGTGCCAAGAATTATTCTCTCATATTATCGAAACCGCATCAGACTTCTCTCATGCTCACGGTTTATATAAAAACAGTCACATCAAGGAAGCTATCTTCCTCCACATCTTGCAGCATTTAGAGGATAATGATAACAATATTTTAGGTCTTCTTTCCTGTGAAAGTAACGAGCTCTTCCTTCGCCATTTCAAGAGCAGTTTGAAAGAACTCATCCAAAGTCACTTCCTAAACAATCAAACTTGTCCTCACAACAATATCCCTCATGATTTCATTTCCAATCACATTGCAGGATCCTTTGTAGAAATGGTACTTTGGTGGTTAGAAAATGATCGTAAATATTCCATCGAAGATATGTCACGATACTTTTACCATATTACAGAACCATTGATTTTAGAACATCAACATTAAGACAAACAACAAGGCGCTACCCCGACCTAACGGTCAAGGTAGCGCCTTTTTTATACCGCCAATGAAAATCGTTTCTTTGCCAATGGCAAGAACAATACTAAAATAATGGATTCTAATAGGTACGTAAGCACATAGGTCATCCACACACCGTCATTACCGAATGGGGGGATAAGCAATTCTTGCATGCCTACAAAGAAGACCACGGCAATGAACATCATATTCCGGATAGACGCAGTCTGACCAATGCCATTGTACATACCATATAGTAATAAGCCTACTGCTGCACAGATAGGATAGAGCAATAGATAATAGGAATATTCCATAGCCATCGTGTAAATCTCTGGTACTGTGGTCATAAGCATAATGACATCATTACGGAATAGTCCTAACACAACTTCTACGATCACTACGAACACCGCTAAGCAGACTAAGGAAATTTTTAAGGTATCTTTCCAAAGCACCAAATCTCGTTTTCCAAAAGCTTTTCCCGTAAATACACTGACCCCATTAGCCTGTCCATCTGTGAAGTATGCCAAGATAAAGATAACCTCTAAAATCACCGCATTCGTCGCTAGCACATCACTGCCCATAGCACTGCCTGCTTTGGCAAATAGATTATTAATGGTAAGCAAGCATAAAGTGCGAAGCATCAGGTCTGTGTTGACTTTCATAATGGATAGAAATGGTTTCACCTGTTTCAGCGTAGCCCATATCTGTTGTGTTAGGTCTAATCGGTCACGCACTAAGTACATCGCTCCTAGCCCAACTAAGGACGCATAAATTTGGGAAATCAAGGATGCCCAAGCGACCCCTTTCACACCAAAACCAAGTCCAAATACAAAGAGGAAGGATAGTGCAATATTCAGTAAATTCATAGAGATTTGCATAATCATGGTAGCACGAATCATCATCTGCCCCATGAGCCAGCCCAAGGTGACATAATTGACCAATACAAAAGGAGCTCCCCAGATTAAAATATCTGTGTAGTCCGCCATTAGCGCAATGACCTCTGGGTCGGGATGCATAAAACTTGCATAATAATCAAATAGCCAAGGATATCCCACAATAAAAGCAGCACTGATAAGTAAGGCAATAATGAGAGGTCGGAAGAAACTTAAGGATGTACTTTCCTTTGATTGCTCTCCCAAAGCCTGTGCAGAAAATACCGTAGTGGCTACCCGCAAAAATCCAAAGAGCCAATACATATTATTAAATAAGATAACTCCTAGTGCCACTGCAGCAATGTACATAGCATTATCCATATGCCCCATAATCGCAGTATTCACTGCCCCTAATAAGGGTTGGGTCACAGTAGAAACCATAAATGGAATTGTCACTTTTAAATAGTCTTTATAGGTCAATCTTTCTTCCATCTTACCCTCGTAAAAAAGAGGAGCCCCTTTCGGTGCTCCCCTTGAAACATTTTCATACACCATTTGATACAATTATTATATCAAAAGCTGTTCATGTATAACAAATATCCATTATTCATAGATTTTGTAGTACATTGCAAAACAATCTATTCAGTTGTTGAATATTACCATCATCAACTGACTACCGCTCTAAATTATAGACCGCACTTAATAGTTGTTTTGTATACGGATGTTGTGCCTCTGCTAAGGCATCTCCACTAAGGCGTTCCACTACTTCCCCTTTATACATGACCACAACTTTGTGACAGAATAAATGGACTAATGCCAAATCATGACAAATAAATAAATAGGTAATGCCTTTTTCTTTTTGTAATCGCACCAACAGTTCAATAATTGTATCTTGTACGGATACATCTAGGGCACTGGTTGCTTCATCACAAACGATAATTTCTGGTTCCAATGCCAAGGCTCTAGCGATGGCCACACGTTGACGTTGCCCGCCACTCATGTTGTTTGGATAGCGACCTGCAAAGTCCTCTGGTAGGTCTACCATTTTTAAGAGTTCACGAGCTTTTGCATCTACATCAGCTTTGTTGATTAATCCAAAGTTGCGCAATGGTTCACAGATGATGTCGCGCACTTTCATCTTCGGATTGAAAGCCGCTGTAGGATCTTGGAATACCATTTGGATATGACGATAATTTTGGCGTTTTTCTTCACCTTTCAATTTCGTAATATCCTTACCTCGGAACATAACGGATCCAGAGGTAGGTTCATGCATGTTCATGATCGTTTTCACCAAGGTGGATTTACCACAACCAGACTCCCCTACGATAGCTAGGGTTTCGCCTCGTTCTACATCGATGGAAATACCATTGCAAGCACGCAATGTAGAACCATCAGCGAGAGGGAATTCTTTCACAATATCTTGAATTTGCATAATAATATCAGACATAGCGTTTCCCTCCGATTTCTGGCACTGCATTGAGCAATTGTTTCGTATATTCTGCTTGTGGATTACGAATCACTTCCTCAGCCGTTCCATATTCCACCACAGCCCCTTGTTTCATAACCATAATTTTATCAGACATATGAGCCGCTACGCCAATATTGTGGGTAACAATGATCATAGATGTTTTATTTTCGCGATTGATGCGCAATAATTCTTCTACAATTTGTGCTTGTGTTGTTACATCTAGTGCCGAGGTGGGTTCATCACCTAACAATAATTTCGGAGAGAATGTAATTGCCATGGCAATCCCTACCCGTTGGCGCATACCGCCACTGAGTTCAAATGGATAGGCCTTCATAATCGCCTCAGGATGTGGCAAATTCGTGCGCGCCAACATTTCAATCGCTTTTGTTTCTGCCTCTTGCTTGGACATGGTGCTATGCAATTGAATAAACTCTACAAATTGCTTACCTATGGTTTGAATAGGATTCATCATATTGCCGCTATCTTGGAAAATCATAGCAATGTGATTGCCCCGTAGGTCTAACCAATCTTTTGTAGAAAAGGCTAATAAGTCTTGACCGTCAAAGGTAATGCTACCTTCAGACACACGACCTGTATTCGGCAATACCCCTAAGAGGGCACGGATAACCGTTGTCTTGCCACTGCCAGATTCGCCTACGATGGAGACAATCTCCCCCTCTGCCAAGTCCAAGTTCACACCGGCAATGGTAGGCTTCGGATTATTACCATAGGTAACGGCTAAATTTTTAATACTAAGTAACATATAGATCCTTTCTACCTATTTCGTGAATATCGTACTGAATGTCACTGCTACATACAACAAGGGGAGGCCAAGTGCCTCCCGATTGTTGCGGACATCTACAAAGGATTATTTTGCTGGTTTAACGTCTTTAGTTAACCAGTAGTAGTCTGTTGGGTACATCACTACATTTGTTAACCAAGTATTGTTGACGAGATTTGTTTTAGGGTAACCTAAGAACAATGCTGCACCATCATTCAATAAGATTTGTTGTGCTTCGATAATTAAGCTTTGACGTTTAGATTTGTCAAATTCAACAGCTAATTGATCCATGATTTCATCATATCTAGGATTACTGTAACCAGAACCATTTTGAGGGTTTTCACCGTTCAAGTTAGTTTTCCAGTACCATTTCAAGAAGATTTCTGGGTCACCAGTGTTCGCTGTTACGATATTGGAAATCAACAAGTCATAGTCGCCATCCATACCCATTTTATCGATCAAGTTATAGTCCACAGATTCGATGTTTACTTTAATACCGATTTTTTTCATATCAGATTGTACTGCTTCTGCATAAATAGGAAGCTCTTGACGGCTATTGTATACTACGAAACGCACTTCTAAGTTTTTACCATCTTTATCTACGAAACCGTCTCCATCAGTATCTTTCCAACCTGCTTCTGCCAACAATTGTTTGGAACGATCAGGATTGTATGCATTAGGGTCTTTCAAACTATCGAAACCATAATCCAAGCTTGGTGGAATTGGAGCTTTACCAGGAATGAAAGTACCTTTTAACAATACTTCATTGTAGGATTTACGGTCAGTACCGCTGATGAAGGCAGCACGCACTTTTGGGTCACCTAATACACCTTTTTGATTAATACGAGCTAATACAGTACGCAAAGATGCAATTTCATCTACTTTGAACTTGCTGTCATTACGCATAGTTTCAAGGTCACCAGCACCGATATTAACAGCGAAATCTACATCACCGTTTTGCAATGCTAACGCACGAGTTGTAGGATCATCGATAGATGGGATTTCTACTGTTTTGAAAGGAACTTCCCCATCCCAGTAATTTTCGTTTGCTTCTACGACTGCTTTTTCTTTACTGAAAGATTTCACTTTGTACGGGCCAGTACCGATAGGGCCTTCTTTGGCAAAGTCACGACCAGCTTTTTCAGCAGATACATCTACGATGATAAATAATGGGTCAGCCAAGAAACCTGGAACATTTGGATAGGCTTTATCAGTGGTGATGATCAAGTTTTGACCTTCCGCTTTGATATCTGTATATTTGAAGAATGTAGCGGCACGTTTATTTTTCTCGAAGGCACGCTCAATGGATGCTTTTACTGCTTCTGCTGTTACTTTATTGCCATTGGAGAATTTCGCTTTGTCGTTAATTTTAAAAGTCCAAGTCAATTTATCATCAGATACAGACCAGCTTTCAGCCAACCAAGGTTGTGTGTTCATTTTTTCGTCGAATTTAGCTAATGTTTCGCCAATACCATAACGCATAACTACCCAACCGAAGTAGTTTTGTGTTGGCTCCAAGGTGTCTGCGAAGTTTGTAACACCAAACTTTACTACACTTTTATCAGCTGGTGCTGCATTGTCATTTCCGCAACCTGCAATTACACCTAATGCGGCAACTGCCATAACGCCAAATGTAGCATTACGAAGCCATTTTTTCCAACTTTGTTTCATCTTAAGTTCCTTTCTACAAAACTTACTAGTAACATATTAATGTGAATCTGTACTACGCGGATCTAAAATATCCCGCAGCGAATCGCCCCATAAATTGAAGATAGTAACCACAATGAAAATGGCTATCCCTGGATATAACATCAATTCTGGTGACGATAAAATATATTGACGGTTCTCATTGAGCATTAAGCCCCATTCTGGCGTCGGAGGCTGTGCCCCAAAGCCCAAGAAGGAAAGCCCCGCAACTTCCATCATCATTGTCCCGATGTCCATAGCCCCTGTAATAACAATTAGAGGTAACACATTCGGTAAAATATGGCGCCATAAAATCATGAATTGTTTCGTACCATTCACTCTGGCTGCCGCAATAAAGTCGTTATGGCGAAGCTTGATTACCGCAGACCGGATCAATCGTGCGTATTTCGCCCAGCTTACCACCACGAGAGCTAAGATCGCATTGATGGCACTACCACCCATAATGCCGGCAATGGCAATCGCCAGTACCACACCTGGGAAGGATAGCATAATGTCTGTAAAGCGCATCAATACAAGTTCTACTTTACCTCCAAAGAAACCAGATAAAATCCCTACTACTGTACCAACAATGGCTGTTAAGATAACTAGGATAATGGTCATGAACAAGGAAGTTTGTGTACCGTAAATGATACGGGAGAAGGTATCACGTCCCAATTTATCAGTTCCCATGAGATGATCGGCAGAAGGCTTTAAGAAAGCTTTTGACATATCTGCATTGAATGCATCATGTGGTGTGATATAGGGAGCAAATATAGCAATTCCTACTACGATAGCCACTAAGAGGGAGTAGAAAGAAAAGCGTTTGTGTTGCAAAATAAATTCTTTCATCTTATCCCCTCGCTTTCAATCGTGGATCTAATATAGAGTAGGACAAATCTACCAAGAAGTTGATGGCTGTGTAGATAATAGCTACCCACAATACAAAGCCTTCAATCAACGGATAGTCACGCATGGCAATGGCATAGACCGCCATTTTACCCATGCCTGGCCAAGAGAATACGATTTCAATAACCGCAGCCCCTGCCAAAAGCCAACCAATACCTATCCCCATAATCGTAATCAATGGTAATAAAGCATTTGGCAATACATGTTTCCACAAAATTTGTGATTCACTCATGCCACGAGCACGAGCGCCCATCACATAATCTTGATGCAACTCCTCAATAATCACAGTCCGCACTTGACGTGTGAATTTAGCTGCCATTACAAAGGATAATGTTATGGCTGGTAAAATTAAGGCTTTAAAACTAACCACTGAGGTAGCAATCGGCACCCAGTGTAATTTCAAACCAAAAATGTACAGTAAAATCATACCTAGCCAGAAACTTGGCATCGACACGTTCACAAAAGCAAAGAATCGAATCACAAAGTCTGGCAGTTTATTCGCTTTTACTGCCGAATAAATCCCCATTGGTATGGAAATAAGTACATTCAGTGCAAAGGCTGACACTGCCAATAAGGCCGTACCACCTAATCCTTCTAATAATTTGTCGGTCACTGGTTTTTTCCCCGAATAAGAAGTCCCCAAATCACCTTGTACGGCACCTGCTACCCAGCGCACATACTGTTCCATGAATGGACGATCTAAGCCCATCTCTTTTCGTGTAGCATCAATCATTTCCTGTGACACAATGGTGTCCCCTGCCTCTAGCACCATCAGAGCTGGATCTCCTGGCGCAATGTAGGTTAAACAAAACGTCAGAAATGTAACTCCAATTAATGTGATTAGCAATTGTGACACCTTACTTAATATGGTTTTCAAGTATACACATCCTTCCCTTAACCTTGCTGAGCATTCATATTCTTAATATAGCCTAAAAAGAAAAACCACCCTTTGGGTGGATTTACATACAGTCAACAAGGGCTACAGATTAGACAATCTTGCTCCATCTTGTCCATAACCCCTATACAACCTTTAGTAATATCTTCCCCAAAATATTTTTTCCTTCTCAAGGTTTTATAGTCAAATATCTACGCCCAACTATCTTTATAGATATTACATAAATATGTTAATTTCTTTTATCAAAATTGTCAAATGAGTATTGAGAATATCGCAAGACAAATAATGCATACTTGTTTGAAAGTGTACATTTACAGGCATTTATCTGTGATTTATATCATTTTTAATCATTATTTTTAAACAAATTGAAAAATATCTATATAATAAGTTTATTCACTTTGTGTAATATTTATAATTTTAAAACTAACTATAAAAAAATTTCATAAGTAAACCTAGTGACACCCTTTATAAACTACTATATATAAAGAGCCTTGTGCCTCTTTCGCCTCAAAAATACTCATCGGAACTCTTAGAGATCCCTATGATTACTCCTATAGAGCATATAAAAACACACCTAAAAGCTTCCTCTTAGGTGTGTTGTATTTTGCTATGTAATCAAAAAAAATCATTCTTCCAAAGCCAATAGCCTGCTAGTGCTGCAAAACTAATGCCAATGCCGATGACATATTCAAAGCCATATTCCGTATCTGCAAATGGTACTGGTACATTGATACCCCACAAGCTAAAGATGGCCGTCGGCACGGCTAGCATAATTGTCATGGCCGCCAATAATTTCATAACTAAGTTCAAATTGTTAGAAATAATAGATGTAAAGGCATTCATCATATTCATTAAAATATTAGAATACATTTCAACCATTTCCACAGCCTGCTTGTTCTCGATGATTACATCTTCTAATAAGTCTTCATCTTCTTCATAGATTTTCAACAAATACCGCACATCATCATGACGTCGGATGCGCAAAATGCGTTCCATTACCGTTCCATTACCGCGCAGTGCAGAGGTAAAATAGGTCATGGATTTTTGTAATTCCAACAATTGGAACAAGTCTTTATTTCGTGTCGTATGTCGTAATGTTTTTTCAATATCATCTGTACGGCGGTCAATTTGTTGTAAGTACCGCAAATATAATACAGCCGTGCGATACATGATTTGGAATAAAAATCTTGTTTTCTTAAAGGTATAGAAAGTTGGCATTTGGTTGCTCAAGAAAGGATAGAGCACCTCAGCTTCCTCTAAGCAAATAGTAATAAAGAAATCTTCTGTTACAAAAATACCTAATGGTACCGCATCATATACATCAGACCCACGCAATACTGGAATATTAATAACCACAAAGATATATTCATCTTCGATTTCCACGTGAGACCGTTCTTCCGTATCCAAAGCAGCTTTCAATACATCCGTTGGAATCTGTGTCATCATATTGACGATAGCCAACTCATCGGGGTCTGGGTTCACCAAATTTATCCATGAACCTTTTGTTGCATCTTGTACAGTGGAATCTGTGAACAATTCCCCCTCTACGTGTTTGTGTACCGTTAACATGCGACACCTCCTTAACGTCTTACTAACCCTACCCTTTATCTTAATCAATCGAGGCGGATTCGTCAATTTTTTTATGATTTCTTATGAAAGTTTCTAACAGCATTTCAATGTTTCTACTCCATCAATACTTGGGCGTAAATACGTTGGTACACTAGTTAGTTTTTTTATAAAAAATATCCTTAGAATATTTGTACACAACAAAAAGGACCTAGCACAGGGCTAAGTCCTCTTTGTCGTATAGTTCTTATGTAGTGATATATGCCTTATAAACCTATAAGGAGGGAAGATATCACAATGCCTCCTGCTACATAGTTGGGCGTACATGCTAGCAGGAGGGCTTATATTATTTACTGTAGAAAATACGGATGGAGTTCAAGATACATAAAATGGATACCCCTGTATCTGCAAAGATAGCTACCCACATATTTGCAAATCCGAACACACCTGCTACCATAACAATAATTTTCACAGCAATGGCAAAGAAAATATTTTGCCATGCAATAGACAAGGTACGATCTGCAATACTTAAGGAACGCCATACAGAATCCAAATTGGAGTTCATGTATACTACGTCTGCTGCTTCGATGGCAGAGTCTGCACCACTACCCATAGCACCACCAACATCAGCACCTGTCAATACAGGGGCATCATTGATGCCATCACCTACGAACATAACAGAACCATGATCGTTGCGAAGAGATTGAACCACTTCTAATTTATCTTGTGGTAATAACTCAGCACGTACTCCTTGGATACCTACTTGTTGAGCAATGTACTTCGCACTAGCTGCCACATCACCTGTAAGCATCACTGTTTGATATCCTTTGCCGTTCATGCGACGAATAGCTTCCTTAGAATCAGCTTTTAAAGCATCGGCAATGATGATACGACCTGCGTATTGACCATCAATAGCTACGAACACTTCGCTACCGTATACATCTGTCACAGCTGGCATAGTAACATTTTCTTTCGCTAATAAACGACCATTACCAACCAACACTTTGTGACCTTCTACCGTGCCGACCATACCGTGACCAGAGATTTCTTGTACATCATTTGTAGAATGGAAATCTACGCCTCGACGTTGCACTTCTTCTACGATAGACATCGCAATTGGATGTGTAGATACCGCTTCTACAGTTGCTGCATATTGCAATACTTCAGTTTCAGTGTAACCATTCGCTACTTCTACTGTTTGTACGTTGAAAGTACCAGTCGTAATCGTACCAGTTTTATCGAATGCAATGGCTTTCACACGACTCATCGCCTCGATGGCTTTACCACCTTTGAACAAGATGCCTTGGCGAGAACCAGCACCGATACCAGAGAAGAATGCCAATGGCACAGACAACACTAATGCACATGGGCAAGATACTACTAAGAATGTTAAGGCTGTGTAAATCCAATATTGCCATTCCCCTGTGAATAGAGGTGGTACTACAGCAACGATGATAGCCAAAGCTACTACGATTGGAGTATATACACGAGAGAAACGAGTAATAAAACGGTCAATCTTTGGTTTAGATGCCGCTGCATTTTCCACGGCATCGAGAATACGCATCACCATGGAATCTTTCAATTCGTGAGTGACTTCTAAGACAATGCGACCATCCACATTGATACAACCAGACATCACGTCAGTTCCCACCGTAGCACTCACAGGAACAGGTTCCCCTGTTACCGCAGCTGTATCGATGCGTGTAGTCCCTTCTACTACACGACCATCCAATGGAATACGGTCGCCAGGACGAATTTCAATATGAGATCCTACTTGTACATCTTCTGGGTTCACCACATGAACATTACCGTCACAACCGATTAAACGTACTTCTTCTGGGCGAAGATCCACTGCATCCATAACCGCATTACGACTGCGCTCTGTAGCACGTTCTTCAAAATAAATACCTACTTGGAAGAACAACATAACGCCTACCGCCTCTGCATATTCACCGATGATTAAAGCACCGATAGTAGCAATGGACATCAAGAAATTCTCATCAAAGAATTTACCTTTCATACCATTCTTGATCGCTGCCCATACAATGCGCCAACCTAGTACAGCAAAAGTAACGATTAACAATGGAGTCATATATTGATCTGGCACCCAGTTTGTAAACTCTGCCACTGCCATCACGATAGCACCGACGATTATGGCAGATAAACTTGCATTGTGTTCATGATCATGATCATCTTGCTTTGCTTTTTTCGCCGCTCGTACAAATGGTACCACTACCACACCATCTTCTGTAGCATCACAAACCGCTTGAATTTGTTCTTGCAAAGCATCCGTATCTTCTACAGTAGAAGTAATCCGTAATTGTTTCGTACCAATTGTAAAAGTCGCTGCCGACACAGATTCTAGTTGATTTAATTTGTCTTCAATAACACTAGCGCAATTTGCACAGTTCAAATTTTGTAATGTAAAAATGCGTTCCATAGTAACTCCTTATGAATTATAATATATAACCTTACTACTTGCTTTAATGTTTGTTTTAACACCACTTTAATGCTTGAGCGTTTGTTCATATGTTTATTATATCTATAAAATTCTATTTTGTCAACACATGAATGTGTATTCATTTATAATTTTTTATCATTATTATTATCTTAATATCGATAATAAAAAAGCACTCTAGTACTTTAGAGTGCCAAATGAAAATACTAGATGAATTACATGCCTACCAAGGGCAACTTAGCTTTGACGAGCTCAACTAAAAAGAGGACCTAGCCTCATGACTACGTCCTCTTTGCTGTATAGTTATTATGTAGTGATATATGCCTTGCATAACTGCAAGAAGGGGAAGATATCACAATCCCTCCTGCCACATAGTAGGGCATACATGCTAGCAGGAGGGCTTATATTATTTACTGTAGAAAATACGGACAGAGTTAAAGATGCAAAGAATGGATACCCCTGTATCTGCAAAAACTGCCACCCACATATTTGCAAAGCCAAATACACCAGCCACCATAACGATAATTTTTACAGCAATAGCGAAGAAAATATTTTGCCATGCAATGGACAAGGTACGTTCTGCAATACTTAAGGAACGCCATACGGAATCTAGGTTGGAGTTCATGTATACTACGTCTGCCGCTTCGATGGCAGAGTCTGCACCACTACCCATAGCACCACCTACATCGGCACCAGTTAACACAGGCGCATCATTGATACCATCACCTACGAACATGACAGAACCATGGTCGTTCCGAAGAGATTGAACTACTTCTAATTTATCTTGTGGTAATAACTCGGCACGCACACCTTGGATACCTACTTCTTGAGCAATATGATTAGCACTTGCTGCCACATCACCTGTGAGCATCACTGTATGATATCCTTTTCCATTCATACGACGGATAGCCTCTTTAGAATCCTCTTTCACAGCATCGGCAATGACGATACGACCTACATATTGACCATCAATAGCTACGAATACTACACTACCATATACATGTTCAATGGTTGGTACCGTTACATGTTCTGTTTCTAACAAACGACCATTACCAACCAATACGGTACGGCTATTCACTGTTCCTACCATGCCATGTCCGGAGATTTCTTTTACATCCTTCGCCGCAGTAAACTCTACCCCTCTACGTTCTACTTCTTCTACAATGGACATCGCAATAGGGTGTGTAGATACTGTTTCTAAAGCTGCGGCATATTGCAACACTTCATTTTCTGTATAGTTACCAGCTACTTCTACAGTTTGTACGTTGAAAGTACCAGTTGTGATAGTACCAGTTTTATCGAAGGCAATCGCATTCACACGGCTCATAGCCTCGATCGATTTGCCACCTTTGAACAAAATCCCTTGTTTAGAACCAGCGCCGATGCCAGAGAAGAATGCCAATGGCACAGATAATACTAAGGCGCATGGACAAGATACTACTAGGAAAGTTAACGCTGTATAAATCCAATATTGCCATTCTCCTGTAAATAGAGGAGGTATTACGGCAACGATAATAGCCAAAGCTACTACGATTGGTGTATATACACGAGAGAAA
>CAUUEA010000034.1:0-12585 GCA_963544145.1 uncultured Veillonella sp.
CACTCATCTCTATCTCCTATATACATGTATATAAGATCACTGTACCAGCTCTTATGCATAAGATCAATAGAAAAATAAAAAGAACACCCCACATCCTATAGCAAACTTAGATGTTCTCACAGTTTGTCAAAAAATGCATAGTGTTCTTTTTTATCTTATATTGATTGTATCAACTTAACAAAGTCTCTTACCACCATTCATTGATATATGTATTTTGTCTTGGGTACGCCCGATTTAGCACTTCTAATATATCATCTGGCCCTTCTAGTGTTTCTTCAAAAGCAAGTTCCGTAGCACTCATGCGCCCCATAAGAAGTAAGCTCAAGGCTCCTACGTTGAACACTAATTTGGCATTGATGTCCACATGTTCTTTATGTTTCACCACTTGTGCTTTGCCCTCTTTATAAGACACTACATAGGTGCCGTGGTTCCACTCACATAATGGGTCTTTCACTCCGAATTGGATCGCTCCTTCTAAGGCTACAGGTACGGGAATGCTTTCCATAGCGAGTTTCACATCTACGATACGACTCATCATAAATGGCATCGTACTATGTCCTGTTTTTCCATTCGTGTGAAAGATGTAACCTTGGTCAATCATACCTTCGTTCCAGCGAACACTTTCACCTTGGGAACGATGGTTATACAAGAAGTTCATCAATGCTTTTTGTGCACGGCGAGTGGTGTACACAAACTCACTCACACCGATCTCAGGCTCTCCTAAGCGATAGAAACAATAACCTTCTAATTGTCCAGAGTCATTTTTTACATACCCTACTTGCACGCCTTCTGCAAAAATGGATTCCAACAGGCGAACCCATTCTTTTTCTTTTCGTACTGCATAGCCGGATAATGGTTTTGTGTACGTTTCATAAACGCCTGCTAAGCGTTTCCATTCACGTGGGGAACGCAACATGCCAAAGGATAAGGTTTTATCTAGTTTCTTTAACAGAGGGGCTAACTCATCCAATTTCATGGTTTGTACCCATTGATGGGCATACAAATCCCAGCCATAGTTTTGATAAAATCCTGCAGAAGATGGCATTAAAATGGTTAAGCCTTGTCCACGTTCTTTCAATTCCCCTAAGGCGGCTTTCAATAATTTTTTACCCACCCCACTACGTCGTACAATCGGGTCTGTGGCAACACCCACCATGTAAGACATAGGTAGGTCCACACCGCGAACATGAATGGTATTTTGTCGTAAATGGACAGTGCTCACCAAATAACTTCGATCGATGCCGACCATCGTATTATCTGGTTCATAAGCCGTATCAAAATAGTATTTAAAAAATGGATGGTCCTCTGGCTCAAAACAATAGGCCCACAAACGTTTGACTTCTTTTGTGTCTGACTCTTTGGCAATTCTAAATTTCAAAATAATCCCTCTTCCATCGCTATGGTACATAGAAAACAGTTCGTATACTTTATTCTATTATTATATAAAAAATAAGGGCCTACTGCTAGACCCTTTATACACTTCTTTTCTGAAAGTTTGCAAACATAGAAAAAGAGCCAGCGTAGCCGGCTCTTTCAAGCATGCATCCCTTATTCTTGTATAGTATGATCGCCTAATTGATCCTTAACAACAAGAGCCATATACCTCTTTGTTAGATGTAACATATCCGTGCTAATCCAACAACTTGGTATGTTACACTGTATATACAAACAAAGTGTTAGCTTACAGATACATGAACACACCATCTATAAACAATTTCGCTCCATACCCGAATAGGATTAATCCACAAATACGGTTAATCCAAACCAATTGCGAAATCTTGATGCGCTTTGCTAGTTTATGAATGATCGTGGACAACGCCCCAAACCAAGCAAAGGCAGACACAATGTATCCCAACAAGAAATAGAGAGATGCTTCTTCTGGAATGCTGGCTTTCACAGCACCGAACATCATCGTCACATCGATAAGTGCCTGCGGATTCAGCCATGCCACCGCAAAGGCAGTGGTCACGATATTCCAGATGGTCACATTCGTATCCACATGAGATACATTCGGTTCCGAATTAAACACGGTATAGCCCATATAAAAGATAACCGCCCCACCTAGCAATAAAACGATACCTTTCAAAAATGGCCATATGTCAAAGATGGCACCAATGCCATAAAAGGCTGACACACTCAAGGTAAGGTCGAAAAATGCCACAATTAAAATGGTGGTGATAATGCGTGATATCTTTTGTACCAATGCTGTATTAATGATAAATAGATTCTGCATTCCTATGGGCGCCAACACTGCAAAGCCGATCAGTAATCCTTCCCAAAAATAGGTCATGGATGGCTATCCTCGCAAGCGCCTTGTTTGATACAACGAGCATCATATTTTTCAGCAAAATGATCTGGGTTGTAAGATTCTTTCGCCATGCGAAGCCCTGGTAATCCCATATCTTCTTCACGGTTAATAAACTTCGTATCCGCAAATTCATGACGAATGAATTCATTATTGATAGCTTGATACAAACCACGGATGGTTGGATTTGCTTTTTCAATATGAATAAGCGCCATATGTTCATTCAACATTTCCCCAATGGTGAAAGCCTCTACTCGTCCGAACAATTTAATGCAACCACCTACAAGGCCTAATGCATCCCAATGATCGAACAGCAAATTGATGGCAGTTAGCTCATCTTCAATGCCTTCTTCATGATGTGTCTCCACCCATTGTGCTGCCGCTTCACGACAAAGAGGAATCGTATTTTCATCAATAGGCATATATTCATAGTTAGAATATTGCATACGGAATTGATTCAAATGATTTTTCTTTTGACGCAACTTTTTACCGGATAAGGTAATCATATCTTCTGTACGATAGATATATTCAAAGTTATCACGGTCAGGTGTAAATTCATAGCAATCTGGACACAACTTTTGCATCCGTTCCATCATGATGGGGTTTACACCTTTCAATAAAAATGGAATTTGGTTCTCTTTGAACCACTCTTTCGCCATTTGTAATCCATCTACAAACTTGGCATCTTTTCCAGCAAACGGCGGTAACATAAATGGAGATTCTGTCACTCCACCACCTTTAATAAATAACACGCCTTCTTCTTCTGCCCAAGTAATGCCATAAATATCTTGCCACATAAACAATGTAGTAAAACTATTATCTGACGCTTCATAATGATGCTCTCCGAAATACGCATCAATACGGGGCTTATCTTCTAAGGTAAAACGCTTAAAGTCTAAAATAGGACTCGCCTCCTAATACACTGATTTTATGATATAACATTACTATTATATGCTATTCATCGATAAAATTCAATGCAGGAAAAAATACAGCGTTTACGTTTTGTGATTTTTACCTATTTTGCAGAAAAATTTGGTATAATAAGCTTGTCACTATAATCCCATTCCGTGACGGAAAGGGGGTGTTTTTAATGTCAGAATTTATTTTCCTGTTACTCGTTACTATCATGGCAAATGTCATTAGTTATTTCATTTGCAAATGGCTAGATAGTAACAACAAGTAGTGACTAGCCAAAGCCGTAGCATAAACGGCAAAGAAAAAGCACAGGGCGGCAACCCTGTGCTTTTTTTGTGTATCAATGCCAGATACATTTCCTGTTGTTTTAACTCACCATTATTGTAACATAACTTAACGTAAAGGTAAACCTAAAAGAGCATGACACACACTCCCGTGAGGAACACAGTTGCAAGTAGTAGCCTTGTGGCGCCCTTTAACTACCTAAATCTACAAATGCAGAAGAGCACGACATGTTCCGGAGCAAACCTAACCACTGTATCAGTTTGCGGAGGAATATGTCGTGCTCTTCCCTTTATCTAGTTAACACCGCCACAGGCTACATAGCGAAACAAGTGACGACTTAGAACAAGCTTTCATCCTCTTTTAACTCATCCCCAGAGATCACCGCCACAGAGGCAATTTTATCTCCTTCGTCTAAGTTTTGTGTTTTCACGCCAGAAATGGCTTTACTTTTCTTCACAGCAATGTCGTTCACGTCAAAGCGAATGATCTTACCTTGTTCGGAAATCAGCATCATTTCATCGTTGTCATTCACGATTTCTACAGCTACTACTTCGCCAGTTTTGTCAGTGATTTTAAAGTTTTTAGTCCCTTTACCACCTCGTTTTTGCACTGTGTAGGAGCTTTCCACATTGCGCTTACCATACCCTTCTTCACTGATAGTGAATACTTGGCATTCTTCGCCAGTACCGTGGATGATGCTAGCACCTACCACTTCGTCGCCAGCGTTGAGGTTGATACCTTTCACACCACGAGCAGCACGTTTTAACAAACGTACATCACTTTCATGGAAACGAATGGCCATACCTTTTTTCGTACCTAGCAATACATCTTGGTTGCCATAGGTCAAGCCTACAGAGATCAACTGATCCCCTTCGTCCAAGGCCACTGCATTCAAACCACCACGGCGAATGTTGCGGTATTCATCGATGGATGTGCGTTTCACAACGCCTTGTTTTGTGACCATGAACAAGTTCACATCGCTGGAGATGCGTTCTAAGTCGATCATGTTCGTCACCGTTTCCCCTACATTAAGAGGAAGTACGTTGATGATAGCTGTACCACGAGAGTTACGGCTCGATGCTTCTGGTACTTCGTAGGCTTTCAAGCGGTACGCACGGCCTGTGGATGTGAAGAATAGCAATGTATTATGGGTGCGCACATGCATGATTTGCGCCACATAATCGTCTTCTTTCGTTTTCATACCCACAACACCTACGCCGCCCTTATGTTGGTTACGGTATACATTGGCATTCATGCGTTTGATATAGCCTTGACGAGTTAAGGTGATAACCATTTCTTCGTCAGCAATTAAGTCTTCTACATCAAAGTCGGATGTATCGATAGTGATTTCACTACGACGTTTATCGCCATATTTTTCTTTCATAGCGATTAACTCTTCTTTGATGATGTCACGTTGACGTGCATCGGAGGCTAAGATCGCTTTCAAGTCCGCAATCAACACCAATAATGCCGCATGTTCTTCTTCGATTTTTTCACGTTCCAAACCTGTTAAACGAGCTAAACGCATATCCAAGATAGCGTTCGCTTGAATTTCTGTAAGACTGAACTTTTCAATCAAAGCGGTGCGAGCAATATCTGTTGTTTGAGAACTGCGGATAGTGTGAATCACTTCATCAATGTGATCTAAAGCGATCAACAAACCTTCTAATACATGGGCACGAGCTTCTGCTTTCGCCAAGTCAAATTCTGTACGGCGTACAATGACTTCTTGACGGTGCGTTAAGTAATGACCTAGTACTTCTTTCAACGTCAATACTTTTGGATGGCCTTTCACCAATGCCAACATAATCACGCCAAATGTATCTTGTAATTGTGTGTGTTTATATAATTTGTTCAACACGATATCTGGTTGCACGTCAGCACGCAATTCGATGACGATGCGAAGACCACGGCGGTCACTTTCATCACGAAGGGCTGTAATACCGTCCACCACTTTATCACGGCTTAAATCTGCAATCGTTGCAATTAAGCGTGCTTTGTTCACTTGGTACGGAATTTCTGTGACCACGATGCGGTGTTTGCCTTTGGTCATCGCCTCAATATGAGCTTTCGCACGCATTTTGATGCTACCACGACCTGTGGCGTAGGCTTTTTTAATGCCCTCACGGCCAAGAATGGATGCCCCTGTTGGGAAATCCGGACCTTTGATAGCGGTCATCAATTGGTTCACATCCACCTCTGGATCGTCGATGAGCATCACAAGACCATCTACCACTTCCCCTAAGTTATGTGGCGGAATGTTCGTCGCCATCCCTACCGCAATGCCGGCGGAACCATTGATTAACAAGTTCGGAATCTTTGCTGGAAGTACAGTTGGTTCTTCCAAGGATTCGTCGTAGTTCGGCATGAAGTCCACTGTTTTTTTCTCGATATCTGCTAGCATTTCTGTCGCAATACGAGACATACGAACTTCTGTATACCGCATAGCCGCAGCGGAATCGCCGTCAATGGAACCGAAGTTACCATGACCATCCACTAACGGATATCTTGTATTAAAATCTTGGGCCAAACGCACCGTTGCATCGTACACAGAGCTATCACCATGTGGATGGTATTTACCAAGTACGTCGCCGACGATACGAGCCGATTTTTTGTACGGTTTCGACGGTGTCATGCCTGTTTCATGCATCGCATATAGAATACGACGGTGTACAGGCTTCAACCCATCACGTACATCTGGAAGGGCGCGCATAACGATAACGCTCATAGCGTAATCGATGTAGGAACTGCGCATTTCTTTATCGATTTGGACTGGCACAATCTTGCCATGACTCCAAGCCTTTTCCTCCATTGTATCACCTCATTTTACAACACTGATTATATAACTAACCTATTATACCATTTTATGCACTTTTTTTCTATCTTTTTACATGAAAGTTTCAATACACTCAAATTTAAATGCTTATGAAAGTATATCCTGTATAATTATTCGCACATGATTACTCTTTTGAGTTTAGCATGGCCTCATTTAATCGATTCATACGGAATTGTTCCACCACATCGATCATAAAGCGTTCATCATGGATTGGATTCACATCCATTTTGAATAGGTGCGACTCGCAATGACAATCGCTACAACCAAAGCCTTTCACCTCATCTGTACTGATAGCCTTCATGGCCTTTGCCAATTCACATTCTAAATCGCTGGAACTACGAATTGGTAAGGCTGCCACAACAGTGCTAACACTGCGCAAATAATCGAGGTGCCAATGTTTCTTTTTCCGCTTCCGTTTATGACGTTCAATGCGTTTTTCTAAATTTGCCTTCGCTGAACCTACATAGATATAATATCCAGGTTCAAAGTCCATATCCCCCTTGCTGCCGATGGTTAAGGTCACCGGTTCTTCCACTTGCAACACCATGAGATAGTCTCCTCGGTCCTCCGCTTCTAGACGTACAGCTGTATCATTGTACAAGCATTCTCGCACTACCGTGGGTCTATTAAACTCCGAGGTCCACTGTAATGCCATCGCCTTCCAGTCTAGCTGTGGTGCCACCTCTATAAATGTCTTGGTAAACTCCAAATCCGTGTGAAAGTCTGGGGAAAACCACAGGGCTCGTTCCCACTGCACTAAAAATAAAATGCCTGTACGGTATCCCTCTTGTTGCAACTCTTGGAGATGCAACAAATGTTTTCGACCTCGTTCTGTCACCGCATCGGGGAACATCGCCCCTTGATCACCAAATAAAGTACAGGACTTCACTTCCAGTAAAAAACGTTCTTCCTGATCATTGGTAAGCAGCAAGTCAAAGCGACTATGGCCCACCGTGTACTCTCGTCGTAGCACACGCCATTCTTCCCATCCTGGGATAAGTTGTTCAGAGATCATGTACTCCGCCATGTCATTACAGTAATTGGTGTCTAACATGATGGGCACACCATCACGCTCAATGCCGATGACACGATATTGTGTTTTCGCTCCTTCTTTTGGATGATGCACTACATACATCTTCACCCCTACAAAGAGAAGTTCCCACATACGACCTGGATTTGGCAAGTGAGCTGCTATCATCTGTCCCTGTAATTCTAAATGGACTACAAATCGGTTAGGGCGCTCTACAAAGGTGGCAACCTGTACATTTTCATATAATACTTTCATATGTATCCTTATCTTTCTTTTTTATTATTCCTTTAATTACCTATATGATAGTATGCACTAAAACCACTATACTGTAACTAGATTTATGTATAGTATATATCAAGATTGATATACAATACAATTTATTTACAAACCTAACATACAATTTCTTGATTCATACTAAACGCTACACATGTCAAACACACCAGACATATATGACTCATTTGTACATACGATAACTCCTGCAGAGTACAATCATGCTCCTATTCGCTTATATAACTATTTGCAACATATGCACTGTTCTGTGGATAACTATGTGGGTATCCTGTGTCTATATTGTGTGTAATCCCTGGGTTATTCACTTATCACCATTTGGTATGTGTATAACTCTGTGATTATCTTGTGTATACTCTGTGTGTAATCTAAAGCTATCTTAATTGTCCTTTTATTTTTCTCTTAACTTAATCACTGCTTGTGGATAATTCTGTGTGTAACTTCAAATTTTCCGTGTATAAGCCGTGTATAGTTTGTGAATACAATTCGTTGCCTCAGCTACATACAAGATTCACTTCTTATAGTATACTAAGAGCATAGGCTTTCGCCTAGTCATATATAATAATTAAGTACTTTGACATACATAAGAATTATCAACATTTACTCGATATTAAGGAGATACACATGGCACAAGTGGCAGGCAATTTACAACGTATCCGCAACGGGAAACGCACGTACGCGATTACCCCTCGGATTCCTGGTGGTTTCGTACAACCACAAATGTTACAAAAATTTATCGACGTGGCCAACACATTCCACGCAACTTTGAAAATTACAGGTGCACAACGCATCATGATTACGAATCTAAAAGCAGAAGATGTGGACAAAGCATGGGCAATGCTCGGCATGGAACCAGCACATACTGTATCGAATCGTGTTCGCTCTGTGAAAGTTTGTCCTGGTACAACATTCTGTAAACGAGCAAAACAAGACAGCGTACATCTAGGCATGCAATTAGAACGTAAATATATTTCTAAAGAAATGCCTTCTAAAATGAAAATTGGTGTATCTGGTTGCCCTAACTCTTGCTCCGAAGCGATTACAAAAGATATCGGAGTGATTGGCAATGACCAAGGTTGGCAAATCTATGCAGGTGGTAGTGCTGGTGCCCATCCACGTTTGGGCGACTTAATTACAGAAGTGGCGACAGAAGAGGAAGTACTTACTATCATCGATCGTATGATTACATACTACAAAGAAAACGCTCAAATCGAGCGTATTGGTCAATTCATTGACCGTATCGGTCTTGATGCATTCCGCGCTGCTGTTTTAGATACAGTGGATTCCCCAACATCTACTGCCAAAGCATCCGCAGAACCAGTGGTTAAATTACCAGGTCAAGGTAATGCCGGTCTTGCAGAAGCTGCTGCACCAGCTAATGATAAAGGTGCTACTCCACTTTCACCGGGTGAACTGATTACAAAAGATACGATCGTTCGTCATATCGTCGAGGTATACCCAGAATTGATTCCTATTTTGCAAGGTATGGGCATGGGATGCCTAGGCTGCCCTTCTTCCACAGGGGAACCTCTATGGCAAGCGGCGAATATCCACGGTATGGACATCGATGAATTAGTAGCAAAATTAAATGCAGGTCGCAATGTATCTGAAATTGCTATTACAAAAGATTCCATCATTCGTGATATTATAGATATGTACCCACAAACAATTCCAACTTTACAATCCATTGGCATGGGTTGTCTAGGCTGCCCTTCCTCTACGGGAGAACCATTATGGCAAGCAGCTCAAATTCACGGTATTGATGTGGACGAACTTGTTTCTAAATTAGAAGTCGCACGAAAAGGAGCTTAACATGTCAGCAGTACTGGGACACATTCATTTCTGGTTGTACAAAAAAATTCAGCTTATCGCTGAACGTGAACAAATTATTAAACAAGAGGCACAAACTCGCCTTGATGATTTAGCCGATGAGTTATATGCCACAGCTGTCGATTTATATGGAAAACCAATTCCTCCAGATCGTCAGTTGGACCGCATCATCGACCACAACAACATCCACGGTTGGTTACACAACCAATTACAAACATCTTCCGTTCGTGAAGCTACTTTCATCAAAGATTTAACAGATTGTGGCGGCGACGATGGTACCGATGCTGTATTAGAAGCCTTCATCAAACAAGGTGCTATGTGCGGTACTGAAGCAAAAGAAAAACTTACCGCTCAAACAGCACCTGCTATTTATACAGTGATGCAAGACTACTATGTAAATGGTATGCCTTGCGATCCAAGCGATACTATCATCGAGCAAAGTGACACTACCTTTAGTTGGTACGGAAATCACCAAAATCAAATTTCCTATTGGAAAACAGCAGGCGTGAATCCAATTATTATGGCTGCTGCCTTCCAAGCATGGTTCAGCGCTTTCGTAAGTCACGTAGCACCGGACTTTGCGTTCCATGTAAATCTTGATGGTGATATTCCTGTATATACAATTGCAAAAAGCTAAGTAGCTTATCCCTTTTTATATTGTTAAAACAGCTTGACCGCTGTTGGTATTGACTTTCACCATTATGAAAGTCCCTAGAATAGGAGGTTCTACTATGGCAGGAACAGTAAAACAAGAACTAGGCTTAATTTTTGATGGTCCTAATTACAAAATTGTGAAAAAAGGCGGCGTCGCTGGTGACAAAGTAGAAAAACACAATCACCCAGAAGCTAACGTTATCTTCACAGTAGTAAAAGGTAAAGTCAACGTATTCCTTAACGACACAGAATCCCATATCTTAACACCAGGTGAAGTATTGCACTTCGACGGCAACAACTATATCCAAGCTACATTGGTAGAAGATAGCGAGTTCATCGTAAACCTAATCCATAAATAAGCCAATAAAAAGGTGTGAATCCATGCTAACCATTAGCATTGGGTTCACACCTTTTTTATCTATCTATTATATCTACACTGCATTCTATACGAATACCACAATGTACAAAAATAACCCCTAGGTTACATAACCTAGGGGCTTTTTCATATCTTATTTATTGATGCGTGCTACTACATCTGGAGTTAAGTCGATAACTTTGTTACCTTCTTTAACTGCGCCAGCAGATGTTGGGTTAGCTACTAATACATCGATATCTTTTTCTTTTGCAATAGCTTGGATTGCTTCTGCTACTTTTTTATCCAATGGAGCTAATGCATTTGCTTCTTCTTGGTTGTATTTTTCTTGAATGCTACGAACATTTTTATCGAAGTATGCTTGTTTTTCAGCATCTGTTTTGAAGTTGTTTAATTTTTTAAACTCGCTTTCTAATTTAGGGCCGTATTCACCGCGTAATTTATCGATTTGCATTTGGATCGCACCAAAACCATTGTAGCCAGTGTAAATAGCTTCTTCATTAATTACGCCTACGTTAGCAGCGTTAGATACTGTGAAAGCACCAACTACAGCTAGTGCGCCTAATGTTGCAATTTTTTTTGTTAAGTTCATGTATAAGCCTCCCTATGAGAAATATTTTCATCTATTTATTTAGTATAGCAAAGTTATTTCTATTTAGCAAATCACCTTACATCTCTACTATACCCTATGTATATGAATGTTACATGAAAAAATTATTATTCTTCACTTACATATACATATTCATCTTTTTTCAATTTGCTAATAATTTCTGGAACCATGCCGATTAAACGATCAAAACCAGTATATTTAGCAGAACCTTTGATATTGAACAATTCAATACGTTCCCCTTTGATGACAAGTACAGCAGTTGGCTCTACTTTCGCTCCGCCACCGCCAGCTTTTTGGCAGCCCCCTAAGCCAAGAGACACATCTACGAATGGGACAATCGTAGTATCGCCTAATTGCACAGCTTCACCTACTACGGTTTCCACACGAATCATTTCTTTAAATTGCTCGAATAAAGGCTCTAAATTGTCTTTTAAGTTTGTAAGTTTAGTATCCATCATGACCTCCTACGATTCTTCAACTTCTGAAAGTTTCCTTATTTTGCACTTTGCTTTCTACGACGATACTGTACAAATGCTTTTACACTGTCCATCAGACACTCTCTGACTGCTTTTTTTACTATAAATAGAGTTCCATAGAATGCAAATACGCCTAGTTGCATACGCCCTTTTACAGTTAAGCTGCCTGTATAGGCAAACTCTGTATAAGTGAAATTAACCTGTTCCACTTGTTTCGGACATAAGGTATAGGCTGCTCCAGTAATAAGACCCATTTCATAGGGTCTAGGAATCCCAAAATCGCCTTCTAATTGGAATACTCTAGGACTAGCATGGCTAGCACATTGCTTACTCACAGTAAACAAGGCTTCATAAAGTTTAGGGTTTGATACATGCTTCCACCACCAATAGGTTGGTAAGTCTTTTGTATCTTCCTTCTCTTTTGTTGTTTCTTCTTGCGGTGATGTAGATTCTACTGGCTCCAGTACTTGTCCGTTCGCATCAAATCGAACAGATTGCACAGGTTCTGGTCCAGAGTATCCAGATAACGGGTATGGATCTGGTTCCTCTGGCATTTCTTTTGTGTCTACATCTTCTTCTTTTGTGTCTGTCGCTAACGGATCTAGTTCTTCTTTTACCCTACGATTTAACCAATCTTCGTAATCACGGGCAGAACCAACTTTCATAGACCCTAATACATAGACCTCCTTAAACAAGGGATGACCCTGCTTATACGCAAGATGCACCTTCAATACGCGGTACATCCACTCCAATCGGAAGTCAAATTCATAAGGCTTGCGCGAACTTACTTTCAGACTATATGTGATAGGAATACATAGAATGGCTATGATGAAAGCTATTACTAAGAGTAATAGAATCATCCATAGTGACACGATACCACCTACCTTTCAGTATGTTATACGATATACATACTTAAATTATATCATTGTTTACCCTTAATGCTCAATACCAAGACGTGCTTCTACACCTTGATCATAATAATG
>CAUUEA010000035.1:0-11537 GCA_963544145.1 uncultured Veillonella sp.
ACATCATGAAGTATTTGTGTTTTTGTAATGCCCGTTTCTACTACACGATTTCTGATAAATAAGGTATATACACCATCCCCAATATAAGCAAGCATAAGAGAGTCCTCTAAAGGACCCTCTTCATTTGCTTCTACTTTCACTGAAGATTTTAATTTATCAATCGCCATAGATCGTAGCTGTTTATATCGATTAAAGTTCACGTTTTTTCCACCGTGCCCCTTGTGGGGAATCTTCGATGACAATTCCAATATTGGCCAATTCATCACGAATGGAGTCTGCAATGCCCCATTGTTTTTGCTCACGAGCACATTGACGAATATTCAAGATTACTTCCATTAATTGATTATATTCTTCGTTACTAGTTTCTTGACCTTTCCAGCCCTCTTCTAATAAACCTAGAATATCTAACATCATTTTAAAGATCTCTTTAACTTCACCAATAGTACTATGGCATACAGTGCCATCACAACTTTGAACAGATTGGTAATAGATGTTAATTTCTTTTGCCAAACCATAAATTGGTGCTGTTGCTAATGCCGTATTGAAATCATCGCTCATAGCTGCTTCAAACTCTTCTTTATAATTACGAGCATTTTTCAATAATTCTGCTGCTTCCAGTTCACACAATCCTTCTGGACGACTTTCTAAGTAGAGTAAGTTGTCAATCACGGTTTGGAATCGTTCAATAGCCTTAGTCGCTTCATCTAAGCGTTCATCACTGAAGTCCAATGGACTACGATAATGTGTGCTCAACAAGAAGAAACGCAATGCATCTGCACTATATTGTTCTAAAATATCTTTCACCAAGAAGAAATTGTTCAAGGATTTACTCATTTTTTCTTGATTAATCGTAATGAAACCATTGTGTACCCAATAACGCACCGCTGGATGATGTTCAGAGCACCCTTCGGATTGGGCAATTTCATTTTCATGGTGTGGGAAAATTAAGTCAGATCCACCGCCATGGAAGTCAAACTCTTCGCCCAAATATTTTTGACTCATGGCAGAACATTCAATGTGCCAACCTGGTCGGCCTTGCCCCCAAGGGCTTTCCCAGAATGGTTCGCCTGGTTTTGCCGCTTTCCATAAAGCAAAGTCCATTGGATTTTCCTTACGGTCATCTACATCTACACGAGCACCAGCTTCCATATCGTCTAAAGTACGACCAGATAGTTTACCATAATGCTCAAATTTCTCTACACGATAGTATACATCACCATCTACTGCATAGGCATAGCCATTGTCGATTAATGTAGTGATCATGGAAATAATTTCTTCCATATGCGTTGACACACGAGGATATACATCAGCACGACGCACATGTAATGCATCCATTACATCATAGTAGGCATCAATATAGCGATCAGAGATTACATTCCATGCTACCCCTTCACCATTAGATGTATTAATGATTTTATCATCCACATCTGTAAAGTTTTGGATATATGTTACTTTATAGCCTACATAGCTCAAATAACGACGAATAGTGTCCCAAGTCACAAAAGGACGTGCATTACCAATATGAGGATGATTATATGGTGTAACTCCGCATACATAGATGCTAACTTCCCCCTCTTTCACAGGTTGGAATACTGATTTTTCACGAGTCATCGTGTTGAAAACTGTCAGTTCTCTCATTAGAAATAGCCTCCTTGTATGCACTTAGCCTAAACGGCGAAGTACTTTTTCTTTGCCAAATAAGGTAATAATATAATTCAAATCAGGACCATGCATTTGACCTGTGGTAGCAATGCGAATTGGCATAAATACAAATTTGCCTTTTAATCCTGTTTCTTTCATAATCGCTTTAATCGCTGCTTTTACAGCATCTGGGGTAATCTCATCCATAGCTTCAATTTTTTCTTTGAAAGCCCCAATCACTGTTGGATAGGATTCCTCAGCTTTCACAGCTGCGATTTCTTCCGCATGTTCCGCATCTTCTACAATTTCATCTTGGAAGAACATACCTACTTCATCTACGATTTGCGCACCATAACTAATGTGGTCTTTCACGCAAGTACAAAGCATAGTCAACCAAGCTTGTTCCTCTGCTGATGGACTTTTACTAGCGTAGCCAGCTTTCACCAAATGAGGCAAGCATAATTCATACAATGCTTCTGGTGTCAATTGTTTCATATAGTTAAAGTTGATGTAATTCAATTTATCGATGTCGAAGACTGCTGGATTTTTCGCCACTCGATCCATAGAGAATTTTTGTGATAATTCTTCCATAGTGAATAGCTCTTCTTCTCCTTCAGGAGCCCAGCCCAATAAAGCCAAGAAGTTTACAATAGCTTCTGGCAAGTAACCTAATTCACGGTATTGTTCTACAGAGGTAGCACCATGACGTTTACTCATTTTTTTGCCATCTTTGCCCATGATCAAGGAAATGTGACCAAATGTTGGCACATCCCAACCTAAGGCTTTATAGATTACGATTTGGCGTGGTGTGTTAGATAAATGTTCTTCCGCACGGATGACATGGGAAATACCCATTGTGTGATCGTCCACTACAACGGCATAGTTATATACTGGAATCCCATCGGATTTTACGATAACGAAATCGCCAATACCATTAGATTCAAAGGATACATGACCACGAACCATATCGTCAAAAGCGACTGTTTCATGTAAAGGAACACGCAAACGGATAGTTGGTTTGCGACCTTCTGCTTTGTAACCAGCCTTTTGTTCTTCCGTTAAATGATGGCAATGACCATTATATTTTGGAGTTTCTCCACGGCCTAATTGCTCTTCACGAACTGTATCTAATTCTTCTTGGGAACAATAGCATTCGTAAGCATGACCAGATTCTAATAATTGTTTCGTTACTTGGTCGTAAATATCTAAGCGTTCTGTTTGACGATATGGACCATGTTCGCCCCCTACGTCAACACCTTCATCCCAATCCATACCAAGCCACTTAAGAGCAGCTTTGATATTTTCTTCGCTTTCACGAGTGGAGCGTGCTTGGTCTGTATCTTCCACGCGCAATAGGAACGTACCTTGCTCTTTGCGAGCTAATAAATAGTTAAATAATGCGGAGCGAGCTCCACCAATATGAAATGGACCGGTTGGACTCGGTGCAAAACGAACTTTCATGAGTTATAACTCCTCTCTTTCATACATTGAAACAACAGCTTGTGCGGCTATACCTTCTGTTCTTCCCAAGGCACCTAACCCTTCATTTGTCGTTGCTTTAATACTAATTCTACTAAGCGGGATACCTAAATCCGCACTTAAATTTTCTTTCATTGTTTCGATATGAGGCTTCAATTTTGGAGCTTCCGCAATGACCATGATATCCGCATTGTAGATTCCAAAATTTGAGTCCTTTAATAATTGTACCACTTTTTCTAATAATAGCCTACTAGAAATCCCTTTGAAAGCATCATCTTCTGGAGGAAAATAATACCCAATATCTCGCATTCCTGCTGCTCCCAGCATGGCATCCATAAGGGCATGAATCAACACATCCGCATCAGAATGCCCGTCAGGTCCAATAGGGCTATCGATAGATACGCCACCTAATACGCAAGGTCGTCCCTCTTTGAAACGGTGGATATCATAACCATAACCAATTCGCATCATCGGTTCCACTCCTAAATACTTCTTAGCAATCGCCACATCTTCAGGGACTGTTAATTTAATATTTTTCCTATCCCCTTCTACAATGTGTACTGGTTTTCCTTGAAACTCCACTAAGGATACATCATCGGTTCCTTTAAATCTGTTCTCTTCCGCATAGACATAGGCATCTAATAAAACAGCCGTTTGAAAGCCCTGCGGTGTTTGCATTCCATATAGTTCAGAACGTACTAACGTTTCTTCTACATATCCCTCTGCATTCACGCGTTTTATCGTATCTACCACTGGAATTGCTGGTACTGATGCTCCATATGCTTTAGCCCCTTCAACCACTCGGCTCACTAACTCTTTTTTCGCCAATGGTCTCGCTCCATCATGAACTAGAACAATGTCTGCTTCATTCGCTACCTGTGAAAGTCCTGCTGCTACAGAATCTTGTCGTTCTGCTCCGCCAATGACATATTGTACTATCCACGGAAGTTGCATAGCTTCTACTTGTTGTTCAATCGAAACTTGGTCTTGTTCCGATACAACCACAATGACTTCTTCCAAGCCTTCCCATTGCTTCATGTGATGCAAATTCCATTGTAAAACTGTATACTGCCCCAATGGCATACACACTTTATTATCTGTATAGCCCATTCTACGTCCTGCACCTGCAGCTAATAAGATACAACTGATCATGGTACTCCCTTTCTAAGAATTTGATTCCTCTACACGAGCAAAAATCATTCGTCCCGCACTGGTTTGTAATACAGACGTAACTACAACATTTACTGTTTGATCCACATAGTCTACACCATTTTCCACAACAATCATAGTACCGTCATCTAAATAGGCCACTCCTTGATGTGGTTCTTTACCAGCTTTCATAATGCGTACGATTAAGGTTTCACCGCTCATCATTTTCGGCTTAATCGCATTTGCCAGATCATTTAAGTTCAGCACCCCAACGCCTTGCAATGTAGCTATTTTATTAAGATTAAAATCATTGGTTATGAGTTTCCAATGTTTATCCATGCTGAGGCGAATCAATTTTAAATCTACTTCTGACAAGTCTTCATAATCAACATCTATGATTTCCATAGAATCTGTTAATTTTTCACGCATTGTCTGTAGTAAGTCTAATCCTCGTCTACCTCGATTGCGTTTCAAAGTATCCGCAGAGTCAGACAATTTCTGTAATTCTTCTAGTACAAAGACAGGCACCATGAAAGGCCCCTCTAAAAATCCTGTATTCACAATATCTAAAATTCGACCATCAATGACAACTGATGTGTCTAAGACCTTAGCAGAACAAGTTCGGATTTCTTTTACCTTTGATTCTTTAGGTTTTCTACCCTTATTAAGTAATCCTCTAAAGGTATAGGATACCATGGATTTATATAAGTCTGGTCCTTTATCCATGCCCAAACGAATTCCGATATAGCCTAATACAGCACTGAGCACGATAGGTAAGTATGAGCCAATAATTGGTACTCTTTCAAAAGCCATACCAATTAAATTAGCAATAATGAGTCCAAATAATAATCCTATTGTGCCAGCCACTAGTTGTTGACTAGGAACTCGACTTAAAATACGTTCAATTTGTTTCGCTACCTTCAGACCTACACGTAAAATGTACTGGGACACTAAGTATCCAATCATCGCAGCTACTATGATACTTATAGTATAGTACAATATCATCACCACAGAGACTCCAAATACACCCATTTGCAGCATCTTTTCATCCCATATAGATACCATAAGTGTTGATAGCGCATCTGCCCCAACATATCCCATACTACCAAATAAAATAGCAATAGCATAACGCAATAATTTATAGATCATATGGTCACCTCCTCTTTTTATAAAGTATACCATCCCTACGTGTGATTCTAATGAATCACTCACAGTAAAAGTCCACACATAGGGTTAGAAAATACTTTTCATCACTTCTTGAATACTAGTCACTCCTTGTATGGAGATACCGTCTTGTACTCCTTTTAATTGTTTTACATTTCCTGCAGGGATGATGAATTGTTTAAATCCTAGCTTTTTAGCCTCAGCGATACGTTGCTCGATGCGTGGAATACTACGAATATTACCTGTCAATCCAACTTCGCCTAATATCACCATATCTGGAGGTACAGGCTTATTTTTTAAATTAGAAATGATGGCCACTGCCATGGCTAGATCACAAGCTGGTTCATTGACTTTTAAGCCACCAATAATAGTGACATACACATCCTTATTACCTAAGGTAAAGCCACAGCGCTTTTCTAATACGGCTAGGAGCAAAATCAGTTTATTTAAATCGTAGCCAATGGCTGTTCTTCGTGGCATCCCAAATGCCGTAGACACTACCAAACTTTGAACTTCTACTAGAATAGGCCGTACCCCTTCTAGGTATGCCATGATGGCAGATCCCGTTTCTTCTTCTGATCGCTCTGCTAGTAGCGTTGCAGATGGATTTAGAAGTTCTCCTAAGCCTTCTTCTTCCATGGTAAATAACCCTGATTCCGAAGTAGACCCAAATCGATTTTTAATGCCTCTTAAAATACGGAATTGATAGGACCGCTCTCCTTCAAAATACAAGACTACGTCCACCATATGCTCTAACATACGAGGTCCTGCAATGGTACCATCTTTGGTAACATGACCAATGATGATGACAGGAATATCTTGATCTTTAGCAAAGCGTAACAATCTTGCCGTACATTCACGAACTTGACTGACACTCCCCGGTGCAGATTCCACAGAACCTACATACATAGTTTGAATAGAGTCAATGACAAGTAGCATTGGTTGACTTCGTTTGGCTTCATTTAATATGGTGTCTAAATTAGTTTCTGCCTGTACTAATAGATTGGAAGAATTGATACCTAGTCGATGAGCTCTTAGCTTTAACTGCATATCTGACTCTTCTCCAGATGCATATAGGACCTTACCAGACTCCTCTGCAATACGACCAGACACTTGCAATAATAGGGTAGACTTACCAATTCCTGGGTCTCCACCTAGCAAAATCAATGCACCTGGTACGATACCACCGCCAAGAACACGGTCAATTTCTCCATATCCAGAAGTAATGCGGGCAATCGCTCCTACCTCAATGTCTGTCAAAGCTTTCGGCTTGTTATCATCATCTTGTACTGGTCGATAAGACGCTACGTGTTTTGTTTTAACTTCCGGTTGCAGTTCTTCTTCCACTGCTGTATTCCAAGCACCACAAGCCGTGCAACGACCAAACCATTTCGATGATTCATTTCCACATTCTGAGCAGAAAAACACTGTTTTCTTTTTAGCCATACATACCCTTTCTTATAAAAATAATGCGCGTCACTGAAAAGAAACGCGCACTACTCTTCGGGCAACACCGTTTATTTCGTACCGAAAATACGATCTCCCGCATCACCAAGACCAGGTAAAATATATCCATGGTCATTTAATTTTTCATCTAATGCAGCTACATAGATGCGTACGTCAGGATGCGCTTTATTCACAACTTCTACACCTTCTGGGGCTGCTACTAAACACATGAGTTGAATATCTTTAGCACCTTTTTCTTTCAACAAAGAAATCGCTGCTGCTGCACTACCACCTGTAGCCAACATCGGATCTGTCACAATAATACGACGTTCTGCCAAGTCAGATGGTAATTTGCAATAGTATTCTACTGGTTTCAGTGTTTCAGGATCACGATACATACCTACATGTCCTACTTTTGCCATTGGCATCAACTCTAACAAGCCATTCACCATGCCTAAGCCAGCACGAAGGATAGGAACGATACCCAATTTTTTACCTGCAATTTGTTTACCAATTGCTTTCACCAATGGAGTTTGTACTTCTACATCTTCTAATGGCAAGTCACGTGTAATTTCATAGCCCATTAGCAAAGCAATTTCTTCTAATAATTGACGGAAATCTTTTGTACCAGTATCTACGGAGCGAATCAACGTTACTTTATGTTGAATCAAAGGATGTGTCATTACATTTACGTTCATATTAGTTACTTCCTTTTTATTAATTACGCATACATTGGATATGCTTCACAAAGTGCTGCTACACGTTGTTTAGCCTCTGCTAATACAGCAGTATCTTCTGGTTGTTTCAATACTAAAGAAATGATACTTGCAATTTCTTTCATATCTTCTGCATGTAAACCTCTAGTTGTTAATGCTGGTGTACCTAGGCGGATACCAGATGTAACAAATGGGCTTTCTGGATCAAATGGAATGGTATTTTTGTTACATGTAATGCCCACTTCATCCAATACATGCTCAGCTACTTTACCAGTTAAACCAACAGCACGTAAGTCTACTAATAATACATGCGTATCAGTGCCACCAGATACAATAGTAAAACCTTCTTGTTGTAATGCATCAGCCAATGTTTGGGCATTCACAATAACTTGTTTTGCATATTCCTTAAATTCTGGTTGCAACGCTTCACCAAATGCTACTGCTTTCGCCGCGATAACATGCATCAAAGGACCACCTTGAATACCTGGGAAGATAGATTTATCAATAGCTTTTGCATATTCTTCTTTACACATAATCATGCCACCACGTGGTCCACGCAATGTTTTATGTGTAGTAGTAGTTACAATATCAGCATACTCCACAGGGTTTGGATGCAATCCTGCTGCCACTAATCCAGCAAAATGTGCCATATCTACCATGAAAATAGCTCCTACTTCATGGGCAATCTCCGCCATTGTTTTGAAGTCGATTTGACGGGAGTAGGCGCTGCCACCACCAATGATCATTTTAGGCTTATGCTCTTGTGCAATTTTACGCATTTCATCATAATCAATGCGACCTGTTTCTGCATCTACACCGTAAGGAATAATATTAAAATACTTACCAGATACATTCACCGGAGAGCCATGTGTTAAATGTCCACCATGGGATAAATTCATACCCATAATAGTGTCACCTGGCTCTAATAATGCAAAGTATACGCCAAAGTTCGCTTGAGAACCAGAATGAGGTTGTACATTCACATGTTCTGCGCCGAACAGCTGTTTCACTCTTTCAATAGCCAACTCTTCTACCATGTCGACATATTCACATCCACCGTAGTAACGTTTATGTGGATATCCTTCTGCGTATTTGTTTGTCAATACGCTACCTTGTGCTTCCATCACAGCTTGAGACACAAAGTTTTCCGATGCAATCATTTCTAATTTGTTGCGTTGACGACCCAATTCTAATTCAATCATTTCTTGAACTTTTGGGTCTTGCTGTTTTATATAGCTCATGGTAACCTCCTGTGAAAGAAACATTTCAATCTATCTTTTATTATAGTAATAATCACAGCCTTTTGCAAGGCAAATTACTGAATCACCTAACCGTGCTTAGAAGGCAGCACTCATCTGTATCCCTAGGACTCGGTGTGGTACCGTAAAACCGTTTGGTACTTGTAATGGTGTGGACAAGAATATATTGTAGTTAGCACTTCCATAGTGCCCTTTCATACCAACAGCTCCGCCCCATAGCTCTGTACCCAAAATATCTTCCGTGGATTTACCGTACACTTTACCATAATCTAAACCTACATACACTGTATGATTCTGATTTAATAATACACCTAAGGTGTTCCGTACATAAAATCCTTGTTCTGCGGCTAGATTTCTATCACCGGTAAACCCACGCACTGTATACCATCCACCAATGGTAAAGAACTCACTACTGTAGAGCTTACTATTCGTATACTGTCCTTTCGCTTCCATTGTATAGGTTGCTTTCCGATTCCAAAGAGTAATAGTACGCTGATAGTTCACTTTCCCCGTATATATATGATACTGTGTGGTGGCTTCTCCTAAGTGATCGGTAGGACCTGGGCTAGCCCACCAAGGAACACCTCTTTCATATTGTACTGTCCAATCTAGGCTTCCATTCTTACTATATCGTTTTTGATGTATCCCTATGGACCAAGATGTGGTATTTCTCCGTTGCACATCAATTTCACTACCATTGATAAAGGAATGTCTTGTCTTATGTGTAAGGCCTTGAATTAACTCTGTAATCTGTTGGCTATTCCTATGTAATACATGCTTCCATCGTAGTTCATCGCTAGTAAAGTTGCCACTTGAGATAAATGGCTTAATGGCATAGCTAACTCGTTGTTGATAGTTTGAATTAGAATGGCTCAAGGTAATGCTATCATTTCCTACAGGTATTTGGTATGACACATAATTTGATGTACTTCTATTAATACTATCTGAGTGCCTAGATCTAGTTAAGCTATAGTACAAAGTATCACTACGATCCAATGGTCTGCCTACTGTAATAGATACATTACCTTGGAATCGACCCGTCCCTTCATTACCGAAATTATCGAATCCTGTGGTAACCTCTACTTTAGACTTATTTTCTATCTGAAATACGACGATAGATGTGCCCAAGTGACTTCCCGGTTGTAACTGAACCGTAGCCTTCTGATGGGGCACCGCATTTAAATTATCTACAGTTTGTTCTATGTTCCGTATATTTAAAATATGCCCCTTATGAAAGGCTAATGCATTTGTATAATTACCTGCCACACCCTTAAATTGTATTTCTTCCACGGTTCCTACCAGCAAGGATAAGCGAAGTGTACCACTCCCTATATTTTGAGGCTCCATATAGACTTTAGAGGTAACGTAACCTCTATCTAGTAAGGCGGTATTAAGTTCCTGCAACAAAGCATTAATTGTTTCTACCCCATACGATTGATGTTCTTTCTTAGTCACTATAGTTTGCAGAAAATTAAACTCTGGTGGAACCTGTGAAAGTTCAATATGATGAATTAAAAATTCTGGTTCATCACTAGACAGTTGATTCATCTTTTGAGGTACTATTCCCTCTGTAAGAACTGTGAAAGCTGGCGTTTCCTTTTGTTCCACATGAGATATAGAACGCTCCATCTGGTCTAGCAGTTTACCTTGCTCATCTATAGTATTGGCATAGGTACTATAATTGACAACACCCATAGGCAAAAGTGCGAGTGCTAAGATGACTTTTCTCATGGTAATACCTTTCTAAATATGTTCAATCAAATATTCTCCCCTGTACAATACTATACACCTTCTTATTAAAATTTTGCATATTCATTTTCTGGTACAATAGTTGTTATCTTATCTTTAGGCAAGTTAGGACTCTTAATACCTAGTTTCTCATAGGACCATAGATCAAAGAGTTCATTGTCATAGGTTTGCTCTGCTAATACATCATAACCAAAGTTAGTAGAAATATGTCGTTCTTCATCTATCATATAGGAGAACACCGTCCACGGTTCAAGATGACAAGCAATAAATGCATTGCGCATATAATTCGACCATAGTGCTAGTTGTTCCATCGTAGCATCATAAGTTGCCTTAGAAACCACCTTATGGTCTATCATCTCCTCAAAAGTAAGGTATTCACCGTCGACAATGATATATCCTAGTTGACGGCATACCGTTCCATCATTCTCTACATATAGGTATACTCGATGATATGTACCTGGCAAGATAGAATACAAAATATCGTAACTATTTTGAAGATATTGTGGAATCAAATCATGAATATCTTCCCCTGTAAATTCTATAGCTGGATCTACACTAACCACTTCTTCTTCCTCCTCTTCAATAAACTGAGACATATCTATGTGCATAGTCCCTGTGATACATCCTTCATGTGGTGCTACTGCATGCGTAAGCAGTGGTTCCCCATCTGGTGAGAAATATCTTTTTTCCCAAGCTTCTACTAAAGCTAGCTCATCAGTAAAATTATCTTCTGTGACATTGTCATATACATAAGAGATTTCGCCGGTGGAAATGTTAAATATACAATCTAAAGATGTATATTTTTTTTCTAAAATTCTATGCATATCATGAAATTCATCAAACCAGTCCCAATAAGCAGCTGGCACTCTATAATCCACCGTACCTTCAAATTTTGATTGTATATTTTTTTCTTTAATCCATGTATTATCCTCAT
>CAUUEA010000036.1:0-11290 GCA_963544145.1 uncultured Veillonella sp.
GTTTTGTAATGATACCACCATGATATTTTTCAATCATCGCTACGGTACGGTTCAACAAGTTGCCAAGGTCATTGGACAAATCTGCATTGATTTTTGTAATGAAATTAGGCAAGCTGAAGTTACCATCATTCCCTAAATGTACTTCATTGACCAAAAAATAACGCAAGGCATCAGAACCATAAGTGTCAATCAATGGAATTGGGTCGATCACATTACCTAAGGATTTACTCATTTTAGTGCCATCTACTACAAGCCAGCCATGACCATATACTTTTTTCGGCAATGGTAAACCAAGACTCATGAGCATAATCGGCCAAATGATCGTGTGGAAACGAACGATTTCTTTCCCTACTAAATGCAAGTCTGCAGGCCAGTAGGTTTCAAATAAATCACTGTTTTCATCTAATGGATTTAAAGCGGAAATATAGTTAATCAACGCATCAAACCATACATACATGACATGTTTTTCATCGAATGGTACTGGAATGCCCCAATTAAAGCTAGTACGAGATACTGCCAAATCTTCCAATCCTTGTTTTACGAACTGGATCATCTCATTACGACGAGATTCTGGTTGAATGAAATCTGGATTTTCTTCGATAAATTTAAACCATTGGTCAGCATACTTGTTCATACGGAAGAAATAACTTTCTTCTTGTACCACTTCTAAGGGACGACCACAGTCAGGACATGTTTTTTCTGGGCCTAGCTTAGATTCTGGCCAGAATGTTTCGTCTGGTACGCAGTACCAACCTTCGTAAGAAGATTTGTAAATATCTCCATTATCGAAGGCTTTTTGGAATAAATGTTGGCAATATTTGATATGTCTTTCATCTGTAGTTCTAATGAAATCATCATGAGAGATATTTAACTTTTCCCACAAATGTTTAAATCCATCTACGATTTGCGTCGTATATTCTAACGGAGTAATCCCCATAGATTCCGCCATGCGTTGAATTTTTTGTCCATGCTCATCAGATCCTGTTAAGAATCGCACATCGTAGCCTGCTCTACGTTTAAAACGAGCAATTGTATCAGCAATGGACGTACAGTATGTATGCCCAATATGTAATTTCGCACTTGGATAATAAATTGGTGTCGTAATATAATACGGTTTCTTAGTCATCTGTTCTCTCCTTACTATACCATTCAATTTCATTATATATATCGCGCCTTGAAAGGCCACGTTCTTTTGCAATTTGACGAGCTGCCTCTTTTTTAGGTATTCCTGCTTCAATTAAGGCTAAGGCTGCTTCCAACGGTGAAAGTACCTCTTCTTCCGTTCCTGTTTCATCTGTTATAGTTTCACTGCCCCCTACTAAGAGAACAAATTCTCCTTTTTCTACGATTTGACCGAAATCATTTCGTAACTCTAACAAGGTGGTTCGTGTGAAGGTTTCAAACTTTTTCGTCAGTTCTCGACCCACTGTGATAGGCCGATTTCCTAACCCTTCATATAAACTTTGGATAGTATCTTCTATACGATGAGGTGCTTCATAGAAAATAAGGGTCCCTTCATAGGTAGCAATCCGGGATAAAACATCTTTTATATGTTGCTTACGTTTCGGCAAAAAACCTATAAAGTGAAATTCCTTTGTATTTTGCCCCGATGCGATAAGTGCCGTTAACCCTGCGTTTGCCCCTGGCAAAGGAACAATGGGTATCCTTACCTCGATAGCTTCTTGCACCAAATCTTCACCGGGATCAGAAATAGCAGGCATCCCCGCATCACTGACAAGCCCTACGGATTGTCCTTCTAATAAGAGTCCAATCAGTTCTGGACCTTTGTCCGCCTTATTATGCTCATGATAGGATATCATAGGCTTTACAATATTAAAATGTTGTAATAATATCCCCGTATGACGCGTATCTTCTGCTGCCACTACATCTACTTCTTGTAATGTGCGCACAGCTCGATAGGTCATATCTTCTAAGTTCCCAATGGGTGTGGGAATTAAAAATAATGTCCCTTTATGACTACTCATAATATGCTTGTACCTCATCTGAATAGGAACCATCTAATTCATAGATATATAAAGGTGGTTCAACCATCATGCCTAGTTTTCCACCATATTTTAATTCTACTAATACTAGTTTACTCACTTTATCTTGATTACCATGAACAAAGCGCATTCGTTTTACCCTAAATTGAGTCTCTTCTATAGCACTCAATAAAGATTCTAATCGTGGGGTTGAATATATCATCCACAGTGTACCGCCAAACTTTAAATATCGTTGGGCTTGTAACAATCTATCTTTCATGGAGTATTGTTGTTCATGCAAGGCTAATGCTACGTTTTCTACCGTTGAAAGTAAACCACTATTGGCTTCAAAATAGGGTGGATTCATGTAGATACCATCAAACTGACCATAGTAAACTTTCCCAGCATCGCTCATGTAATCTAGCTCTATCATAGAGACAGCATCTGCAATATCATTATGAACACAACTTTTCTGAGCTAATGTAATCACATGGGAATTGCAGTCTACCCCAACCACATGACGAGCCCCTCGATGGTACAACACATGGGGAATCACCCCTGTCCCTGTGCCTAATTCTAAATAGTGCTTATTAGATTTTGCCTCTCCAAAATAAGCGAGCAGGATAGCATCAATGGAAAACTTAAACTCTCTTTCATCCTGGAATAACTGAAATCCACTGACTAGCAGTTCTGTGATGGTAATATTACTCTTCATCCGGTAATGCTACTTCCGACCAATGTAAGTCGATAGTTCGTCCCGCTTCTAATTGTACTTTTACTGTTTTTTTCATAGTATTGATCTTTAAGACTTTTCCTAGCCCTTCATCGGTGACTACTTCTTTACCAATACCAGGTGGTTCTGCTACAGGAGCCGGTTGTTTTGCTTTTTGTGAATACAAGTCGCCCCCTTTTAGGTAGGAGTCATTTTCATAGTTCAAACAACACATCAAGCGACCGCAAATACCAGAAATTTTTGTTGGATTTAAGCTCAAGTTTTGATCTTTCGCCATACGAATAGATACAGATGCAAAATCGCCTAGAAAGGTAGCACAACATAATGGACGACCACAGGCGCCAATACCATTTAATACTTTTGCCTCATCACGAACCCCTACTTGTCGCAATTCAATGCGCGTACGGAATACATTGGCTAAGTCTTTTACAAGTTCACGGAAGTCAATACGACCTTCTGCGGTAAAGAAAAAGACAATTTTATTCATATCAAATGTGTATTCCACATTGATTAATTTCATCGGCAGCCCACGATAAGCAATTTTTTCCAAGCCGATTTCAAAAGCTTTTTCTTCTCGCTCTCTATTTTTCTCTACTTGTTTATAATCTTTTGGCGTTGCTTTACGCGTCACTTCTTTCAGCGGTTGCACCACGCTATCTTTCGATACCTTTCGTGGGCCAATTACGACTTCCCCAAATTCCAAACCACGAGAGGTTTCTACTATGACTCCATCTCCTGTCGTAAGGGTTACAAACCCTGGGCTAAAGTAGTAGATTTTGCCAGCTTTTTTAAAGCGTACTCCTACTATAGTAACCACTATATATCCTCCTTCACAGCCTCCCTTAAGGCTAATATAACTCCATCTATGACAAGGCCTAAGCGCACATTAAGGCGCAGTGCCTGTTCTGCTTCTAATGTAATGGGCACAATTCGTTGCAAAGATTTAGATGACCATCGTTGTAAAATCATTTGCATACGGAATCGATACTCACTCAGTATCATTGTTTCACTCTCTGTACCATATCGCAAGGCTAACATATCTCTGGCTAATACGCGTAACCAGCTCAACATATCAAGTACTACTTCTTTTGAAAGTCCCTCAAAGGACAGAGCTAAGGTTGTAAAAAAATGATTTCTTTCTACTACGCATTCTAGCACTTCCATGGCCTTCTCTAAGCTTTCAATACCACCAGCCTGCGCCCACTGACGAGCTAATGTGGGATTTCCACGAGCACTTCGCACAGCACGTCGAATATCTCCCGTATACCCTTCTTTAGTTAGGGCTTTCACCAATTCCTCTTCTGGCACTGGTTGCATCCCAATGAGCATGCATCGTGATACGATGGTGGGTAGTACATTATCGATATTGGTAGTGACAATGATAAAATACATATTTCGTGGTGGTTCTTCAATCGTTTTCAGCATCGCATTCGCTAAGACTGTATTGGCTGTCTGAAAACCTTCTACGATGACCACCCGTGGTGTATCACTAGATACATTGATATACTTTTCTAATAAGGTATACCATTGTTCTACACTAAGCTGTGTTTTCATAGGGCGAATCCAAAAGGCTTGTCCTTGATCAATATAGATAGGCAACCCTTTATCTTTGACTGCGCTCTCGCTTTCACCAGACTCAATGCGTTGTTGCTCTATGGCAGACAAATAAGCTTTTCCCTCATGAGGAGAGAAAATCTGACGTCCCACCAACAATGATCCAATGGCTATGGCCATAGAGGTGGATTCTAAGCCCGTTTCTCCGTAGAGCAGTAAACTATGGGGTAAAGCAGAATCATGGATTAATGTAGTAATTTGTTCTTTCACTTGGTGCTGACCAAGTACAGTTTCAAAAAATGACATACACCCTCCTTTACCTCATAAGACTACCCTTTATTATAGCATGTTATGGCAATAAATTCACGGATAAACGAAGAAACACCACATGGTTTCTGCAAAATATTTGCACACCATGTGGTGTTTCTATGCTATCATTCCTTGAATTTGTATCGTACTATACGGAATATGCACGACACTAACATATTCACTCTAGTGAATACCTACAATACATTCCATTAATTAGATACTATCCTTTACATATATATTGCTTAGCAATACTATACACTTCCTCATGAATGTCATCAATAGTGCGCAACTGATTACTTTCATTTTCACAATGCACTCGATGCCAATCATAAGTGCTCACCAACATATCATAAGCATCATGAACCGCCGTTAAATGAGAGGTATCTTGCTCGTGAATATCGCCCGTATCGCCACCGGTTTTACCAGTACGCTCAGCTAACAACGCTTTAGACAACGATAGAGGCATATCTAATAGAATCACTGCATCAGGTCTTGGCAGCCCATATAAGTCATACTCTAATTGATCAAGCCACGCTAAAAATACCTTGCGCTCTTTCGTATCGGTGTATTTTATCATTTGATGCACCATATTAGAGGTGGTATACCGATCGGCAATAATAATGCCACCTTCTTCGTAAAAACGCTGCCAATCTTGGCGATACGATGCAAAGCGGTCTATAGCGTAAAGTGTGCTAGCCACATAAGCATTCACTGAGTTCGCCTCTTTCCCAAAGTCACCGCGTAAGTACATTTTAATGGGTTCTGCTGCTGGACTATCGTAATTAGGAAAACTTACAGATCGTGATGGATAGCCTTCTCCTTGCAATCGTTCTAACAATTTTGCCGTCTGCGTGGCTTTGCCACTGCCGTCGCCACCTTCAATAATAATTAATTGTCCCATATAAATCTCCTTATGATATCGCAATTTCTACATCTTTACATACAAGAATAGTCTGTAGCTGGCGGTCCTTAGCACCATTTGGCACATACCCATCACGCTGTTTCTGTTTCATATATGCCAGTACTTCTTCCGTTATAGTTTCACCTACCCCTAAACAAGGAATCCCCGGTGGGTAATAGGTTATGGTTTCCCCACTAATTCGCCCTAAGGATTGTCCTAATGGAATTTCTTCCATCTCTGCATAAAATGCTTGCCGTGGTGAAAGTGCTACTACTGGTGTCGGCAAGGTTTCCATTGCACTTGCATCTACATCATTATAATCCGTAGGATGTGCATCATCTACTATCTTGTATAGATGTTTATCTGAGATATCTTGCACAGCATCTATGACCTGTTGTATGGATGCTTCCGTGTCACCTATAGTGATCAATAATAGGACATGGTAGGCTTTCATCAGCTCCACTTCAATATGACGCACTCGTAACTCTTGTTCAAACTCTTGAGCCGTCAATCCAAGCCCCTTTGTATCGATGATAATCTTCGTTTCATCGAAACTGAAAGCCCCTTCTATGTCATCATGACCTGGACAATCAATGCCTGGAATCTCATTCAGAGCCCTTCGCAAGGTACGAGCTAACTCCAATGTATTTTTCATAAGAGACGGCCCCTTTGTAGCCCATTGATGACGAGCCATATCCAAAGATGCCAAGAAAATATAATTCGGACTAGTGCTCATCAAAATTTGTTGCAATCGTTGAATGCGGTCTACATCAATACGAGACCCTTGACCATGGAGCATTGAAGTCTGTGTCAAAGACCCCAATAGTTTATGCGTGCTTTGGGCCACTAAGTCTGCCCCAGATGTTACAGCAGGTACTGGCATCCCTAAAGATGGCACAAGATGCGGTCCATGAGCTTCATCCACTAACACCAACATATTTCTTTGGTGAGCGGCTTCTGCAATTTTCTTTACATCTACACCTATACCATAATAGTTAGGATGGACTAATAGAATTGCCTTCGCCTCTGGATGGGCATCTATTGTAGCAATCGCTTCCTCCGCAGTCACCCCTACAGGGATGCCCCAACGTGGATGAAAACGCCCTTTCATATAAATTGGTTTAGCCCCACTTAGTACCAGGCTATTATGAACAGAACAGTGAGCCTCACGAGGAATGATGATAGAGTCTCCTTCTTTCACAGCACTCATAATCATCATTTGAATCGCTCCAGATGTACCATTAATAGAAAACCAAGTATAGTCAGCTCCGAAGGCCTCTGCTGCCAATTGCTGTGATTCCTGCAATTCCCGCTCTGGCTCATGATAATCATCGATAGCATACATTAAGCCTAAATCATAGGGTAAAGCATTTCCCATCCATTCTGTAAGTAATGTAGGCGCTCCCTTACCAATCTTATGACCGGGCGTATGAAAAGGTACCATATGTTGTTCTTTATATTCTTCTAAAGACTCCACGAAAGGAAGTCGATTTTGATTTACTGTTTGTTTCATATATTTATTATTGATTCTTTCACAATATCATTATGTTCTAGCTTATAAATACTCTATCTAGTATTCTACCTTACTCTGTACATCCATTCAAGAGATTCTTCCCTACTATAGATGTATTTATCTAGAGTAGTCAAACATTTGTGATACAGGTTCCTGAAGATGTATTTATTTCTGTCATGCTACAACCTCTTTCAAAAAATCCCCCATTGTTATTCTAAGTGTTTGAATGGCAAAATAAAAAACTGCTACAATTGTAATTTCTTACAAACTGTAGCAGTTTCTAATTATTTACTATATTCCGCAACGTATTGGGAACCTACTCGCACGTAGTGTTCCATTGTATTTGCCACTTGGTGTAAATCTTGACTAGTCAAAGCGTTGATATCTTGACCGCCCGTTGCACTATTGATAATTTGTGAAATTTCGTAACCACTATATCCTAGCACAGACAAGCGGTTGGATAAACTTTTAATTAAGCTCATTGCTAACCTCCATTTGTGTAGTAATTATTTGAATTCATTTCCAAAATTGGATCCTTCTGTGGTCGGGTTGAACCACCATAGCGAATAGCCCGTCATAAGAGTGTATACAGTAAGCATCAATTCGTATACTCAACTTATCCTAGCATCAGTCTATTGCTATCTTATGTAGTATTATAACGATATTTTTCGATATTGTCAAGTTAATTCTATAGAATAAAAATATCAAAAAAAATCGACCCCCATAGGGGCCGATTTTCCATACTAACTTGTAATCAAAAGCGTTTACGCTAATTAAAACCGGTAGTACTGAACATACAATTATTTTCTGTTTTTAGATGCCAATGTAGCCAACATAGCTTCTTCAGTACGACGTCGCACTGCATCCACTAATGGTTTGACTTCAAGAAATTCAGCATCAGTCAAACGGAAAGTACGTCCTTTACGTTCAAATAAGGATTTTTTGCGACCTGCACCAGCCCGCTTGCCGCCCCAATTATTACCTTTCATGATAATGCCTCCCTCACAATAAGTAAAAATAAAGACGATTCACATTAAATACTAATTATACTGCTCTAAACTTAGTATATACTTTTATTTTCATAATTTCAAGATGAAAAGACATATATAGTGAATTTATTTGATTGAATTAGCACAACAATTCAAAAGTCATACAAAGGTTGATCAAAACCACCCTTATATACACGATATATGCATAATAAAAACCAAAATAGAACAAGCGCTCTATTTTGGTTTTTTCTAGCTCTATTAACGGGGACGTCCTTTTTTAGGATTATATAAGTTCATCCCTTTATCAATACCTACTTCTACACAGCCAAGGACAGCTTTTACCATAGCTTTGATACCCTTTTGTACTGTATCTTGTTGGTCTTCAGGGAATCGTGATAGCACATGGTCCACCACGGTCCACTCTGGCAAAGGGCGACCTATACCAAAACGGAAATGAGGAAAACCGTCTGTACCTAAATGACTAATCATGGATTTTATACCATTATGTCCACCTGCACTACCATTTGGTCGTATCCGTAATTTACCTACCGGCAAATCCATGTCATCATAAATGACATATACATCCTCAGGTGTAAGCTTATAATATCGCATCAATGGTCCTACAGACTCACCGCTAAGGTTCATATAGGTTTGTGGCTTCACCAACAATACTTTTTCACCCTCTATAGTACATGAGCAAATTTCTGCTTTATGATCTTCTCTCCACGGTGTATGACTTACGCCATCAGCAATGGCATCTACCACCATAAATCCGATGTTGTGGCGTGTTCCCTCATAGTCCCTGCCAGGATTTCCTAGTCCGACGATTAATTTCATCTTACTTATCAAACAAAGAGCTTACAGACTCTTCTTGAAAAATACGTAAAATCGCTTCTCCTAATAATGGAGCAACGGATAAGACTGTAATATTTGGTAAACGACGTTCTTCTGGAATATCGATTGTATTTGTAACAATTAACTCTTTAATATTGGAATTTGCAATACGTTCACAAGCTGGATCTGTCAATACTGCATGTGTTACACAAGCTGTGACAGATTTTGCACCAAATTCTTGCAATGCTTTTGCGCCTTCTACAAGAGATCCTGCTGTATCTACGATATCGTCGATGATAATACAGTTTTTACCTTGTACATCACCAATTAAGTTCATTACTTTCGCAACCCCTGGTTGTGGACGTTTTTTCTCGATGATCGCAATTGGCGCGCCAATACGGTCTGCCAAATCACGAGCACGTGTTACACCACCAAGGTCTGGAGATACAACGATGACATCTTCCATTTTCTTTTCATTAAGGTAGTTTGCAATAATAGATGCACCCATTAAATGATCTACTGGCACATCAAAGAAACCTTGAATTTGACCTGCATGAAGGTCTACTGTTACAAGGCGTGTTACTCCAGATGTTTGCAATAAATCTGCCATTAATTTTGCTGTAATTGGTTCTCTACCACGAGTTTTTCTATCTTGGCGAGCATACCCATAATATGGTACAACGGCTGTGATATGACGCGCGGATGCACGTTTTAATGCGTCTGCCATGATGAACAATTCAACTACATTATCATTCACAGGATAGCTAGTTGGTTGCACGATAAATACATCTTTACCTCGTACACTTTCATCAATCATGACTTGTACTTCTCCATTGTTGAAGCGCCCCACGAATGCCTCACCTAATGGAAGGTCCAAATAATCACAAATTTCTTTGGCCAATGCTGGATTTGCATTACCTGTAAAAACTTTGAGTCGTTTACCATCTTCTAATGCCATGTCATTACTCCTCTAAAACAATTGACTTACAATTTGATGCACAAAGGCTCTATGTATATTGTACTTCATTTTATCAATTTTGTGTAAACAATTTTACAAAATTTCCATACAATTTTATTTTTTGAAAGTATCCTCTGTGACCCAGTTCTCTTTTACCACTTGGCGAGCCCGCCCGAATGCCAACGCACGGCTTGGAACCTCTTTCGTAATCGTAGAGCCTGCTGCTACGTAACTTTCACTGCCGATTGTCACAGGTGCTACTAAGTTGGAATTACAGCCTACAAATACACCGTCCTCAATGGTGGTACGATGTTTCTTTTTACCATCGTAGTTAACCGTGATTGTACCGCATCCAATATTGACCTTGGCCCCTACATCACTATCACCGATGTAAGATAAATGTGGAAGTTTAGTACCTGTACCAACTACGCTATTTTTCACTTCTACGAAGTTGCCGATTTTTACTTTATCAGATAACACTGTATCTGGGCGCAAATGAACGAATGGCCCAATGACAGTATCATTTTTAATTTCACAATCATGTGCATAAGAATCATGAATATGGTTATTATCGCCAACTGTTACATTGGAAAGGCGCGTGTTAGGGCCTAAAATATTATTTGTTCCTACCACTGTATTGCCTTCTAATGTCGTATTAGGATAGATAATCGTATCTGGTCCCACTACCACTTCTGGGGCAATATATGTGCTATGTGGATCTACTAAAGTAACACCGGCTTCCATCAAAGCTAAGTTTGTGCGGTTGCGCAAAATTAACTCTGCTTGCGCCAATTGTAACCGGCTATTGACCCCTAGGGATTCGTCGCTGTCCATAGTCATGTAAGCACTCACTGTTTTGCCTGCTTTTACAAGGATGCTCACTACGTCTGTAATGTACAATTCCCCTTGTGCATTGTCATCTGAAAGTTGCTCTAAACAAGGCCATAATTCTTTGGAATCGAAAATGTACATCCCCGTGTTCACTTCATGCACCTTTAACTCATCCAGTTTGCCATCTTTTTCTTCCACAATGCGTTCTACGGACTTAGATTCATTGCGAATGATACGGCCGTACCCATAAGGGTTATCCATGTAAGCTGTTAACACTGTGGCTGCCGCTTTTGTTTCTTTGTGGTGCGCTAACAATTGTTCCAACGTTTGTTGCGTTACGAGTGGTGTATCCCCACATAATAACAAAATGAGCCCTTCATGGTTGCCCAATACAGATTCTGCTTGTTGTACAGCATGACCAGTGCCTTTTTGTTCTAATTGTGTTACATATTCTACACGGTCACCTAAATAAGCTTTCACATCGTCGCCACCGAAACCAACGATGACCACATTGCGCGTAGCCCCAACAGATTGAGCCGCTTCTAACACACGTTCCACCATAGCTTTACCAGCTACCTTATGCAATACCTTTGGAAGTTTAGATTTCATGCGAGTCCCTTTACCGGCCGCTAAAATCAAACCTACTAATTCATTCATATGCATCCACCTTTATTGTTATTGAATAA
>CAUUEA010000037.1:0-10976 GCA_963544145.1 uncultured Veillonella sp.
AACCCTCTTTTAAAGCTAGGTAATTATTTTTCCAACAAAAACTTGACACCGTCTTCCTGTGCCTTATGCTTGCTTGAAACCGTATTAGATGATAATATAATAGAGTAAGTTTGTGCTTAGGAGGAATGAAGATGTCTAAACGTATTCGTACAATTAACACTGAATCCCTACAAAAAACTGCTAAAACAGGCGGCTGCGGCGAATGTCAAACATCTTGCCAATCTGCTTGCAAAACTAGCTGTACAGTAGGCAACCAAGTGTGCAAACAAAAATAATCATTCGATTAGCAAAAGCTGTTCACCATTCGGTGGACAGCTTTTTGCTTTCTCTGATTTCCAGGAGTATACAAGAAAAATCCCCCTAGATCTCGTACATCTAGAGGGATTATGTATGCTAACCCTTTATATCTTTAGCTTGTCTAAATTATAACATATGTACTCCAAAAGTACAATTTTTTGCATACACTAATTTTAGAAAAAGCATACTCTATATTGATAGCTTTCTATACGTCATGGGCATAAAGTGATATAATACAAGTTAGACTTTAGTAAGTTAATGGAGGTATGAATGTTAGAATTACAACCGATGATTCATAAATTTAAAATGAAAGATAAGTTCTTTCTACTAGATGTGAACAGTGGTATTATCCATGTTATCGATGAGCTTATCGATCGCGTATTAGATATCTATAACGGCACAAACCGTGAGGCTGTACACAGAGCACTAGATGCGACGGAAGATGCAGCGGAATTAGATGAAATTATGGATGAGTTAGATGAACTGATCAAAGAGGAAATGCTCTTTGCGCCGATGTCGGCAGAGTTCAAACTCGTAGTGGATGAGAAGCCAATTGTAAAAGCTCTTTGTTTGAACATCGCTCATGATTGTAACTTAGCTTGTAAATATTGCTTTGCCAGTCAAGGTGATTACGGCGGAGTGAAGCGTGAACTCATGAGTTTTGACGTAGCAAAACGTGCCGTAGATTTCTTGATTTCCATGAGCGGTCCACGCCAACATTGTGAAATCGACTTCTTTGGTGGCGAACCCTTGTTGAACTGGGATGTAGTGAAACAAACTGTAGAATATATCGAATCCATTCAAGATAAACATGGTAAAATCTTTAAATTAACATTGACCACTAATGGTATGCTACTCACACAAGATAAAATTGATTATGTGAATGAACATGACATGAGTTTAGTTCTTTCCTTAGACGGTCGTGAAGATGTACATAATAGTATGCGTCCAAGTTCAGGTGGCAGAGATACATACCAAACGGTGGCGAAAAACTTGGTGAATGCTGTGAAGCAACGTGATGGTCGTGAATATTATGTGCGTGGTACCTACACGCATAATAATTTGGACTTCTGCAAAGACGTAGAAGCTATGTCCGACTTAGGGTTCGAGCATTTGTCTATGGAACCAGTAGTTGGCGAAGATGGGGCTTATGTATTACGACCAGAAGATATGCCAATCATAGAAAAAGAATATGAAAAATTGGCTGACTTATATTTAGAACGTCAATTAGCAGGTTGGGGCGAGAAGTTTAACTTCTTCCACTTCCGTATGGACTTGTATCGTGGACCATGTATGGCAAAACGTTTGCGTGGTTGTGGAGCAGGCCACGAATATATGGCTGTCGTACCAAATGGAGATATTTATCCATGTCATCAATACGTAGGTAAAGATGGGTATGTGATCGGTACTGTCTTCGATGGCTTGAAGAACTACGATATACCAACACAGTTTAGAAATACTCATGTATTTACAAAGGAAACATGTGCTAAGTGTTGGGCGAAATTCTTCTGCTCTGGCGGTTGCCATGCGAACAATGAAACATTAGGTGGAGACCTTAGCACACCATACGAACTGGGGTGTAAGTTACAGAAAAAACGTATTGAATGTGCTATTATGATTCAAGCTGAGCTTGATGCAGCGGGGATCCGACAAGAAAATCACTAAAATTATATAACAGAAGGGAGGCGGGTTCTATGAAGGCATACACCATACATGTAACAGGCATTGTACAGGGCATAGGATTCCGCCCCTTTGTGTCTAAACTAGCTCATGAATTAAAATTGATGGGCACAGTTAGAAATGACACAAGCGGTGTGGAGATCCACATAGAAGGTGTAGAGGCAGATTGCCAACTGTTTGTAGAGCGGCTACAATCTGACTTGCCTATGCATGGGCGTATCGATACCTTACAAGTAATACCAACAGATGTACAATCTTTGGATGCGTTCACAATTATCGTATCCCAAGGGGTGAAAGGAAATGCTTTTATTGGGGCAGATATGGCACCTTGTGGGGAGTGCTTGCAAGATATTCAAGATCCTGAGAATCGACGCTTTCAGTACGGGTTTACGAATTGTACGAATTGCGGTCCTCGGTATACGATTATTGAAAGTACCCCTTACGACCGTGACAAAACGTCCATGAAAGTATTCCCTATGTGCAAGGAGTGCCAAGAGGAATACGAGAATCTCGAAGGTCGGCGATACCATGCAGAGCCCAATGCTTGTGCGCACTGTGGCCCTATGTTTACATTGCAAGATATAGACGGAACGGTGCTTGGTAGCGGACAGGATGCAATAGAGCAAGCCAAAGAGTACATACAAAGTGGTGCTATCGTGGCGCTGAAAGGTGTAGGTGGCTATCACTTGGTGTGCGATGCCTTGCAAGAAACAGCAGTACAAACCTTGCGACAGCGTAAAGGACGACCTAGAAAACCCTTAGCCGTCATGGCAGGGTCTTTGGAAATAGCCAAACAGTATGTTCATATATCCGCAAAGGAAGAAGAACTGTTGTTGAGTCCTGCACGGCCGATTGTGTTGTTGCGAAAGATACCTCAGAATACGGCCCCTAGTGTAGCGCCAGGCATGCAAACTTTAGGCATTCTACTACCGTATGCACCCTATCACTATAGCTTGGTGCCGTCTGATGCGTTGTGGGTGATGACTAGTGCGAACCGAAGCGGTGATCCTGTGCTATACAATGATGCACAGGCATTGGAAGAGTTACAGGGCATTGCAGATTATATATTGACTCACAATCGGGAGATTATCTCTCCAGTAGATGATTCTGTAATACAAGTGGTGGATGATACGCCAATCATGATTCGTCGTAGCCGAGGATACGTACCTTTGTCCATGCCTGTAGTACCATTAGAGAAGAGCCCTACTATACTGGCCATGGGGGCCGATATGAAGGCAGCATTTGCGATGAATCGTGGGTCTCACGCCATTCTCAGTCCCTACATGGGGGATATGGAACATCAGCGAGTACAAGACTTATTGTGGAGTACGATAAAACGCTATGAGGAGTTATTTCAGTTACAGCCTACGCAGGTCATCGTGGATGCCCATCCTAGCTACTATACGTCACAGTGTGGTAGAGCTTATGCAGAGAAGCATCAATTGCCTATCCTAGAGGTACAACATCACCATGCTCATGTAGCAGCAGTGCTAGCAGAATATAATATTCAGGAACCGGTATTAGGGATCTGCTTTGATGGTACTGGCTATGGCACAGATAGGACGCTATGGGGCGGTGAATTTTTATATTGCCACCAAGAGCAGATGGAACGAATGGCCCATTTACGTTATGCTCCTTTGCCAGGCGGTGAAGCGGCAGTACGAGAACCGTGGCGTCAAGCCTTATGGTATGTGAACAATATCTATCCATCAAAGGCTCCCACAGTGATAGAACAGTGGAAACAAACACTGCCTAAGGGATGGGAATTGTTAGAAAGAATGATGCCTCATATGCAGATGATACAATCTTCTAGTGGGGGGCGCCTATTCGATACAGTAGCATCCTTGCTAGGGTTAGGCCATGTCCATCTTTATGATGCACATCTTGCCATAGAATTAGAGCAATTGGCACTTTCAGAGACGGGTACTATCCTAGACATGAAAATGGATGGTACTGTATTAGATACAATGAGTTTAGTTCGATCTGTGACAGAACAATTAGAAAATGGTGAAAGTGTAGCAAAAATCTCAGCGAACTTTCACAGAACTTTGATATATTATATAGGACAGATGGCAAAGCAATGTTGTGAAGAACGACACATTTCGAACATTGTCTTGTGTGGCGGAGTATTCCAAAATCGCGTTCTTCTAGAAGGAGTGATGCAAGAATTAAGGGAATACAAGGTTCACGTTCCCACACAAAGCCCTATGAATGACGGTGCAATCGCCTTGGGGCAACTGTGGTTGGGAAGTTATCAGTAAAGATAGGAGATACTATGTGTTTAGCAGTACCTGCACAATTGGTGCATATTAATGAAACAATTGGTACCGTGGAATTAACAGGGGTGCAACGAGAGTGCAGCCTGTTATTGGTGCCGGAAGCAAAAATTGGAGATTGGTTATTAGTCCATGCGGGCTGTGCCGTACAAATTGTAGATGAGGAGGAAGCGCGTTTGACCCTTGAGGCATTCCGCGAATTAGAAGAACTTGAAGAAGATTACTTTAACGGAAAAATCGAAGGTCGCAGCTAGTTTACTAGAGCGAATTCGTGAATTACATAATCCAGAGGAAACGGTGCGATTCATGGAAGTCTGTGGGACGCACACGGTAGCTATTTTCCGGGAAGGCATCCGCCAAATGTTGCCAAAAGGCATTGAGTTAATCAGCGGTCCCGGTTGCCCAGTATGTGTAACAGACCAACAATATATGGACCAAGCGTTGGCATATGCATCCCAAGAGGACGTAGTGATTGCCACCTTCGGAGATATGTTGAAAGTACCTGGTACAACAGGTAATTTATGGCAATCTAAAGAAGAGGGGGCTCATATTGAGATTATCTATAGCCCTATGGAAGTGCTTGGATTGAGTGAACGATATCCAGATAAGAAGATTGTATTTTTAGGTATTGGATTTGAAACGACTATAGCCGTTATTGCAGCGACTATACAAGCAGTACATGCTAAGGGATTAAAGAATGTATTTTTCTTAATCTCTCATAAATTGGTGCCTCCTGCACTACGTGCATTGTTGAGCAATCCTGACCATCAAATTGATGGATTCTTATTGCCAGGTCATGTAAGCGTTATTATTGGAGAGCAGCCGTATCAATTTTTAGCTGATGAATACCATATGCCAAGCTGTATTGCTGGCTTTGATGGTATGGAAATTTTAGCGGCTATTGTAAATCTATTAGAACAGCGTAAAGAACAAAAATTTTATGTAGGCAATACCTATCGCTCCGTGGTGGCGAAAAAGGGAAATCAAGTGGCACAACAGTTGCTTGATACCTTGTATGAGCCTTCTGATGATGGTTGGCGTGGTATTGGTACCTTACCGGCATCGGGGTTAAAATTACGTGGAGAATGGGCTGCCTATGATGCGTTAGTACAATTGCCTTTACCTCCATTTACCAATAGTGATGGACCGAAAGGATGCCAATGTGGATCTGTGATTCAAGGGATGATTCATCCTAATCAATGTCCTTTATTTGGTAAATTATGTACGCCGGATCATCCAGTGGGAGCTTGTATGGTGTCCGTAGAAGGTAGTTGTTCAGCTTGGTATAAATACGGTTTTTCCAGTGGTGGATTGACCTGGGAGGAATAAATGGAACGTATTCGCTTAGTTCACGGTAATGGCGGTAAATTTAGTCATGAACTGGTGGACCAATATATTGTGAAGTATTTTTCAAACCCAATCTTAAATGAATTACATGATGGTGCTGTATTTCCTGTTACCAATGGGCATATGGCAATGAGTACAGATTCCTATGTAGTGACACCACATATCTTTCCTGGTGGCAATATCGGCAAGTTAGCTGTATGCGGTACAGTGAATGACTTAGCCATGATGGGCGCTATCCCTCAGTATTTGTCTTGTGGGCTTATTTTAGAAGAGGGCTTGCCTATCTCTACGTTGGAAACGGTACTACAAACGATGTCGGACATGGCACAGCTATCTGGTGTTTCTATCGTTACAGGAGACACGAAAGTGGTGGAAAAAGGTTTCGTTGATGGAATCTATATTAATACGGCTGGTGTAGGTGTTGTACCAGACTATGTACAGTTAGGCACTTCCTATATTGAAAGTGGCATGAAAGTGATCATCTCAGGTACCTTAGGTGACCACGCTATCGCTGTCATGGGCACACGATATGGACTCGATTTACCTGATACAATTCAGACAGATTGTGCGCCTTTACATGCTATGTCTCAGGCCTTATTGAAAACATTTGGAAAGGATATCGCTTTCTTTAGAGATCCTACACGTGGGGGACTGGCTACTACATTGCAAGAAATTGCTAACTCTGCCCAAAAGGGAATTCGTTTACAAGAATCGGCTATCCCTGTTCGTGAGGAAGTACAAGCTGTATGCCAAGTCTTAGGATACGATCCATTGTACTTAGCGAACGAAGGTAAAATGATTGCCATAGTAAGCGCCGATGTGGCGGATGATGTAGTGCAGATGATGCAAACTTTCACAGAAGGTCGTGATGCGGTAATCATCGGCGATGTGGTGAATGGCAATGCGGGCAAAGTAGGATTGCAAACGGCTGTAGGTGGAATTCGCCTCTTAGATATGCTTGGAGAAGACCAAGTGCCACGAATTTGCTAAAAAATTGTAATATTTCATGAAAAAATCATGGACATCTCGTATACTTTGTATAGAATAAAAATTTATTTTTTGATACAATGGAAAAGAAAAGGAGGATATTACGATGAAAAAACAAATCGTAGCTGCTATGGTAGCATTCTCAGTGGCCACTGTAGGTGTTGTTGGAGTTCAACAAGCACAGGCATTTAATTTAGGCACTTTAGTAGGAGGCGTATTGAAAGTAGGCGGCGTAGGCTTTCTAGTAGATAAATACGGTGACTCCATTAATAACTTCTTGAATACCCTATTAAAGCAAAATAATTTAAGCACTACCTATTCAACAAAAGTAGTTCCTATTGTAAGTCTTGGTAAAGGTGCCCACATTGGTGCGGCACAGGTAACAGGTCCTAGCAGTGAAGTGGAACGTGTTGAGGCAGTAGCGCAAATAGAGGCTAGTTTTAATTCCGTAGCTCGCGTAAAAGGACTAGTACCGATTGATAGCACAAACCCAACGACTGCCAATCGTATTCAAGGGGTCGGCGTATCGGCAATTATAGATTTGAAGATTTAATGGATTAGCACGGGCTTGCCCGTGCTTTCTATGTGTTAGTAGAGATGAGGAGATACTATGAAACGTTCTGCTGTATTGGGAGCCGTATTCGCTCTTTTAACAACTAGTGTATGGGCTGCGCCAGACACTGTTTTAGAAAAAACAGAAGCCTTAGAAAGTACTGTGTATGGTAAAGTGCAAGTAGGGGCATTGACAGATCGCGTGCATCAATTGCAAGATACTATTTTGGGTACCAAACAACAAGGCAGCATTACTGGACAAGTGGAATCTTTGTATAAGTCAGTGGAAGGTCAAGGTACAAAGGTAACATTGCATCAAGAAGTAAATGCTTTGGAATGGATGTATTTTGATGAAGTTCATAGTGGATCTCTTGTAGAACGCATTGGGGAAATGGAACGCAGTGTGAATGGACTAGAAGCAAAAGGTTCCTTACAAAGTCGTGTACAAAAACTAAAACAATCTATTTTTGGCACACAAGTAGCATTGCGAACAAAACAAGGTACAATTGGAGCTGATCAAGTATTCACATTAGAATTGACAGAACCTGTGACCTCTCAAAAAAATGTAAAAGATGATGTGGTTCACGTGAAAGTGGCAGAAGATGTTATGGATGGAGAAACCTTGTTGATTCCTAAAGGAACGGTAGGGACTGGTCATATTACGGAAATTACAAAAGCTCGCTCCTTTGGTCGTAACGCTAAACTAAACATTGTATTTGATCAATTACAAGGTATTGATGGCACAATGTTTACAGCTATTCAAGGGGAAGAAGCAAAGGCTAAAACAAAAGGCGAATTAAAAGCAGCTGGCGCCTCTGTAGCAGGAGCAGTATTATTGGGACCAGTAGGCCTTGTGGGTGGTTTCTTTGTAAAAGGTAAATCCATTGATTTACCAGTAGGAACCCTTGTATATGTACAACCTGAATCTTCTGTTACTATTTCTGGTATAGAAGTACATGGTGTGGATACGGGAATTGCGGCTAAAGCTCCAGCAGAACCAGCGGTAGCACCTAAAACAGCAGAACCAGCAGTAGCGCCGAAAGCAACAGAACCAGTGGCTACACAAGCACCAGCTGTAAAAGCAAAAGCAGAACCAGTACAAGTAGTACCAGATGATTCTTTAACAGAAAAACCAGTCATCATTGTAAAACGTGAGAAAGACTAGGAGACGAGCATGAAAAAATATTCTGTAACAGCCGCGGCTATTTTGACGGCCTTGGCATGTACACAAGGTCATGCCCAAACAGTAGATGCTACGATTCCAGTATTTGAAACGACTCCTAAGGTTGCTGATATTCAATATGTACAACCACTTAAGGTTGCCAATGTATCTACAGATACGCAGTATACACCGAATTTACAGGTAAAACCGGTAGCTCATAAAGAAAAACAAACAGTTGAGAAACCAGCAGTGCCAGTTCGTATTGATGCAGATAAAATGTATTATAACGATACTACTGGTCGTGTATGGGCTAATGGTACTGTAGAAGTAGAACGTGGTAATCAACAACTATTGTCGCAAAAAATAGAAGGCAATACGAAGACACAACAATATGAAAGTGCCTCAGACTATCGCTTTTTAGAAGACAAAGGTATTACAAAGGACCTAACAGGGACTCATATTACTTATAATGCCACTACTGGTGAAGCTCATACAAAGAATGTATTCGGCTATGCGGATCCGTATTGGGTAAAAGCAGAAGTAGGAGACTTTGATGGTAAAACAGGGCGTATTGAAAAAGGTTGGTTGACGACAAAACATGCTATTGCTTTCAAAGGTTCTCCAGACTATCGTGTAGAAGGGGATTATATCGAAGTATTCCCTGGCGATAAAGCAGTCATTCATAATGCAAGTTTTTTTATTAAAAACAAACGAATTATGTCTGTTAAAAAATACACTGTATCCTTGCGCCAAGATAAACAAGGACAAGTGAGCGTATTCTCCTTTGTACCAAGACCGAAATATAATTCTTCTGATGGATTGAGTTTAAATGGTAAAATTGACTATCCTGTGTCTGAGCGTGGAGAACTATTCTTGCATTATACATGGGGCACCAATATTGGCTTTAAACCATCCTTTGGATATGCACATTTCTTGCCTTGGGGTACTGCAAAAGTGGCGTACAGTCGTGAGTCAGCTACATTAAATGCAAAAAAAGTATGGGTAGAAAAGAAACCGGAACTATCCATAGATACCCATGCATACCATGTAGGTAGTACACCATTTACGATTCGTGGTGGTGCTAGTTATGGTAAGTGGTATGAAGGTCATATCAGAGGTACCCATGCTAAATACTATGGTGAACTATCTCATGACCCAGTTCATGTGGGAGCCAATACGGATATAAGGTTCTATGGTGGATATCAACGAGACTATTATGGATATGATTCATCCGTTCGTTCCATGCCGTATTGGGGCGTGGGCACCACTACAAAACTTGGTTCACGAGTCAATGCGTGGGCAGGGTATCGTCAAAGCAATGTATCTGTGTCAGCAGATTCTCCATATCCATTTGACCAAATTGATGTGAAGTATAATTTATACTATGGATTAAGCGTGCAAGCTACAAGATTAGATCGTTTTAGCGTGCAAATACAACGTGATTTGCAAACGCATGAGTTACGCTATGTGGATTTGACATGGCATCGTGATTTACATTCCTTTGAAGGTTCATTGACATATCGTACAAAACAAAAGAAATGGGAATATACATTGGTAGCGAAAGATTTTTAATCTAAGGGGAAACCATGAAAAAAGTTAGAAAAGCAGTCATTCCAGCCGCAGGTTTTGGAACTCGCTTTTTACCAGCCACTAAGGCACAACCGAAAGAGATGTTGCCTATCGTGGATACACCAACTATACAATACATTGTGCAAGAAGCCATCGATTCTGGCATTGAGGATATTCTAATTATTACGGGGCGCAATAAGCGTGCTATTGAAGATCATTTTGATACAAGTGTAGAGTTGGAACAATTATTGCAACAACAAGGCAAGCAACAACATCTAGACATGGTGAGGAATTTGGCGAATATAAAAGTTCATTACATTCGTCAGAAAACAGCCCGTGGCTTAGGTGATGCGATTTATTGTGCAAAGTCCTTCATAGGGGATGAGCCATTTGCTGTTCTATTAGGGGATGATGTGGTGTATAATCCACAAAGGCCATGTTTGAAGCAATTGATTGATTGTCATTATGCGCATGATGGCGTAACAATTTTAGGCACTCAATTTGTAGCTCCAGAAAAAGTTAGCTCCTATGGTATTGTGTCAGGACATGAAATTGAACCGAATGTGTACGAAGTAGCTGGGCTAGTGGAGAAACCACCACTTGAATATGCTCCATCGAACTTGGCGGTGTTAGGTCGTTATATTTTGACGCCAGATATATTTGATGAATTAGAAAAAACGCCCCAAGGAGCGGGTAATGAAATTCAGTTGACCGATGCCATTGCGAGACTTTCATCAAAAATTTTAGCCTATTCCTATGAAGGGGTACGCTATGATATAGGTGATCGTTTAGGCTATTTAAAAGCCACCGTAGAATACGGTTTGCGAAATCCACAGTTGGCAGAGGATTTCAAAACCTATTTACAAGAACTAGACATCGATTCTGTTATGAGTCTTAAAGTGTAGTTGTATATATGTAAGTAACGGATGTTATGAGGTGCATACCTCGTGACATCCGTTTTTGTATATCTACTTACTGCATAGTAAGAATATATTGTGATTCATATCACAGAAGCTTGTGTTTATTAAGACTAATACTGTGTATATGGTGGGACGGTGTCAAGTTTTTGTTGGAAAAATAATTACCTAGCTTTAAAAGAGGGTTCC
>CAUUEA010000038.1:0-10673 GCA_963544145.1 uncultured Veillonella sp.
GCTACTTCATCGCATTTCTAACTACTCGATATTGAGAATTGAATTATGATACACATCTTGCACATCGTCCAAGTCTTCTAGCATATCTAATACGCGTTGCATGTTCACTGCATCATCGCCTGTTAATTCCATATTTGTATCTGGAACCATGGTGATTTGTGCCATGTCTGTAGCGATGGATGCTTCTGTTAAGGCAGCTTCTACAGCATCGTAATCGTCTGGCAATGTGTAGATAACGAATACATCGTCTTCTACCTTGATGTCTTCGGCGCCAGCATCAAGAGCCAACAATGTCAATGTTTCTTCATCATTGCCTTCTTGTGGAATTACGAATACGCCTTTGCGTTTGAACATCCAGTTAACTGAGCCACTTTCACCTAGGTTACCACCACGTTTGGAGAAAGCATGACGTACGTCAGCTGCTGCACGGTTGCGGTTATCTGTCATTACTTCTACAAGGATGGCAGCGCCACCTGGGCCGTATCCTTCATAGGTAATTTCTTCGTAGTTATTCGCATCACCTGCACCGGCACCTTTATCGATAGCGCGTTGAATATTGTCCTTAGGAATATTGTTTTCACGAGCTTTTTGTAACGCTAATTTCAAACGCATATTGCCTGTTGGATCTGTACCACCAGCTTTGACTGCCACTGTGATTTCACGGCTAATTTTTGTGGTAATTTTTGCTTTTAACGCATCATTTTTACCTTTTCTATGTTTAATATTTGACCATTTAGAATGTCCTGACATTGTGTCCTCCTATTTATTCCACCACGCTTCGCCTCGTAAGCGGTCTAATATAATTGATACGGCACTACGAACTGATAGATGATTGTACTCTCCATGTCCATAGATGGGTTCTAAAATATAATCGAAATCTTCCATAGTTTCTTTCGTCATTCCATACCCCGTTCCAAATAATACTACCACAGGACGGCTCTCACTTTCAAGTGATTTACGGAGCGATGCATAGGTAATCGTATTATCATAGGTCCGTGCATCGGTAGTACACACGATGGGTGCTTGCCCTTCTAATTCCGTCACCATATCGATGGCTTGTCGAATCGAGTTGACAAGTTCTACGTGTTTGAAAGCATCCTTTCGATCCGGATTGTAAGTACTGCCAAATCCTGTTTTCCAATGACTCATTACAGTTTCCGCCAATTCACGCTGGCTCGGTACATTGTGAATGATAAAATACCGTTCCACATCATACGTCGTGGATGCTCTAGCAATATCATGGATATCGTAGTTCGTGATAGCCGTCGTGATTACCTCACCATGTTTATTCATAATGGGATAATGCACGAGTCCAATATATAAATTCGCCATTTATTTCCTCTTTTCCTCTGTGAAAGTAGACTGTTCTATAAGTTTTGAAAGTACTTGTTGTTCCTCTACAGAATCTACTCGATCTAGTACTCTTTGCAAAGCTTTCATCTCTTCAGGAGTTAACTCTCGTTGTAACAGATCATCTCGCAGTAATGCTGTTCGTTTTAATGATTCTTCTAATCGCCACTGCTCAATATTTTTATGATGTCCGCTCAGTAATATATCTGGCACTACCAACCCTCTGTATTCTTGAGGTTTTGTGTATTGCGGGCACTCAAGTACAGGATGATAAAAAGAATCTTCTATGGCTCCTGATGTAGCCCCTAAGACACCGGGAATCATACGAGCCACGGCATCAGCTACCACCATGGCTGGTAATTCACCACCAGTTAACACATAATCACCTATGGAGATAGTTTCGTCTACTAGGTGTTCTTCCACACGATAGTCTACGCCTTCATAATGACCGCAGACGATAACAAGTTGCTCATAGGTAGCTAATTCTCGTGCTTTTTCTTGCGTAAACGGTGTGCCTGTAGGTCCCATAAACACAACATGGCGCTTGTGAGTCGTTTTTGTACTGCGATGCTCTTCTATAGGCATCTGCAATACATGTTCTACAGCCTCAAAGAGAGGAGGTGCTTTCATGAGCATGCCAGCGCCACCACCGTAGGGAGTATCGTCTACTTGACCATGCTTGCTATGAGAAAAGTCCCTTGGATTTGTCACTTTCATTTCCAATCGATTCGCCTGTAAGGCACGTTTAATAATGGAATGAGTAAAAAAGGCATCAAAAAACTCTGGGAACAAGGATATAATATCTATTTTCATAGGCTATGCACCTCCCTTCACAAGATAAACTTCTTAATTATAGAAAATGAAGATCATTAATAGCCTTACTACGCAATATATATCAATACAACTATTGATAACTATTAATCTATTAATTGGGCAACATATTTACAAGGTGATAATGCTATTTGTCACCGTCAGATGAGATAGTAATCGGTCTTCTTCATCAAAGATATGAATCGTCCACACATGGTTTCGACTGCCTTTGTGCAACAGTTGGCCCCGTGCTACTACATAGCCTTCGCATCGTTTCGGTCTCACATGATTAGCCGTTACCGATTGACCTACGGCTACGCGCTGTCTCATAGGTTCAGAACCTATTTCACCTTCACTAGGTGTTGTAGTTACTTGTGCCAATATAGCATTAGATGCCATCCCAGCCAAGGCTTCCCCATAGGCTAAATACACACCACCGTTGACGAATCCAAAAGGTTGTGCATGAAATGATGAAAGTTTCATAGTACTTTGAAAAGCTTGCCCAGCACAGTGGAATGTCTCTATCTGTAATTGTTCTAATAAAGAGGTTCCCTTCATACTATGTCCTTTCTACTCTGTTAATTAACTCCTGTCTCAGGATTTTACCCATACTATTTTTCGGCAATGTATCATAATATACGATTTGCTTTGGCACTTTATACTTCGCTAAACGACTCATTAAATACGCAGTTATTTCTTCTTCTGAATGACTGCTGACAACGCATAGAACTGGGATTTGCCCCCACTTAGGATCCGATACGGGGATAACTGTGCATTCTTGAATACCGTCCATTCCGTATAAAACATCTTCGATTTCCTTAGGATAAATATTCTCGCCTCCAGAAATGATAATATCTTTTCTGCGGTTCAAAAGATATAAAAATCCGTGCTTATCTACATAGCCAATGTCATCTGTATTGAAAGCGCCGTGAATCGGCTTTTTATTAAGGTACCCTTCCATCAGCATCGGCGATGAAAGCCACACTTCACCTACTCCTTCTTCATCAGGATTGCGAATCTCGATGGTAACACCATCTAGGGGATATCCCACAGAGGCAAGTTTATCCGGATAGTCCCGAACACTAAAAGTCGTACTTTGCGCAAAGGTTTCTGACATGCCGTACGTCTTGTAGACTGGTAAGTTTCGTTGCAGGCATTCTTGTAACAATGGCATGGGAATGAACTCACCACCCAAGAGTATGGCTCTTAGCTTTGGTGCTGTGATATGATCCACAATGCGTTGTAACACAGTAGGTACCAAAGATACCATGGTGACTTCTTTTGTTTCCAAGGCATCTAGTACGACTTGTTCCGAGAACTTTTCGCGAATTGTCGCTCTCGTGCCATTATATAAAGTACGCAAGATAATAGATAAGCCACTGACATGGAACATAGGAAGCACCACGAGCCAATTATCCTCTTCCTCCACGCCAAGCACTTTTGCAGAGGCTTTTACATGGGCCTCAATCTGAGACCATCGGACAGGAACTGATTTAAATTTGCCCGTTGTAGCACTAGTGTTGATAATGCAGAACACTGTGTCATCGGATGGATTCCATTCTAGTTCTATTTGACTAGGTATAGAACTTTCAGAATGATTTACTCCTGTACTATCATTCAACAAAGAATGTGTATCAACACTTACACAATCTGATTCTTTTACCAATGTAATAGTTTCTTTATGAATTGCAGCTGTACTTTTTATTTTATTTTCTGTAACCAACACATCATTAACATTAGTTGGACAATTTACATCATAATCTCTGTCTCTACTATGGTCCTGATTACACCGAACTGCCGACAATGAATTAGAAAAATCATTTATTATTGTAGAAAAGCGCAAATACTGTCGGCCTTCTTCAGAGTGTCTACGTTCAGAACTAGAAATATCTGTAATCTCTATACCGCTTGCTTCCTTCTGTGCCCGTAACACCTGTGCCATTTTTTCAGACATTAACAAGGTGCGCACTCCGGTGCTTTCCATTTGCTCAGATACTTCTCGTTCCGTCAGATTCGTATTCAGCAACACTGTTTCTATACCCAACGCAGATAGAGCAAATAGGTGTATTGCCATGGATACAGAGTTTTCTGCCCATAAAGCAATACGACTCTCCCCTCGAAGATGAGGAGCGAGTCGTTTTGCTGTAGCTATTGTTAAATCAAACACATCTCCATAGGTATATTCGTTTAAGAAATAATTATCTCTATGTGTATGTGCCCGTTCATATAACCACTTCATAACCTAACCCATTAAGGGAATTTAGGGAATTGTTTGAAATTAGGTTTACGTTTTTCTTTAAATGCATCGCGACCTTCTTTACCTTCATCAGTTGTGTAGAACAATAAAGTCGCATCCCCTGCAAATTGTTGTAAACCTGCTAAACCATCTGTATCAGCATTAAAAGATGCTTTCAAGAAACGAAGTGCCATTGGAGATAATTGAAGAATTTCTTCACACCATTTCACTGTTTCTGCTTCTAATTGATCGAATGGAACTACTGTATTTACAAGTCCCATGTCCAATGCTTCTTTGGCAGAATATTGACGGCATAAGAACCAAATTTCACGAGCTTTTTTATGGCCTACTAAACGAGCTAAGTATCCAGCACCGTAACCAGCATCGAAGGAACCTACACGAGGACCTGTTTGACCAAATTTTGCATTTTCAGACGCGATGGAAAGGTCACATACGATATGTAATACATGTCCACCACCGATAGCAAAACCGTTAACCATAGCGATAACAGGTTTTGGCGTAATACGGATTAAATGTTGCAAATCCAACACGTTTAAACGAGGAATTTTGTCATCCCCTACATAACCGCCATCCCCACGAACACGTTGGTCGCCACCGGAGCAAAACGCTTCTTTATCTTCCCCTTGACCATGGTTAGCGCCCGTTAAAATGATAACGCCTACTTCTGCATCTTCACGAGCAATGGTGAAAGCATCAATTAACTCCATCACTGTTTTAGGACGGAATGCATTACGCACTTCTGGACGATTAATTGTAATTTTAGCAATCCCATTATATGTTTCATAAATTACATCTTCGTAATTACGATCTAATACTTTCCAATCGAATTGACTCATAGTTACCTCCAAAATGATTAGCTATTGTCTTAATACTCTACAGAATATTATACCAAAAATACAATAAAATTTATAGCATGTATAGAACTTATCACATGTATGGCATGTATAGTATTTCTACATACTTGGTACAGCTCGATGTGCCATTGCCACGGCAATCTCGTCTAAATGCAAGACCCCCACCCCTAGATAGATAGCCACGCTTAAATGTTCTTGACTTCGTGCAATACCTACTTTGCCACCTACATTAAGGCCTACACATTTATTTTTCAGTTGCTCTAAGGCTTGTGCCGTAGCTCCCACCACAGCCCCTTTACTGACATGATCATCTTGAATCAATCCTTGCCGTTCTGCAGCTACCACAGCACGCTCAATGATCTTAGGAATAATATCTGTGAAAGTCCCTCCAAAATCTACCGCACAGGAATGAATCCCTTGCACCTCAAACTCTTTTCGTAATGCCATCTCTTCCGACCGGCTTTCAGAAATGGCAACATGCAGTGCAGCTCGTCCTACGCCAATACTCGTTTTTTCCATACCCTATATCTCCTGTTATGAATTATCCATTGCCTTAAGTATACCGTATATCAACATTTGTTACCATAAATTTTTTATAAACTAACAATATACTCCAGGACACTTTTCTACATACAGGTAAGTGCCTTATACAATGAAAATAGCTGCACAAGATAGATTTCTTGCACAGCTATAAAAGAGGCACTATTAATAACGGGAGACGTTGTAAGGAATACTATAACAAAGTAACTCTATAATGTACATGTGGTATCTACTGCTTCTACCATAGACCGAACGTAAGCATATAGTTCTTCTTCACCATTAGGGCCCCATTCTCCAATTTGTTTCACAATAGCACTACCCACGATGGCACCATCAGAAAGATTAGCCATCGTTTTTGCTTGGTCCGGTGTGGAAATGCCAAACCCAACGGCTACAGGAATGTCTGTATATTGTCGAATTTGTTGTACAATGCTGGCAATATCTGTTTTGATGTCACTGCGCATGCCTGTCACACCAAGTGAGGACACGCAATATACAAAACCTTCAGCCTCTGCCGCAATGTCTTTAATGCGTTGTTCTGAGGTAGGAGCAATCAAAGAAATCACAGACACTCCATGCGCCCTGGCATACTTTGCTAATTCCTGCTTTTCCTCGAATGGACAGTCAGGCACGATGACACCTTGGATGCCCACTTCTTCGCAGCATGTCATGAAACTTTCAACACCGTATACATAAATAGGGTTCAGATAGGTCATGAAAACAAGGGGAATCGTCAATGCATCTGTACCAGTGCGTAAACGTTGGACCATCTCAAAAATATCATCTGTCGTAACACCTGTGGATAAAGCACGCTCACTGGCTGCTTGAATCACGGGACCTTCTGCCACTGGATCTGAAAATGGAATGCCGATTTCTATTAAACTGGCCCCCGCCTTTGCCATAGTACGAATATATTTTTCTGTTGTATCAATCCCTTGGTCACCGGCTGTGATAAAAGGGATAAATGCTTTCTTCGTAAAAGCTTCTGCTATTGTTATCTTATTCATGTAAATTCACCCCTCTATATCTTGCCATGGCTGCTACGTCTTTATCGCCACGTCCGGATAAGCAAATAATGATACTTTCATCAGGACTCAAGGTAGGAGCCAAGCGCATAGCATGTGCTACAGCATGAGCACTTTCAATGGCTGGAATAATCCCCTCCATACGAGATAAATATTCAAAGGCATCTACTGCCTCATCGTCTGTAATCGGCACATATTGAGCGCGTCCACTATCGTGTAAGTAGGCGTGTTCTGGACCTATGCCTGGATAATCTAACCCTGCAGAAATAGAAAATACTGGCGCAATTTGCCCATATGTATTCTGACAGAAGTAGGATTTCATACCATGGAAAATACCAACCGTACCTTTTGTCATGGTTGCTGCATGTTCTTCCGTATCAATCCCTTTACCTGCCGCTTCACAGCCGATGAGTTGCACTCCTGTGTCTGGAATGAAGTGGTAGAACATACCGATGGCATTACTACCACCACCCACACAAGCTAACACAGCGGCTGGCAATTTACCTTCTTTTTCTAAAATTTGCTGCCGTGCCTCACGACTGATAATGGACTGAAAGTCCCGTACCATCATAGGGAATGGATGGGCCCCCATCACAGATCCTAATACGTAGTGTGTATCTGCCATACGATTTGTCCATTCTCTCATTGTTTCAGATACAGCATCTTTCAAAGTACCTGTTCCAGAAGTAACAGGATGTACTTTGGCTCCTAATAATTCCATACGGTATACGTTTAAAGCTTGTCGTTCACAGTCTTCTTGGCCCATGAAAATTTCACATTCCATACCCATTAAAGCAGCTACTGTTGCCGTAGCCACCCCGTGTTGACCAGCACCCGTTTCGGCAATCACTCTAGTTTTACCCATTCGTTTAGCCAATAACATTTGTCCTAACACATTATTTAATTTGTGGGATCCAGTATGATTAAGGTCTTCTCGCTTTAAATAAATCTTAGCGCCCCCTAAATCTTTTGTCATTTGTTCTGCATAATATAACAAAGACGGACGTCCTGTATAGGTTACATGTAAATCTTCTAATTCCTTAATAAATTTTGGATCGTTCTTATATGTTTCATAGGCTTCTTCCAATTCAATGATGGCATTCATTAGCGTTTCTGGCATGAATTGTCCACCAAATTCACCAAAATAGCCATGACGATGTGTTGTCATACTCTATCTCCTTGTTTATTTGTTACTTTTTTAATTAATTGTGACATGATTCTAATTTTCTCAGCATCTTTTTGTCCATTTGTTTCTAAGCTACTACTCATATCGAGTCCATAGGGCTGTAGTCGACGAATAGCACGGGCTACATTGTGTAATCCTATGCCGCCGGCTAGGTAGTATGGAATCTGTACACCTTCTAACAATGACCAATCGACGGTCTTCCCAGTACCTCCACGCGCTTCCTTGGAATAGGCATCAACTACTAATCCATCAATAGGTACTGTTTCCCATAGCATAATATTTTCTTTACCTTGCATCTGTATCGCTTTCCATATCTCAACGTTTTCTAATTGTTCTTCTTGTAGTTGATTACGTAATGATTCAATATAAGCTATACTTTCGTCCCCATGTAATTGCACTACTGAAAGTGGCACTGTTTTAACAGTCTGTATTACATTAGGTATCGTTTCATTCACAAATACACCTACATAAGAGATTCGCTTATCATTTGTCGTATCTTGCATGGTGTTTTGCAAATTATCGGCTATGGAATGCGCTTGTTCTATTGTCACTTGGCGTTTGCTAGGAGCAAATACAAAGCCCACATATTCTGGCTGTGTTTCTATAATAGTTGATACTGTATCTATTTGCGATATTCCACAGAATTTGACCTTAGGTTGATTTTTGATAGGTCCATATAACTCTGCTAGTTTAGCCACTTTATCTGTGGATTTCATGAAACTTTCCCCCATGAGGGCTGCATGAATGTTGTTGTCTCTTAAACATTGGATATCTTCAGCAGTATCAAGTCCGCTTTCAGATACGAAAATCACCGAATCATCCACTAGATTGCGCAAACGAATGCTGTTGTTCACATCCACCGTGAAATCTTTTAGATTCCGGTTGTTCACTCCAATGATGCGGGCCCCTATGTGCACTGCTCGAAGCACTTCTGTTTCGTCGTGAGCCTCAACCAAACAGGATAGTCCTAGGCTATCTGCTAATTTGTGAAAGCGTCCCATTGTCTCATCATCCAAGATGGCGACAATCAGCAATATAGCCGAGGCGCCCCATAGTTTTGCTTCATAGATTTGGTATTCATCAATGATGAAATCCTTACGTAGCACAGGAATCTGTACCGTTTGTGCAATCTCTTGTAAATACTGAGGGCTCCCCAAAAAGAAATCTGGCTCTGTCAGTACGGAGATAGCAGCAGCTCCCGCCATTTCATAGTCTTTCGCTATATCTAAATAGGGAAAGTGGTCTGCAATGATTCCTTTCGAGGGAGATGCTTTCTTCACTTCACATATAAAATTAAAATCTAATTCTTGTAATGCCTGTTCAAAAGGAAAGTCCTTCGTAATTGGCATGTTTTTTACTTGCTGTTGCAGCTCTGACAAGGGTAACTTCGCTTTCGCTTCCTGCACCCGCTTTTCCGTAACTGCTACAATCTTATCTAATATCATACAGGTATCTCTATTTCTATCCTACTATTCTCCAATAACCATATCTTAATTCACAGATAGAATCGATTTAATCTAATGCTATCGATCGTATCCATATATCTCAATACATAATTGATATCTATATATCTCAATGCTATGGTTAATATTTCTTACACACAGAGTTTAATATGTATCCATTAACTATATATCTCTAACTACATATAAAGATACATACTTAGTATTATGCACTCTGAGATGCTTTCACAAATTTTGAAAGTGCCTCTGCTCCCGCACCAGAATACAGTAATTCTTCTATCGTTTTAAACGCATTTTCCAAGGTGACAGAGCCATCTTTAGCTAGGTAGTACGCCATGCCCGCATTGAGTATCACTGCCGTAGCACGACCGCTTCTATCGTTACCTTCTAGTAAATTGCGCGTGATTTCAGCATTCACCTGTGCATCACCACCTACTAGTTCATCTGGTTCGGCATAGTTAAAACCGTAATCCTTAGGGTCTAGCTCATAGGTCTTGAAATTGCCATGGTCAATTTCGCACACTGTCGTTGTTCCTGTGGCTGTAATTTCATCTAGCCCATCACTACCATATACGACAGCGCCACGATGTACGCCTAAATTAGATAAGACCTGTGCCAATGGTTCTACTAAGGAACGATCGTACACACCCATCAACTCTACTGTAGCCCCTGCAGGGTTTGCCAAAGGTCCTAAAATATTAAATACTGTTCTGACACCCATCGCTTTTCGTACAGGCCCTGCATATTTCATAGCTTCATGGTACACAGGAGCAAACATAAAGCAAATATTCGCTTCTTCTAAGACCTTTCTATTTTGCTCTCCATTTAGTTCTAATTTCACACCCAGTGCCTCTAATACATCAGCAGCACCACATTTGCTAGATACGCTACGATTGCCATGTTTAGCAATGGGAATGCCTGCCGCCGCTAGTAAGATAGCAGACGTAGTAGAGATGTTGAAAGTACTACTGCCATCTCCACCAGTACCTACGATTTCTACCACTGTGTTATCATGTGGTACAGAACCCGCTTTTTCTCGCATGACTTCAGCAAAAGCTGTAATCTCTGTCACGCTAGGGCCCTTTGCTTGTAAGCCTCCTAAGAAAGCTGCCATAGGTACTTCCTGTACATCTCCGCTCATAATCGCATTCATCGTTGCTTTTGCCACTTCATAGGGCATATCTTGACCCT
>CAUUEA010000039.1:0-10641 GCA_963544145.1 uncultured Veillonella sp.
CTCATAATCGCATTCATCGTTGCTTTTGCCACTTCATAGGGCATATCTTGACCCTCTGTTACGAGGCGTATTGCTTGTTGAATCATCTGTATTTCCTCCTACCCAGTAAGTTGTCTTATCTATAAAAGCCTATCCTAATACACAACATCTATACTGCCTTTATGTTTACATTATACTTATACAAACAAACTGTAGCACCGAAGCTTCTACCATGACTAGCACCAATAATAGTTATGAGTTTCTATAACATGTATACAAATAGACTGTATTTCCCTTGTCTGTATCTATCTAATAGGATATCTATTATTGAATGTCATGATATTTCAAAAAATTCTTTACCATTTGTGTTCCCTGTGGTGTCAAAATGGATTCTGGATGGAATTGCACTCCGTAAATCGGATGCGTTCTATGTTCCATGGCCATAATTTCTCCATCTGCTGTACGAGCTGTGACTACCAATTCATCTCCTAATGTATCTTCCAAGACCGCTAAAGAATGATACCGCGCTACGGGGAATTCTTGAGGAATGTCTTTCCACAGTATGGATGGATAGCATTGGGTAGCCATGCTTTGTTTGCCGTGCATCACTTCTTTTGCATATCCTACGGTAGCTCCAAACACTTCCCCCATTGCTTGATGGCCCAAGCAGATGCCTAAGATAGGAAACTCTCCTTGGCATGTACTTAATAATTCTTCGTACACACCTGCATCGTTTGGTCGTCCCGTTCCTGGTGAAAGGATGACGCATTCTGGTGAAAGTTCACGAATCTCTTCCACTGTCATTTCATCACTGCGGATGACTTTAATATCTTTCACTAAAGAGCCAATTAATTGGTAAATATTGAAAGAAAAACTATCGTAATGATCGATGAGTAATACCATGTTACACCTCCTGTGCTAATGTGATAGCTGTCACCATAGATTGTGCTTTGTGGATCGTTTCATTATATTCATTCACAGGCACACTATCTCGTACAATGCCACCGCCGGAGCGAACAAAGACACGTCCCTCTTTTGCCATAGCCATACGAATACCAATACACACATCCATATTACCGGAGAAATCTAAGTATCCTACGGCACCGCCGTAAACGCCACGAGGACTTTTCTCTAGCTCTTGTAAAATTTGTATGGCACGAATCTTAGGAGCTCCCGATAAAGTTCCTGCTGGCAAGGTAGCGCCAATGGCATCTAAGGCATCAAACTCTTCTCGTAAGGTTCCTTTTACGGTACTTGTTAAATGGATAACATGAGAAAAACGTTGCAGTTGATGTAATGCTTCTACTTGAACGGATCCGAACTCACAGACTTTGCCAATATCATTGCGTCCTAAATCAACTAACATATTGTGTTCTGCCAATTCTTTTTCATCTTTACTTAGCTTAGCTTCTTGTGCTCTATCTTCCTCTTCATTCTTGCCCCTTGGTAACGTGCCTGCAATAGGGAATGTATAGACACTTCTATCTTGCAATTTAACCAATGTTTCTGGGGAAGCACCTGTTAATTCCACAGACTTGCCACTCATGTAGAACATATAGGGAGATGGATTCATCGTTCGTAGCACACGGTACGCGTTCAATAAACTTCCCTTGAACTTAGCCCCTCTACGATTGGATACCACTGCTTGAAAGATATCTCCTTCTGTAATGTAATGTTGTGTTTTTCGTACGACTTCTTGATATTCTTCGGAAGTAAACTCAGACGTGAATTCACTTTCTAGAACCCCACGTTCAATGTCGGCTTCTTCACCTTCTTTTACCAAGTCTGCTAAGGCTTGTAATTCTAATTGGGTTCTTTCATAATTGCGTTCTATATCATCTGTGCGCACATGTCCAATAATATAAATTTTATTTTTGTAATGGTCGAAAGCAATGACTTTATCGAAGAGCATCAGGTCTACATCGTTAACCATGCTTGTGTCGGTATCACTAATGTGTCGATCCAACGTAGGTTCTAAGTAGCGAATGTATTCATAGGCAAAGTATCCTACAAAGCCACCTGTAAAGGTTGGCAATTCTTCTACTCTAGGACTTCTATATTGACCCAAAATATTTCGTATTTCCTCGGCTGGATTATGACATGTAAATATGCGTGTCATATCTCCTTTAATTGTCATAGTGTGGTTTTTGCAGGTTACCTCTAACAAGGGATTGTAACCTAAGAAAGAATATCGTCCCCAGTGATGCGTATTATCTGCACTTTCCAATAAGAAGGTATGGGCGCTCACCTTTTTTAATGCTTTCAGTACCGAAATAGGTGTGCGAATATCCGATAATAATTCCACATACACCGGTACGATATCATAACCTTGTCCTAATTCTTTCACTGTTTCTAATGCTGGTTTCATAAGTCCTCCTGCAACAAAAAAACTCGCCCTAGACATATACGTCAAGGACGAGTTCATATGCTAAATAACTGCTCTAATACGCAGAAAGATTCATATAAATCGCGGTACCACCTTGTTTGAATGCATGCATTCCCCTTTGCAGGATACTATCATATCCCTCACGATTAACGCTCATGACACGTTATGCTATACTAGGACGAAATGTCCGTTCCCCATACCCTCGGTGGTCCATTTAATAGACTGCGTTCTGCGGGGCTCTCAGCTACCCCCACTCTCTGGAAGTGCACGTTCTATTTTTATCTCCACCTCATCGGTTTGTTAGGCGAGTATTAAATTATGTTTAAAATGATATCACATTAAAATACATTTGTCTACTGAATATTAACAAAATTAATTCCTTCAAACTATCGTACAGACCTTAGAGTCCTAATATACTAGCCAATACTAGTCAAAATTACAGCAATTGTTTCAAAAGATTCACTTCTACCTGCCCTGGCGCTGATACTTGTCCCAGGGTGCCAAAGGTCAAGCAATTACCGAACACATTGCCACAAGTGCGTGTCATCTGACCTAATTGTCCCATAGACATGGTAATCCGTGGCAACTGTGGATACCTTTTCGTCAACTCCTTGGTAAATTGTAATACTGAAAGTACATCATCATTAGTGCTAGGCATGAGTGCAAACTTAATCACCTCTGCACCGATAGATACCATACGTTCTGCATAGACATGTAATGTTTCTATGTCTGGCGTACTTTGAAAGTTATGATAACTCATCACCGTTTGCATCCCTTGCTGATGAGCTTGTTCCATGATACTTCCGATTGCCTCTGTGTAAGCAAATAATTCTACATCGATGGCTTGTACCAAATTTTGATTCACAATCGCTTGCAATACACTAGTGTAGTTTTCACTACTTAAGGGTGTTTCGCCTCCTTCAGCTAACGTGCGCCATGTAAACAGAAGAGGTATCTCTATAAATTTGGAATGCACTTCCTCTACCAAGCTTACAATTGTTGATACATACTCATCCTCATGCAACTTAGATTCCTTCATCCACATATCAGGGCGCAATTCGATGAGCTCTACCTTTGCCTGTACAGCCTCTTGCACCTGTGAAAGTATATCTTCCATCGACGGACCTACAATGGGAACACAGATAGCACATCGATTTCCTTGTATAGGTCCTTGTTGTTTTGATTTCATAATAATCCGCTCCTAATTATTCTCCATACATATACACACTCATGTAATACTACCATTATTTTTTCAATGAAAAAATATATGACGTCAAATATAACGAATCATTCGTAACGTATACCTAGTAATACTCACTATATATTGTGCCTATTGATTCTGTAAAATAACTTCTAGCAATACATCCGATTACCAATTTCCCTTTAGAGGTTTATAGTTGCTACTACTATACCACATAAGCACAATACAATAAAAGCCAAATCACGATGAGAGTTCATTCATGATTTGGCTAATATAAATATTTTACCTTTATGTGTCGATCATATTGAGTTGTATATAAACATGCACTACTAAAATAACTATTAATCTACTTTAGGTTCAGATGGTGCTGTTTTCACAATAAAGGCAAGGGCAATGACATGACCTATCCACACAGCTCCAATAACGTATAAGGCTACCGGCATATTCCGCATGCTATAGGATCCAATACCCAATAAAATAGACACAGACACCAAAATATTAATCTTAGTGCGTAGTGGCATGCCACTTTTATTCTTAAACGGCTCTACATAGTTTGCATAAAGCTTAGAGTTTACAAACTTCTCATGAAATCGTTTAGAACCCCTAGCAAAACAAAATACCGCAAATAAATAAAACGGTACCGTTGGCAATAAAGGCAATACAATTCCTAACGATCCTAAACCAAAGCTAATAGCGCCTAACAGAATCCAAATATAACGAATCACACCTGTTGACTCTTGTACTTCTTTTTTTATTTCTTCTTTCACTTGTCACCCCTATATAACATATACTCTGACACCATTTTCCATATTAAAACATCTATTCCAACACATTTTTTGTATTGCCTTATAGGATCATTTTCTATATCACAAAATTACATTACAATACATTCTTCTCTAAAAATTGACCTTAATTTGGCATTCCAATACAATCTTTAGTTAAAATTAACTATTTTTGCAATTCAATGCAATTTTAACTCTAAATTAGACAATCTTTGCATCTCAATGCAATCTTTGTTTAATACAAACCACTTTTTACATTATAATGTAATTTTGATAGATTTCAGCCACATATTCCCATACTTGTGTACCTAGCATGGTAATAGAGGATAGCTAACATGTACCGTTAACTATCCTCTATGATATACCATTATATACTGAAAGCTAGTCTATCTTCCTGTCTAGTCATTCATAGACATAGACCAATGTATATAAAATGTCGTGTTATTTTGTATTAGAATTTGTATGTACCTTGGATACGAGTGTAGTTACCTAATTTGAAGTTTTCTCCACCGTATAATGTATCACGTTGTCCAATACCTTTTGCATCGAATGTGTAGAACGCTTCTACCAAGAAATCTTTGCGAGGAACATAGCCACCACCCAATGTGAAGCTACGGATACCATCTAAGTAACGATCAGGCACAGCTCCTGTACCATTACCGCCGAAGAAGGAACCATGTGCAAAGTATTTGTAATCCATAAATGCATTCCAGCTACCAGGTCTTGTGTAGTCAGATTGACCGATATCAAGACGAGCTGTCCAGAAGTGTGGCGTACCACCCATGGAGTGACCTTTTACTGTGAAGTCAGCTGTATTTCGTACATGATCAAAGTTTGTATGTCCGTTCATATAGCGACCAAAATCACTGCGGTTGAAACCATAATCTAAGGAGATAAGAGCATTATCACCGACTTGATATTGTGCACCGATAGCAAAGATATTAGCCAATCGTTTTGATGTATATGTATCATTAGTAAAGTCTGGAACTTCAGATGTTACATCTCCATAAATAGGATCATCTGGATTGATATCTCCAGCCCAATCTGTATTATATCCCGTAATACCTGTATGAGTTACCATCTTAGTTTTCACATGACCTGCTTGCATAGAATGGGCATTATTGTTCAAGGATCGTAAGAACCATGCTTGCAAACCTAAACGAGGGTTAACTTGTGTTTTATATTGTGCAAAAATAGCTCTATCAATTGCAGGTATTGTATCACGTTCAAGTTTTAATCCAGTCACTTTAATTGGTTTTCCAATTACTTTTTCGAGAGCTGCGCGAGGTAATGTATTACCTTGTTCAGAAGTTTTTAACACTCTAATTAATTCTCTCAAATATAGCTCTGGGAAAAACTGCATTTTACCTTCGGTATAATCACTGGTTGTTGTCGCAAAATTCGCAGATTTTAATGTTTCGGCAATATCAACATCATTCATTTTACTGCCTTTACCAGATACGTAGTCTCCTTTTTCAAATATTTTCACAACTCTTTTGAATTTATATTCTTTAATTGGATTATCAAGTTTTTTCGCTTCAGAAGCGCTTGAAGATATTTTCTTATAATATCCATCATCAGTAAGAGTATAGTTATCAAAATATTTTATTTTGTCATCACGTGAGTCTAAGGAATATTCATTATCTTCAAGCCATTGTTTACGTGCAGCCCATTCTGCAGCAGCCTTGTATCCTTCTTCTAATTTTGCTTTATTCTTATCAATGTATTCCTTGGTTAATAACGTTGGATCTCCTAAAGTTGCGGCAAATTTTGAATTAACAGACTCTAATGGTTTACCATACAACTCTTTTAAGATTTCATTTTTCTCTCTTTTAACAGCTTTTCGGTCTTCTGCTTCATCTTTATTAATAGTATATGGCGTAAATTTTCCACCAGATGAATAAGAATCCATTTGAGCCATTAAATATGCCTTTGTACCATTGGCATCTTCTACTTCATACATAATGTTTATCACTTTTCCAGGTTTTTCAGTTCTATATGCTAAGTAAGTAGAGTTAGCTAATTCTGGATATGCTTTACCAACAATCTCGGCCATGCGCTGTACAATCTCAGTACGTTTTGCAGCTCGTTCTTCTTCTGATAAGTTAGACATTGTATTTTCTAAATCGGTCAATTGCTCTACAAAAAATAGATTTTCGTTCTTACCTTTAAAGTCATTTAAGTATCTTTCCATAAAAGATCCCTTTTGAGGAACTCTTTTTCCATCCTTTTCCTCAATCGGAGTTTTCCACTCATTGCCGTACATACCTTCATTGAACGTATTATATAGTTGACTATTTAATCCAATAAATTCATCCAATGTTGGTGCTCTGAAATATGTAGCGTACGTACTATGGTTATAGGAAGAGTCTGTAATACCAGTGCTTGCTTTAAAGGAACCAATACCTGTGCGGAATTGACTTCTTTGGTCCGTCCATACAGCACGAACTCCATCAAATGTTTTATTAAACCAGTATCCTGTTGTTCCCATGGATTCATGTAAACGACCAATAGAGAAATCCCAACGTCCATTCGTATTCGTTACATCTAAATTTTCTAACCGTTGTTTATTTAGACCTTTAGATTGAACTGTAGTAGAAGTTGTATCTACAGAGTGATTTCCACTAGCACTAGCAAGAACTTTAACATTAGTAGTATCGTTGATTCTTGCATCTACACCAAAACGAATACGTTGTTCTAAACCATGTTCTTTTTGATCTTTTAAGTTATATTCAGCATTTCCTACATATGCAGTACTTGTGTACAAGGATTGTGGACGTTCAGAACCACCATGTGCCATTAAGCGTGCACGATAATCGCCAATAAATTCGGCTCCTTTTTCTTTCTTAGTATCAAATGGTCTTTCTAAGAATTGATGCTCACGTCCCATATCATCGCCATTCACAGTAGCTATAGCTTTATCTACATGAACTTTTGTAATAGGAGTTGTACCATTTATACCATTTGTTGATGCAGGATTTTGCATCTTCGCATCGTGAGCTTTACTATCTCCACCTGCGCCGAATTTAAGATTTACACCAAAACGATATACACGAGATTGTGTTGCTCTATCATCATCACGATGATCAAAGATATTATTAACCCCGAAATACACTAAGGAATCATTACCAAACTTACGTTGTACCATGGCGTTCCATGTACCGAATGATTTTTCTTCATACTCATTAGATACATTATAAATCGCACTATCAGAATCAATACCACTAATCCAGTAATTAGAACGATTCTTTTGTGTATTACTATCAAGCATTTTATGATAATAGTCTGCCCACAGTTGTGCATTCCACTTCTTAGTTTCATAAGTAATACCGAAGTCGATTTTGTTAGTTGGACGGTCTAATAAATGGGCCGGCATTGTAGAATCAGATTGATTCAACGCTTGCAAGCGAGTCCACCCGAAACGAGTGCTCCATTTAGAACCAAATTTATGTTTCCATTCTAATTGCAAACCAGTAATTTTTGCTTTACCAATATTTTTAAAGCTATAAATTAAATCTGGTGCTTGCATCCATTTATCTTGTTTTGATAATTGTGGTGCCCAGTCTTGTAATTCTCCTGTAAAGTATACGGACATATAGTTACGAATATGGTTTTGGAAAACGCCAATTCGAGCGTAATCATTTTTACCTTCACCTTCAAAGCTAATGTCGATATTTTTAGATGTTTCTGGTTTTAAGTTTGGATTACCTGCCCAATACCATCCCATTTTTGCAACGCCTTGCGCTACTGGATTTGATGCAAACATTTGCCAATTATACCATAATTCACCCATACCTGGTTCAGAATATCCAGTACCTACATTGGCTTTTAAACGACGATGAGCGTTAGAGTTTACATTATAGGTAGCACCTAAGTTCCAAGAGAAATGTGTTCCAAATAAACTACTCTTATCGATACGAAGCGTTGGTTGAACTAATAAATCTTTGTTCACTTGCCATGCATCAGATAAGTAGTAATTACTTTTTTTAATACTACCTTCGCCTTCAGTAATACGTTGTTCACGCTCACGGTATTTTTCTAGGAACTTAACACCTTTATATTTTGGAGCTTTCGCACGTTCTGCTGGATCTAAGGATTCCCCTTGGGTAAAGTATTTCACATATACCGATGATCCATTTATATTATTTTCTTTTTTTAATGCATCATTGAAATCACGAATTTTTGCCCAGTGCTCATCATCTACACCAAAATCTGTTAAGTTATTGTACCAAGAGGATGGATCTGTTGTTTTAACAGGATCATCTAATTTATGGTCACGGAAGTATTCATAGGTAATCGGTGGAACATCACTTTCTTTATCAGCTCCATAATACTCATAATCCTTATCCCAAATAGGTAAACCATCTTTACTTGGTTTAAACTTGTAATCATGGATATGAGAATAAACACGTAAACTATTATCACCAGGTCGACGTTCTAAACGGTCCACTCCTGCTACTAATAAATTTTTATCATAATCCCATGGATCAATATAGCGAGTTTTCACATTAGGCGAGCTTTTTAGGCGACTACCAAAACCTGTTTCTTTAGTTTGTGCAATACCCCAACTTAAAGTATGTTTATCACCAATCGCAGAGTTTGCGTTAAAACGAATATCTGTTTGACGATGATCTACATCATCGATATAACGTAATTCGTTTTTACCTTCATATTGGGAACGACCAGTATAGTTTATCAAAGAAACATCATTTTCATTGATGCGAGAATGATTCAATTCTAATTTCCAGTCACTGGCACCACCACGACCATTCCAAATCATATTTAATGTATTACGGTTACTATCACGTTTAAAATGACGTTGAGGCTCCATTGGTGATGTACTATTTTTTACATCACGATGCAAGTCTTCTGTATAACGATTTAAGCGTACCTGAATATTATGATCTTTATTGATATCATAAATACCATTAAAGCCAATATCAGAAGTATCACCGTAGAAACGAAGTGCATTAGGTTTGAAGTCTCCTTCTAACTTATCACCAGTATCTCTTCTTTCTTTTGTAGCATATACTGGTAAAATATCACGTTTACTACCGGAGATGGCTACACGTACTTTACCCATTTGTCCAGAATCCGCGCGCAAGAAGAAATTAGTATTACCATAGCCAGTTTCTCCACCTTTTGCACGAGATCCTTCACCATTGATTTGGATAGTTGGTTTTTTAGCCGCTTTTTTAGTGATAATATTAACTACACCACCAATAGCATCAGAGCCATATTTAGCACTAGCAGAACCTTGTACGATTTCAATACGTTCTACGTTCTCTGTGCCTAAGCGCATCACTTCGTCAGCGGCACCGCTGAACTTAGCCAAGTCACCTAATACGGCTTGCCCGTCTACTAAGATTAACGTATGTCGTGCTTCGGCACCACGAATAGACACACCTACACGACCCATAGAGTCTACCGTACGAGATACACCGCTTTCAGTGAAAATGATATCTTCTACTGATTTAGCTTGTTTTGCTTCAATATCTTTTTTAGTAATAATACTCACTTGTTGTGAGTTATATTTAGCTTCTTCATGAGCTCTATCAGCAGTAACATATACAGAACCCTCAGCTTGTACTGAGTTAGAATACATTAAACCTGGTAGCGCTATCCATGTAGCAATCGCACAGGATAGCATGAAGTATTTCTGTTGCTTTCTACGAGCTGTCGTCATGGCAATCTACTCCTAAATACTGAATAAAATTAACACAAATAATAACACAAATGACAAAAAATATCATTTTGTTTTGATTTTATACCAAATAATCTTTCAAATCTACTCCAAAACGTTTTCAATTAGCCCATTTCGTTTTTATTTTTGTGAATACTTCTCACTTTTATAGAAACACCCATCGAGTTAATATACAAAATGCCTAATGAGCACTAGATATGCACTCATTAGGCATTATAAATAATGATTTACATTACATTATAAATGTATACAGTTAGATACTATTAGAATTTATATGTTCCTTGAATTCTTGTATAATTTCCTAGTTTAAAGTTTTCTCCACCATACAATGTATCACGTTGTCCAGTCGCTTTTGCATCAAATGTGTAAAATGCTTCTAATAAGAAATCTTTACGAGGCACGTAACCACCACCTACAGTAAAGCTACTAATGCCGTCTAGGTAACGATCTGGCACAGAACCACTTCCATTACCACCAAAGAATGAACCATGATCAAATCGTTTGTAATCGATGAAACCATTCCAGCTACCAGCTCGTTTATAATCGGATTGACCAATATCAAAACGGACTACCCAGAAGCTTGGATTTC
>CAUUEA010000040.1:0-10584 GCA_963544145.1 uncultured Veillonella sp.
TACCAGTAATCAAAATCTTGGCTCATAACGGTGCGTTGGTACAAAAAGGCAATATCCGTCACCAATATGCTCATTGCTGGCGTTGTAAAAACCCTGTTATCTATCGCGCTACAGAACAATGGTTCTCCTCCGTGGATGGATACCGTCAAGAAGCATTGAAAGCCATCGACGAACAAGTACAATGGATTCCTAAATGGGGTCATGACCGCATTTATAACATGATTGCAGACCGTGGGGACTGGGTTATCTCTCGTCAACGTGCGTGGGGTGTGCCAATTCCCATCTACTATTGCGACCATTGTGGAGAGCATATCATCAATGATGATACAATTTCTTCTTTACAAGAATGGTTTGCCAAAGAAGGCTCCAACGCTTGGTGGGCTCATGAAGCAAAAGAATTATTGCCAGAAGGATTCACATGTCCATCTTGCGGACATGATTCTTTCCATAAAGAAACAGACATCATGGACGTATGGTTCGACAGCGGTAGCTCTTGGTCCGGCGTATTGGAACAAAACGAACTAGAGGTGCCTTGCGCTATGTACTTAGAAGGTTCTGACCAACATCGTGGTTGGTTCAACTCTTCCTTGTTAACAGGTGTTGCGACACGTGGTCATGCACCATACAATGCCGTATTGACTCACGGTTTCGTAGTGGATGGGGAAGGCCGCAAAATGTCTAAATCTGTAGGTAATACAGTGGCTCCTTCTGACATCATCGATGTACACGGTGCGGACGTAATGCGTTTATGGGTATCTTCTGCAGATTACCAAGCAGACGTGCGTTTGTCCAAAGACATCGTAAAACAATTGGCGGAAGTATATCGTAAAATCCGTAATACATTCCGTTTCTTGTTGGGTAATTTAGATAACTTTAACCCTAACACAGATAAAGTAGCTTACAAAGATTTAACAGAACTAGATCGTTGGGCATTGCATCGTTTAGAAGAAGTTCGTGAAAAAGTAACGAATGCTTACGAAAATTACGAATTCCACATCTTGTATCACACAATCCATAACTTCTGTACAGTAGACTTATCTTCCTTCTACTTAGATGTGTTGAAAGATACTATGTACGCAGAGAAAGAAAATGACTTAGGCCGTCGTAGCGCGCAAACTGCAATCTATGAAATCTTAACAACATTAGTGAAAATGGTGTCCCCCGTCCTTTCTTTCACAGCCGAAGAAGTATGGCAATACATGCCAAAAGAAGAAGGTATGGAAGAAAGCGTAATGTTAGCAGATTGGCCACAAGGTCATGCAGAACATGTGGACGGGGAATTGTCTGCACGTTGGGCGACAATGTTAGCCCTTCGTAGTGAAATGACAAGAGCTTTAGAAGGCGCTCGCCGTGATAAAGCCATCGGCCATTCCTTGGATGCATCCATCACTGTCTACGCAGATAGCGATGCGTACCAAGCATTGAATGGATTCGGTAGTTCTTTAGCTAGCTTGTTAATCGTGTCTGAAGCGCATTTAGTGGAAGGCCGTAACAATGCACCAGCCAACGCTGTGACTGTAGAAGACGGAGCATTATCCATCGTGGTAACTCCATCTGCATTAGAAAAATGTGAACGTTGCTGGATTCACCGCGACACAGTTGGTCAAGATGCAGATCATCCAACATTATGTGCTCGTTGTGCTGACGTAGTAAAAGGATAATAACAATCGCATAAGTAGTGAAAGGTTCTAGTACTATCAATTTAGGTAAGGCAAGGGAGTGTGTCATTTCCTTGCCTACTTTCTAACAAAGGAGATACCCCATGAACGTATTGATTGTAATAGACATGCAACATGATTTTATTGATGGAAGCTTAGGTTCACCGCAGGCACAGGCCATCGTACCGGCGGTACGCGAAAAAATTCGCAGTTTTGATGGTCCTATTGTGTTTACTCGTGATACCCACGATGGCGGTTACCTTGAAAGCCAAGAAGGCAAGCACTTGCCAGTGGAACATTGTGCCCGTGGCACCAAAGGTTGGGAAATTGCCAATGACCTGTTGGACGTGGCTCATGAAAGAGGTCAACGGGTAGATGTACTAGATAAACCTAACTTTGGGTCCTTAGATTTGTTGGCCCACCTTAAGGCGATGCACGAAGAGGAAGCAATTGAAACAATTACGATAGTCGGACTATGCACGGACATTTGCGTCGTATCGAATGCACTTATATTGAAAGCGGGTTTGCCAGAAATCCCTGTGCATGTAGATGCTAACTGTTGCGCAGGAGTAACCAAGGAATCCCATGAAGCGGCGCTATTGACGATGAAGATGTGCCAGTGCATTGTGGAAGAATAAACTATAGACCAGTACAATATAGAAGAATACATAGAGGAATGCTGATGAGTGTATGCGGCATTCCTCTTTTGCGTTTACTATATCAAGTGAAGATACTTAGATAATGATAGAAGGAGGTATATCACGGTGTATCTGATAGAAATCGATGTGACATAGGTGCATGGTATCTTTGTATAGTAAGATCAGCCTCTACATGATAATATCGAGTTATGCATAATAGGTCTAGATAGGCAGTATTTGAGTGTGCTCTACATGTTGACAGTTGTACATGTGATATATGATAATAAAAATATGTACAATATATACAATAAAAATATATATTAATCTGAAATGGTGTTATATATAACCAAAAGGTGAGCAAGGAGAATTAGTATGAGAAAACGCAGTATGATGACTATGGGGGCGCTATTAGCAGCATATGCCTTAACGACAAGCATAAGTTATGGGGCACTACAAAACCAAACGAGTTATACCGGGACAGAGGTAGTAGCAGGTGGCAATGACACTTTCATTAAAGACGGTATAGGTGTATCTGGTGGCGACCTAACAATTACTGGGGCTGAGAACCTAGAGCTTACTATGGATAAAGATTCTGATGAAAGCTTAGGCATTAACGTAATCAACGGAAAATTAACAACCGATGATCTTACGATTACTGTTAAGCCTGGGGACGATGCTGTTAATAATCGCCCAAAAGGAATGATCGTGCGTGGCACATCTACGGCAGATATTAAAAACTTGAACGTGACAGTGACGAAGTCGAATCGACGTGCTGACACACCTCAAAGTGCAGATTCTGATGCAGCTTATGGAGTGGCTGTTGGATATAATTGGCTTGGCTCAGGGGATACCACAACCTTTACTGTTAATAATGCTAATATAGTAGTAAATAATACAGAAGATACAAAAAGAGGAAATTTTACAGGTGTGCCAATTCCTGGAGGCAAGTTTGAAACAGGATACCAGATGTCAGGGATACGTGTATACCGTTCTGGCGGTGCAAAACCTGAGTTTCATAGTAAAGGTAATGTAAATATTATCGTGGAAGATAAAAGTGCAGATAAAGTATCTGATTATTTAGTGGGATCGTATGTGTCAGGTACAGATGCAAAAGCTACTTTTGATGGTGATACTTCGATTACGGTAAAAGGCAAAGGCATTAACTCTGCAGGTGTTAAAATTGGTAAACCAGGTAATGGTGATGCTGGAGTCGGAGCTCAGGTGGTAGCGAATGGAAAACTGACCGTAGATACTACAGGAATCAATGGTGTAGTAACAATGGATAGAAAAGAATATCGTGGTTCTGGAGCGGTGCGACTATTTGATAGCGGATCAAAATTCACTGTTACTGGCGCCAACACAAAAGAAGCGTCCGATATTAAGTCCAGTACCAATGCCATTGTATTTGATACCTTTGATTATAAAAATCTAGGAGTAGTAAACTATTTATTCTTTACATTTAAAGAAGTGCTAGCTCGAGGGAAAGAGAATGTTAATAATGAGGTTTCCTTGCATAATACAAAATTGTCGACTACCTCTGAAGTAGATGATTTAGTGTTAACGAATGCAGAATTTAAAAAAGAGGGACAACTACTTACAGGGGCTAGAATATTAGGTAAAGAAGGTGTTTTAAGAAACCATTTTGACTGGGGTGCAAAAAGTGTCAAAAACGCCAAATTCACCCTTTCCGGTGAATTATCCGAAGCGACAGCAGCAAAAAAAGGTTGGGCAATCCGTGCCAAATCTGAAAATGCAGAGGCTACGGAGGAAGCAGATCGTGCTACATCTGAATTAACAGCAACTATCGCAGATAAAGCTCTCTTAACGGGGTTAATCCATGCAGATAAAGAGTCTACGTTACATATGACTGTGGACAAAGGTGCTACATGGCGATTGGCGAAGAAAGAAGATTTGACGGGGGCGCAAACTTCTACGGCTACGACAGTAACATTGTCTAATGGCGGTATTCTTGATGCGGGTACGAACTTAACAGATGATGCGAAAGCAGAATATACTGTGAAGACTGTGCAAAAAGATGGTACTACTGCATCTGACTTCAAAAATGAAGGCGGTATTATCACTACAGTTAATAAGTCCTATGAAGATGTATTGACATTGAATGGCAACTACACAGGTAAAGATGGTCTTATTAAAATGAATACAAAATGGGATTCCCCAGGTGATGAAGAAGGGGCTAACTCCGTATCTGATTTAGTTCATATTACTGGCACTGCGACAGGCTCTACCACAGTAGTACCTGTAGCAATGGATGGTAAAGAGACTGTTATTGATGGCTCTATCGGCTCCATTGTAGCAGACTTGAAGAAAAATACAGTTCCTGTGGTCCGTGCTGATGTAGAATCCAGCGAAGAAGGGGCTTTCACAGGTGTGGCTAAAACAACGGGTGCTGGTGAATTAAAATTAGCACATCGTGTGAAAGACGGTAAACATGAGTGGTTCTGGACATTGACGGGTTTGAATAAAACTCCAATGTTAGATAAACGTACACCTGGTTATACACAAATGCCAGAAGTGAACACTCGTATGATAGGACAAATTCTACGTACCTTACATGAACGTCGTAGTGAAAACCCTCGTATGTTGCATGAACAATGGCAGAATAAAGACTATCCAATGAGTCGTGTGATCTACGCCCATCATGAAGAAAATGATGATCATCCAATTTGGGCAAAAGTGTTGAAAGATTATGGATATCATAGAGGAGATCGTTTTGGTTATAGTTTACATACACGAGGTGTTCAATTCGGTCGTGATTGGAATGTAAAAACAAAAGAGGATGGCACTACAAGCTTTAATAGTGGGTATGTAGCGTATCAATATGGCCAAGCGAAGTTCTATGATAAGTTCAATACAGATGACAAAGGTAAGCAAGCTACGGACTTACAAACTGGTACAGGTGCAGTACGTAATCTGTCTTTAGGCTTAACAAGAACGAAATACGGCGCCCATGATCAATATGTAGACTGGGTGGGTCAAGTGAGCTTACTTCGTAATGCCTATGAAGCGGTTGGTCATGACAGAGAAAAACAATCTGGTTGGGGCTTTGCTGGATCTGTGGAAACAGGTCGTCCATATGTGTTGCGTGAAACGGAGCGAGGTCGCACGATTTTAGAACCACAAGGTCAATTAGTGTACTCCTATCTTGCATTGCAAGGCATCCATGGTACTGATAAAATGGTATCTCATGGTGGACATGGTACATGGGTAGGACGTATTGGTGCTCGTTTATCCCGTGAAAAATATAATGCTAATGGCATTGCCTCTCGTACTATATATGGCGTAGCTAATATTTGGAGAACTTTCACAAACGCTTATACAGTTCATATTGGTGAGGATACACTTCGCGGTGATTATGGTCGTACCATTGGTGAACTTGGTATCGGTGCACAATGGCGCAAGGACGATCGTTGGTATGTATTTGGCGATGTTCGCTTTGAAAGAAACTTAGGCGGTTCCTATTACAAAGGCTATCGTGGCAACGTCAGTGTAAAATACATCTGGTAATCTATGGTATAGTCGAATAGCAAGCCTCGTAGTATACTAAGACTAGGAGGCTTGACTATGTACTTTCATATTAAAGACACCTGCGTATGTTGTGCAGGATGCGCTATGGATTGTCCGGCGGAGGCTATCACTCGCAAAGGCGATCGCTATATGATCCATCAGGACATGTGCATTCACTGCGGTGATTGTTACGCCATATGCCCAGTAGGTGCCGTGCAGATGGTGAAGGAAAAAGATTTGGTTGCGAACGAATAAAATGTTTGCATGCCAAATCTTTTTTTGTAGATATCAATGCTATGGAATATCATGGTAGGATAATGCTTGACAAATAGATACAAGGAGATTATAATATTTAATTGCAAAAAAGTAACTATAACATTGAATTGATGAAGGAATATATCCAAGGTTGTGCTGAAATGAGGAAAGCAAGGTTCACAAGAAAAAATTAAGAGCCTTGCTTATTTTGTCATTGGTCAGCAGGAAAACTGAGACCTGGAATCGTCTGCAGTCATACCGTTATAGAATATGTAAGCCAATTTTTATGAGGGGTGAAAAGAACATGTTCAAACCTGAGCAAGTGGGTAAGCGTACTCGATATACCTACGCTAAGATTAACGAAGTTCTCGAAATGCCACATTTGTTAGACGTGCAACGCAAGTCTTATGAGTGGTTTTTAGAGAGCGGTTTACAAGATATTTTTAACGATATTTCTCCGATTAAAGACAATTCAGGAAAGTTAGCGCTTTCCTTTGAAGGTTTCAGCCTTGGAGAACCAAAATACGACATTAACGAATGCAAAAATCGTGATGCTACCTATGCAGCACCTTTGCGTGTCAATGTTCGTCTCGTTAACAATGATCCAGAAAATCCAGATATTAAAGAACAAGAAGTATTTATGGGCGACTTCCCATTGATGACAGATACAGGAACTTTCATCATCAATGGTGCGGAACGTGTTATCGTATCCCAATTAGTTCGTTCCCCAGGCGTGTACTACGGTGGCAGTATTGATACAATGGGTAACCGTTTGTATGATTCTACAGTGATTCCAAACCGTGGTGCTTGGATCGAGTTAGAAAAAGATGCGAACGATATCGTGTCCGTACGTATCGACCGTAACCGTAAATTACCAGCTACAGTATTAGTACGTGCATTAGGTTGGGAAACTAACGAATCCATCTTGGAATTATTCTGGAATGGACAAGTGGACGAAAATGGTCATCCAGAATACGATGAACGTTTACTTCGTACATTAGAAAAAGACAGCACACAATCCGCTGATGAAGCGTTGGTAGAAATCTACAAAAAACTTCGTCCAGGCGAACCACCAACTGTGGAAAGTGCTCGTAACTTATTCGATAACTTATTCTTTGACCCTCGTCGCTATGATTTAGCTCGCGTAGGTCGTTATAAATTAAATAAAAAATTAGGCTGGCGTCAACGCATGTTCGGTCAAACTTTGGCAGAACCAATTGTAGACGAAAATGGTGAAATCATCGTAGAAGCTAATACTTATGTGAACGAAGAAGTTCTTGAAGTAGTGGCTAATAGCGGTGTGTACAGCGGTGATGTAGTACCTGAGTTCTTCGTAGTGAACACAGAAGGTACGGTAGTGAAAGTCATCTGTAACAACAGCAATTTACCGTTCAGCCATCGCACTGTGACTCGTGAAGACATGATTGCTAACGTAAGTTACATGATGAACTTGATCGAAAACATTGGCCAAACTGATGATATCGACCATTTGGGTAACCGTCGTCTTCGTTGCGTAGGCGAATTGTTACAAAATCAATTCCGTATCGGTTTAACTCGTATGGAACGTGTGGTCAAAGAACGTATGACAATCCAAGACGTTTCTGTCATCACTCCACAAGCCTTATTGAATATTCGTCCAGTTGTGGCAGCTATCAAAGAATTCTTTGGTTCTTCTCAGTTGTCCCAGTTCATGGACCAAACTAACCCATTGGGCGAATTGACACATAAACGTCGTCTATCCGCCTTAGGACCTGGCGGTTTATCTCGTGAGCGTGCAGGCTTCGAAGTTCGTGACGTGCATCATTCCCATTATGGTCGTATGTGTCCGATCGAAACTCCAGAAGGTCCAAACATCGGTTTGATCAACTCTTTATCCAACTATGCGAAAGTGAATGAATTTGGTTTCATTGAAGCGCCATACCGTAAAATTGAAAAAGTATATGGTACAGGCGATGATGCAAATCGAGTTATCAAAGTTCGCGTGACTGACCAAGTTGTATATATGACAGCTGATGAAGAAGAAGGCATGACAATTGCCCAAGCGAACTCTCGTATCGATGAAGATGGTTACTTCGTATCTGAGAACATTGCATGTCGTCGTGGTCATGATGTATTAGAAGTATCTCCAGATAAAGTGGACTACATGGACGTAAGCCCAAAAGAAGTAGTATCTATCGGTACTGCTATGATTCCATTCTTAGAAAATGATGATGCGAACCGTGCCTTGATGGGTGCGAACATGCAGCGTCAAGCGGTGCCTTTACTTCGTGCACAAGCACCGTTAGTAGGTACAGGTATGGAATACAAAGCGGCCACAGACTCCGGCGTTTGCGTATTAGCAAAAGAAGCGGGTATTGTTACACGTTGTTGGGGTAATGAAGTCCATGTACAACGTGATAATGGTCGTGTAGACGTATATAAAATGAATAAATTCATGCGTTCTAACCAATCTACATGCTTTAACCAAAAACCAATCGTATACCGTGGACAATCCGTGGTGAAAGGCCAAGTATTGGCAGATGGTCCAGCTACAGATGGCGGCGAATTAGCATTAGGTTTCAACGTATTGGTAGCATTCATGCCTTGGGAAGGTTACAACTACGAGGATGCGATCTTATTAAGTGAAGAACTTTGTAAAGAAGATATCTACACATCCATCCATATTGAAGAATACGAATGTGATGCTCGAGACACTAAACTAGGTGCCGAAGAAATCACTCGTGAATTGCCAAATACTGGTGATGATAACCTTAAAAACTTGGATGAAAACGGTATTATCTGCATCGGTGCAGAAGTGAAACCTGGCGATATCCTAGTTGGTAAAGTAACTCCTAAAGGGGAAACAGAATTAACTCCAGAAGAACGCTTATTACGTGCGATTTTCGGCGACAAAGAACGCGAAGTTCGCGATACTTCCTTGCGCGTACCACATGGTGAAGCAGGTAAAATCGTGGATGTCAAAATCTTTACTCGTGAAAATGGTGACGAATTACAGCCAGGCGTGAATAAAGTTGTTCGTGTGTATATTGCGCAAAAACGTAAAATTCACGAAGGTGATAAAATGGCGGGCCGTCATGGTAACAAAGGTGTCGTTTCTCGCGTTATGCGTCAAGAAGATATGCCGTTCTTACCAGATGGTACACCAGTACAAATCGTATTGAACCCATTAGGCGTACCGTCTCGTATGAACATCGGTCAGGTATTGGAAACACATTTAGGTTGGGCAGTACAAGGATTAGGTATGCAAATTAAGGCAACTGATCTAAAAATTAAAGAAGTACTGAAAGAAGCTCAATTAAATGGTACATACTGGGATGAAATTGCTGGCATCAAAGATATCTTTGCAGAAATTGAAAGCTTAGAACAAGCCATTGCAGATCCTACGATTGCTAACTATCTTGAAACAGACAAACAAATTGATAGTCAAAAAGTAGTAGCCTTAGATAAAATCTTACATCGAGCACAAGAAAAATTTGAAGAATTGGGCGGACAAACTCGCTATGACTTCTTATTGGCAGAAGAAAAACGTATCTATGAATTAGGTATCGAAACATTTGATGATGTAGAAGCAGAACGTCCAGAAATGGATGAAGCTTTAGAAACAGAATTACGTGCCATTCGTCGTGTGGTACATGTGATTGAAACAATTCACCAAGTTCGTGAGAAACGCAGTCATTTGCGCACTGAATTGGAAAAATTTGGTTACGACTATGATATGTATGGCATGCCAAAACCTGATGTGGCTGGTATTCATATTGCGACGCCAGTATTTGACGGTGCTCATGAAAGTGACGTATTTGATACACTTAGCATAGCTGGTCGTGATGATGATGGTAAAACTGTATTATACGATGGCCGTACAGGCGAAAAAATGGATAACAAAGTTACCGTTGGTTACGTATACATGTTGAAACTTCACCATCTAGTAGATGATAAAATCCATGCTCGTTCTACAGGTCCGTACTCCCTTGTTACACAACAACCATTGGGTGGTAAAGCTCAATTCGGTGGACAACGTTTCGGTGAGATGGAAGTGTGGGCTCTTGAAGCGTATGGTGCAGCCTATACACTACAAGAGTTGTTAACTGTGAAATCTGACGATGTTGTGGGCCGTGTAAAAGCTTACGAAAAAATCGTTAAAGGTGAAAATATTCCTGAACCAGGCGTACCTGAATCTTTCAAAGTATTGTTGAAAGAATTACAAAGTATCGGTCTTGACGTAAAAATCTTGAATGAAGATCAAGAAGAAGTTCTCATTAAAGAATTAGATGATGAGGATGTACCACGTCATGATGATATTCGTGAAGTAATGGAAGAAGGTGCTACAGAAGCGACTGCAGAAGGAGAATCTTCCACAGTAGAAGGAACACCTGACGGATACATTGTAGAAGAAGAGCCTGTCACAGCAGGTGAAGAAGACGATATTATCAGCCAAATCAGTGGCTATGTAGAGTCTTCTGATAATGAGTAATACCACTATCTCGTAAAGGAGGGAGCATACAGTGCTA
>CAUUEA010000041.1:0-10236 GCA_963544145.1 uncultured Veillonella sp.
CAGGCTTTCAAAGGCATTGGATATAAAGAGATAATTCCTTACTTTCACGGGGAATATTCGAAAGAACGGGCTATTGAATTAGTGCAACAACATACACGACAATTTGCAAAACGGCAAATTACGTGGTATAAACGGATGCCATATATTCAATGGATTTCCGTTACGCCGAGCCGCAGTGAAGAAAGCATTTATGAGGAAGCTATGGAACTAGTTCAATCTAGTTTTGAAGATAAGAAAGGAATAGAATGACTGTAGAAGAAATCCGTCAACAGGCCTTAGAATTGGCTGAAAAAGAGTTCAAAAAGTTTGAGCCTGTGGCGTTATATAATACAAAAAAAGTGTTGGAAGCATTTAAAGAATGTCAGCTTTCAGATTATCATTTTAATGGAACCAGTGGCTATGGTTACAATGATGTGGGGCGTGAGAAACTAGACGAAGTATTCGCACACGTATTTAAAGGAGAGCGTGCTATCGTGCGCCCTCATTTCGTGTCTGGCACCCATGCATTAGCGACCACATTACAGGCTATCTTGGGCAATGGCTCGAAAGGGAAAGAGTTCGTCTATGCCGTAGGGCAACCATATGATACGATGCAATCCGTCATCGGCGCCTCTCGTCATGTGCCGGGTTCTTTAACAGAGCAAGGTTTCATCTATAAAGAAGTTCCATTGCTGAACAATACCTATGATCTAGAGGGAATTCGCCAAGCTGTTACAAAAGATACACGGGTGGTGGTAATCCAACGATCTAGAGGTTATAGTACACGAGAACCTTTGTCTGTCGAAGATATTGGTATCATTGTGAAAGCTGTAAAAGAAGTAAACCCTGAGACCATTACCTTTGTAGATAATTGTTATGGTGAATTTACAGAAACTAGAGAGCCTTTAGAAGTAGGGGCAGATATTATGGCTGGGTCACTCATTAAAAATGCTGGTGGTGGCATTGCTCCTACAGGTGGTTATGTGGTAGGTAGAGATGACTTAGTGGAGCAAGTAGGCTATCAATTGACAGCTCCCGGCTTGGGAGATCATATGGGATCCTATGCACCAGGATATCGCCTATTCTTCCAAGGACTATTCTTAGCACCACATGTGGTATTACAGGCTTTAAAAGGAGCTGTGTATACAGCAGCGGTGGGAACCTTATTGGGATATGACGTATTTCCAAAAGTGGATGCACCACGATTTGATTTAATCCAAGCTATTAACTTACATGGACCAGAAGAAATGGAATACTTTTGCCGTGGTATGCAAGCCTATAGCCCGGTCGATGCCCATGTACATCCTATCCCAGGTGATATGCCTGGCTACGAAGATAAAATCATCATGGCTGGTGGCACCTTTGTACAAGGATCTTCCATCGAACTCAGCGCAGATGGCCCCGTACGACCACCGTACACCATCTTTATGCAAGGGGGACTTGTATTTGAACACTCCATGCTAGGAATCTTGGGGGCAGCAGAGGAAATATTAAAACATAGAGGGTAGAAGAGTTATTTTTTATAAGTAACATCTATACTGGTGTGAATTGGAGTTCATGGATTAATGGCTTCATTGTTAGCTACGCAATTACAATTCTAACCAAACTCATGGGATGTGATAAAAATGCCTAGAGGTGGAGCACGAGAAGGTGCAGGTAGACCGTTAACAGGTGGAGAGCTAAGAAAGCAACGCCAATTAAGAGCTACAGAAGAAGAGTGGCAAATCATTAGAGAGTTTTCTCAAATCTTAAAAAAAGACAAAGAACGAGCCAAACGGATGTTAGAAGTAGAATAGCTATGAGGACGCTTAGAAATAGGCGTCCTTTTGTATGTATTAAAGATGATGAGGAATTTACAGAAATAGCATATAGCAAAGATCAACACTTGAATAATAGATGTAGCAAAAAAAGTTAACTGTACTAATTTAGTTTATCAATATGATATGATGTATATATAGGTAAAGAGCAATGAAAAATGAGTAAGTTTTTAAAAGATGATTTTATGAAAGTAATCTATATTGTGATGAATTGGCAGAGGTGATTATATGTGTAAAAGTTATAAAATACTACTATACCTGTTTACGAGCATTCTCGAAGGAAAATGTATTTCAAGTTGCCTTTTTTATCACTATTTGGATAAAAGATCGATACAATCCTTAATAAAAAATGAGTTTATGGAGAAAATTTGTGATAAAAAAATATCTAGAATCTATCATATTTTATCTACTCTGATCAAGTATATTCATTTTGATGCTCAATTATATGATGCACTGGAAAAGGTGATTCAGTCACATAAGCTTATAGATCAACCATACTTCTTGTCAGTCGAGCTATATAAAAAGATACTTTCATATAATCCAACTAAAGAAAATTGCGTACAGTTTTATAGATACTTAGTCGTTAATGCATGGGAATTTGAAAGTATTATTGTAAAAGGTTTATTGTTTGAGAAAAAATATGAAGAGATAAAAGAGTTTGCTATGCTGCATATATTTGCAACTATTGATACTTCATTTTTTATGGAATCTAGTGTATGGCGGAATGTTGATTATGAAGAATACTTAGAATCACGAAATATAGATTGGCGAGTTGAACCTACCTTTGAAGATAGTTTTCAATTATTTCCGTAACTTTAATAAAAAAGCAAATTAACAATCTATCCTTTACATATTCTATTTTATATTTTTAGCAGGTGATGTAGTATGCGCAAATCATGTGTTTGGCTTTTAATAATTGTGGCGATAATGGGTCCACTCTATCTATTCATCAATATTCATAGGTATATGGATACAAAAACTTTTTTTCGATATGAAATAAGCTATTTCAATGAATTAAGAGATTATTTTAATGAACTTACTATAGAAAATAAAATGTATGATTACATTGTAAAAGATGATTATTTATATACGTATGGAGTATCAGGATATACAAAGATAAATTTAGGGTTAGGTATACAAATCATTAAAGTATTAAATGTGGAATATGAAAAAAATTATATCGCTGATGTAGAAGGAAGGCGCTCATTTTATTCGAGTATAGATGAATTAAGATATGGGTATTTAGATGATATTACTCTTTTAACAAATTTTGAAGATATGGATGATGAAGATATAAATACCTTTTATTTGTTGTATAAAAGAAGACCAGATATTGAAGTTTTTTTATCTTCTATAGAAAAATCTCGTTTTTCCTATAAAGATGGAAAAAAAGTAGCACAAGGACTACGGGAACTAAATGATTCATTAATTAAAGAATATATGAAAAGAAATGGAGAAATAAATAATACCTCTCAATAATAGTAAATATCTAGCTATTATGTAGAAATCTAGTAGAATCCATTAAAAAACTATTAAAAATAGAGGTTACAATAGATATAGTATATGATGGAGCGGGAAGTTTAAACTTTCAAAAGTATATATGAAATCAATATTTGTTCTGATGAATTACTATGGTAATAGATATGATAAGATGTGATAGGAGTTGTATAGATATGTTTGGATATATTAAGAAATATGGTGTAGAGATTATTTTAATACTTGCCTATATAGGCATTATGTCATTAGTGGCAATAGTAATGTATACACCAGATAACCCTCCGTCCTTAAATGTTAAAAAAAATACGATAACTGGAAAATATGTAGCTGTCATGGAATCTGGAAATTATTCAAGAGTAATAGAACCTTGTGTGAAGGCACAGTATTTTACTAGAAGTTTTCAATATACGTACGGATCAATTGGATTTATAAGTCAGTTCGTATTTACTGGTCAAACTACTGTGGTATTAAATAAAAATATTACGGATGAGGAAAAAGAAAAGCTAATTCAATTCCTAAAGGATATACAGAGGGATAAAGAATTAGGTCATCCTAGCATTTCTATTATTGAGGAAAAAGATTTGGATGAACGTAAGTATGAAATTATGAAAAACTTAGAAAGGCAGGCACAAGAGAATCCATTAGAAAATCGTTCTGTAAGATATAATACATTGTAATTATAATATATTTCTATCCACACCATTAAAAGTACCAAAGGATTTTACAGAGCCCTATAGAGTATTGGGTATACAGATGAGTGTAGCATTATAAAAACTTGAATATGTAAAATTTTAAGACACAGAATTCGCCTATAGAACTTCCAAAGGATCTATAGGCTTTTCTGTTTCTCATATTCTTGTAAAATACATAGAAAGTACGATATAATATAGTGATATGTATAAGTATAATTTTTTGTTCAATTATACATCTTCAGACTTTCAATCTGTTTTGATGTATCAATTTGATGGTAGGAGATAATATGGACAAAGTATATGCAGTGGCTATGAGCGGTGGCGTAGATAGTTCTTTAACCGCTTCAATGTTATTAGACCAAGGGTATAAAGTATTTGGTATTACCTTGCGTTTGTGGGTAAGCGACACTGAGGAAGATGAAATTCCGCAAGCTGTGGTGGATGCGAAGAAGATGTGCGATTTTCTTGGCATTGAACATCATGTGGTGGATGCGAAAGACATTTTCAAAGACAATGTGGTAGATTACTTCATCAATGAATATTCCAATGGTCGTACACCGAATCCATGCGTGTTCTGTAATCGCAATATTAAATTCGATTTGTTATTACAACGAGCCTTATCCTTAGGTGCTACACACATGGTGACAGGCCATTATGCGCAGGTCATGTACAATGAGGTAGCACAGCGTTTTGAATTGTATAAAGGGGAAGATCCAACAAAAGATCAAAGTTATGTACTATATACGCTGACACAAGATATTTTAAAACATCTAGTGTTCCCTCTAGGACATCAACCAAAAACGAAAACTCGTGAGATGGCACATGAAAAAGAATTACCTGTATGGGATAAACCGGATAGCTTAGATATCTGCTTCTTGCCGAATCACAATTACCAAGGGTTCATTGAAAAAACGTCGAAAACAAAACCTAAATCGGGGCGTATTGTCCATGAAAATGGTGAAGTCCTAGGTACGCATAATGGATTATACAATTATACAATTGGACAACGTAAGGGTTTGGGCATTGCCTATGCATACCCTCTGTATGTTGTGAAATTAGATGGCGAAACGAACGAGGTTATCGTAGGCCCTAATGAAAGTTTATTCTCTCGCACTATGTTGTGTAAAAACTATAACTTCCTAGACGGAGTTGTACCCACATCATTGCAAGCGGAAGGTAAGATTCGATATGCTGCGAAACCATCACCATGTACTGTTACTTTCACAGAGGACGGTACTATGAAAGTTGAATTTACGGAACCACAACGCGCCATTACACCGGGGCAATCTGTCGTATTCTATGAAGGAAGTCGTGTTCTTGGTGGTGGTGTAATAGATATTGTTTGTTAGAAAGGGAAGTCATGAGTACATCACATATTCGTAATTTCTGTATCATTGCTCATATTGACCATGGTAAGTCTACCTTAGCGGATCGTCTCATCGAAGAAACTGGTTCTTTGACGAAACGAGAAATGCAAGCGCAAGTATTGGACTCCATGGACCTCGAACGGGAACGGGGCATTACGATTAAAGCCCAATCTGTTCGTTTATTGCACACTGCAAAAGATGGGCAAGAATATACACTAAATTTAATCGACACACCAGGTCATGTGGACTTCAGTTATGAAGTATCCCGTTCCTTAGCGGCGTGTGAAGGGGCCCTGTTAGTTGTGGATGCTGCACAAGGCGTAGAGGCGCAAACTTTGGCCAATGTGTATTTAGCGTTGGAACATGATTTGGAAATCATTCCTGTCATCAATAAAATTGACTTGCCAAGTGCTGATCCAGAACGTGTGAAACGTGAAATAGAAGATGTTATCGGCTTAGATGCTTCTGATGCAATTTTGGCAAGTGCGAAGTCTGGTATTGGTATCCAAGATATTTTAGAGGCCATCGTAGAGAAAATTCCTGCCCCTCCAGATCATTCCGCTCAACCGGCTCGTGCATTGATTTTCGACTCTCGTTTTGACTCTTATAAAGGGGCTATTGCCTACGTGCGGGTCCAAGAAGGTTCTTTGAAAGTAAAAGATACCATTCGTATGATGCACAGTTCCAAGGATTTTGAGGTTACTGAATTAGGTGTATTTACACCGCATTTATTGCCTGTGCAAGAATTACCATGTGGCTCTGTAGGTTGTGTAGCAGCCAGTATTAAAAATGTTCGCGACTGTCGTGTAGGGGATACGATCACGAAAGCTGATAATCCAGCAGAGGAACCATTGCCAGGATACCGTAAGGCCGTGTCCATGGTATATTGTGGTCTGTATCCAACAGATTCGAAAGATTATGAAAACTTGCGTGATGCCTTAGAAAAATTAAATCTAAACGATGCTGCTTTAGAATATGAGGCGGAAACATCTTTGGCACTAGGCTTTGGATTCCGTTGCGGTTTCCTTGGATTATTACACATGGACGTAATCCAAGAACGATTGGAACGGGAGTATAATCTATCTTTAATTACGACGGCTCCAAGCGTAAACTATAAGGTATACAAAACAAATGGGGAAGTCATCGAAGTAGACAACCCAGCTAAATTACCGCCACCAACTGAAATTGACTATGTAGAAGAACCATATGTGAAGGCCACAACAATTGTTCCAAAAGACTATGTAGGGGCCATTATGGAACTTTCACAGGACAAACGCGGGGAATACATCAGCATGGAATACATTGATGAAAGTCGCGTATCCATCGTGTACCACTTGCCACTAGGGGAAATCATTTACGATTATTTCGATAAATTGAAATCTGCTACGAAAGGCTACGCATCCTTGGATTACGAATTGATTGGATACCAACAGTCTCCAATGGTGAAAATGGATATCTTGTTAAATGGGGATCCTGTGGATGCCTTGAGTATCATTGTTCACAAAGATCGTGCTCAATTGCGTGGCCGTGCATTAGCTGAGAAATTGAAAGAATTGATTCCTCGTCAAAACTTTGAAATTCCAATTCAAGCGGCAGTAGGTACAAAAATTGTAGCTCGTGAAACGGTAAAAGCATGGCGTAAAGACGTATTGGCAAAATGTTACGGCGGTGATATTTCCCGTAAACGTAAATTGCTAGAAAAACAAAAAGAAGGTAAAAAACGTATGAAAGCTGTAGGATCTGTAGAGATTCCACAAGAGGCATTCATGGCGATTTTGAAAGTAGAAAACTAATGAATACAACTCGTATTCCAGTGGGTAGTAGGGGAATGTATATCCACATTCCCTTTTGCCGTCAAAAGTGTACCTACTGTGATTTTCCTTCGTACCAAGGATTAGAAGACTATTTTGATGTCTATGCTTATGCGTTGCGACAAGAGATTGAGTCTAGTCAACCTCTATTGGGAACAGAGCCTTTCGATACGATTTACTTCGGTGGTGGAACACCGACGGTATTGTCCATTAAGGAACTGAGTCGTATATTAGATACGGTGTATACCCATTACACTATTGACAGCAATGTAGAAATTACCATAGAGGCAAACCCTGGTGAAGTAGATGCACAATACTTGCGACAATTATATGAGCTGGGCATTAACCGCATCAGCTTTGGGGTACAAACGTTTCGTGATGACCACTTGCGTGTATTACACAGAACCCATACTGCAAAGATGGCTCAAGAGGCAATCTTGGAAGCCCATGAGGTTGGGTTCCGGAATATTAGCATTGATCAAATCTATGGATTACCAGAGCAAACACTAGAAGATATTTCCTATAATCTAGAAGTCATTCAGTCTTTGCCGATTAACCATATCTCTATCTATGGTTTACAGGTGGAACCTAGCACCTTATTACATCGCCAAGTCATGGACCATACAGTCACATTACCTTCGGAAGATATATGCGAACAGATGTACGACTACCTAATAGAAGGCTTAGAAAAACAGATGTTCGATATATATGAAATTGCTAGTTTTGGTAAAGATGGTGCTTTCAGTCGTCATAATATCAAATACTGGCATGGCGCTGAGTACATCGGCTTTGGTGCCGGTGCCCATTCCTTTGTGGAGAATCGGCGCTTTCAGAATACCCCTTACGTAGTGCCTTACATCCATCATATTGAAATGGGTGAAAGTCCTTGCATAGAGGAAGAAATCATCACGAGCCCTCGTGACTATGAAGATTTTTGCTTTCTTGCTCTACGCACAAAGTGGGGTCTAGTACCTAGTTTATTTGAAAGTCGATTTAATTTAGACTTTCACAATATATATGGATCTGTTATTGCAGATCTAATGCGTAAACAATTGCTTGTTTATGAAGATGATGCATATCGTCTCACTAAGGAAGGGGCCAAGCATGGGAATTATGTGTTTAGTCAGTTCCTTACGTCCTAAGTAGGAATGTACGCCCATACAGTTAATTTAGGAGAGTTTTATGAAAACAGCAGTTATTTTACATGCCTTATTCAGTGAGTTCACATACGAACAAATGGAGGCAATTTTTAGCCTAGCGAAAGAACATAATGGAAAGTTCCGTATCGTTCCTACAGGCATTCAAATTTATGATATTACAAAAGAACAAAAAGAATCTATTTTGGAACACTTGCCAGAAGGAGTTGTGCAAGTACAACATAAATCTGTAAACTCCATCGTGGCATGCCGAGGTACAGATGGATGTAGCCATGCCTTTATGGAAACCATTCCGATGGCGACCATGGTAGACCAAAAACACTACGGCAAAGATATGCCGAACAAAATTCGCATCGGCATTAGCGGTTGCCCGCGATGCTGTGCTGAATCCATGATTAAAGACATCGGCCTAGTAGGAAAACCAAATGGCTTTACCCTAGTAGCAGGTGGCACAAGCGGTGCTTTGCCTAGAAAAGCAATTACCTTGCTAGAAGGACTGTCTACAGAAGAAGCAGAACAGAAAATCTCGGAGCTCTTAGAATGGTATAGCACTAACGCGAACCCAAAAGAGAAGTTCGAGCATGTATTACAACGATTGGGGAATCCGTTCAAGTCGTAACTTGTGATGTTATGTAGCCTGTGGCGATAGTAATTTAATATGATAAAGAGAAGCGCACGATATCCTCCTTCATAAACGGTATTTCATAATGTTTATGAAGGAGGACACCGCGCGCTTCTTACATTAGAATAATAAATGCAAAAAAATCGCCACAAGGCTACTACACTTGATGGCGTTCCTCAGGGAGGGAAGAACCTAGTAGAATTTGATCTGAGGTATCTCCTATCAGTTTGACTGATTACATATTGCTCGTTTTTGTATTTGTATGATTTAGACAGTAAGGAGAGCCACAGGATCTGCTGCGCGTAATGACGTTCCTTTGGGGGGGGAGGACCTATTGTTTGTCTGGAACATGTCGCGCTCTTCTTATATTACTATGATTTAGGTAGTAAGAGGAGCCACAAGATATGCTACGCTTAATGGCCTTCTTCTAGGGGATCTGTGTACTATAATATATAAAAAGACCAGTACGAGTTACATGCTTGATATCTTGTACTGGTCTTTTTTAGTTGTTTTGAATTGTGCATTGGATAGTTTCGATAAAGTGTTTTATCCGAGGATTTTATAATACGCCCCAGCTTTAGGGTTGGTGATACGTAGTTTAAGTGGTTCTTCATCTTCTATGATGTACATTGTATCTTCATTTAAGCTTGTCCACTCTAATGTGATTGATGTTTCACCTGTAGTAATGCCTAGTTCTTCTAATGGTGGAATGTATAACAGTCTTATTCCTTTCGGTAGGAGTGTACTGCTTTTTTTTAGGAATTGTAATTGGTCTCCGTGATTTGCATAGTTCAATATATGCTCTAATTCAGGGTGATATTCTTCGTTTATCACATTATGAATATGTGTATGCTCTATATGTATAAAGTTTTCAATATCATCCCGTTGTAATACAATGAATTTCATATACTACCTTTCCTTTTCAGAAATAATAAAAATAAAACATTATTAAGCTAAGGTTTACTATTTTTCTAAGTTTTAATAGCTTAAATGTTATATTTTTCTAAGCTCAATAACATTATACTATCATTTCTATACCGATACAATTTAAAAGGGATAAAATATCGCTCAAACGCTAAACCGATTGCATACGTTGATAAGGTATGTCAGGTTAATAGACTAATTGATGACAACTCTAAAAGAGCACGGCATGTTCCGGAGCAAACCTAACGAAGTATCAGTTTGTGGAGGAATGTGCCGTGCTCTTCCTTTAGCAGCAATCAGAACTGACATACATCGCCAAACCAAACAATCAAAAAGTTTGTTTTTTTGACTAATACGGTATTTACTGAAC
>CAUUEA010000042.1:0-8779 GCA_963544145.1 uncultured Veillonella sp.
GAACCCTCTTTTAAAGCTAGGTAATTATTTTTCCAACAAAAACTTGACACCGTCAACACATATTCCTACATTGACACACCTACTTTCATGGATTAGAATGAAAGTAATACATTCATTATTTTATAAGGAGGTTGTCATGGACACTGACACGGTTCAGCAAGAATTTGAAGATATTGGTTTTGAAATTGTAGAAGTTGACGAACGGGACGTCCTATTATACGAACTATCTGATGGTAGCGAAGAGGAAGATGGTCAATACGCCATTGTTTCTGATGAGGATGGACGTATTCCTGCAGCAATGGATACGCCTGTAATTGTATCCGTGTATGATGATAATGATACATTTCAATGGAGCGTAACACTTCCGAACGGCGAAGAACTGAAAGATTTGTTCCTTCGTGTGGAAAGCGCAGAGGAACTGCTAGATACATTGCAAGATATTCGCAATGAAAATATCGAGCGTTACGATTCTGAAATGGACTCCTATAGCGAGTAATGCAGCAAAAAGGCTGTCACCCATGTAAGTTACATGTTGTGACAGCCTTTCTTATTGCCCCTATAACAATAGCATTATCTTCACTAGCTTGCAATATTCACTTATTCTCTGCTGTATGTGCGATCATTGTCTCACAAGCCGCTACGATGTCCGCGGCTCCATCGACTTTCCATGCCTTTGCCGCTTCATGCATAGCCTGTAAGCGCTCTTGGTTTTGCAGTAAAGCACCTACTACGTCATCCAAGTTTTCAATATGTCGTGCCCACTTGCCACAGCCCTTTTGTTCTAACAGTTCTGCATTGGCCTCTTCTTGTCCAGGAATGGCGTTGAAAAATACCATGGGCACCCCAATAGTAACCCCTTCCATACAAGTCAATGCTCCTGGCTTTGTCACAAGTAATGTGGCTTTACGCATCAACTGTGGAATCTCATTGGTATAGCCATAAATGAAAATAGGGGTGCGTAAAGAATCTTTCATATGATGCAAAGAATTATATAACCCATCATTTAATCCAGCCACTACATGGATTTCATCAATGCCCGGTACATGATCTAGGCGCTGTAATGCTTCTTCTACACAGCCTAAGCCAAGACCTCCGCCCATGAGCAATACCCGCTTACAAGAATCACTGCCATAAGGTTCTTCTAAAGGTTCAAAGAAGTGGCGCATAATAGGAATACCGGTGACATGGATTTTTTCCAAGGGCACCCCCATGTTCAGCACTTCGTATACCATAGATGGAGTTGCCACATGGTATGCATCGATTTCATCATAGCGCCAAAATTGATGGGCCGCAAAGTCAGTCATGACCGCTGCAATAGGAACATTGATTTTCCGATGCCGCTTCAATACACTGGCTGCGCCACAGGGAAATGGATGAGTACATACAATCAAATCCGGTTGCTCTTTTTCAATGAGTTTTTCCATTCGATTTTTCAGCATCCAGGACACCACAGTTTGAGCTACGCTTCCCTTCCATTCTCCACCAGACCAGCGATACACGATGTCATAGAGGAATGGAAAGAAATCGAGCATTTTAAAATACGTTTCTTTCAACAGATTATCAAAAGAAAAGGTATCTGTTCCGAGAAAGTCCACATGGTGAACTACGGCACTTGGATCTTTCTGTTGCCAATATTCTTGTATGGCTAGGGCTGCCTGCGTATGACCTGTACCAATTGAGGCAGATACGATTAAAATACGTTGTCCCATGCAACCTCCTTTCTTGAGATACCCTCTACTTATTTAGCTTACTCTACTGGGGTTATTAGAAAACTACATTATGTCTATTTTATCATAAATTGAAAGAGATACAAAACAACGCCACGATTCCAAACCATATAGGCACGGAATCATGGCGTTGTTTACATATCTTAGGAATGACCTGAATTATTTTTTGCGAACTGGCGCAGCTGGTCCATTAACAAGGTCTTTTAATTGTTTACCTGCTTTGAAAGCTGGAGATTTGGATGCTGGAATTTCCATTTCTTCTTTTGTACGAGGGTTGCGACCCATACGTGCAGCACGAGTACGAACTTCGAATGTACCGAAACCGATAACTTGTACTTTTTCTTCTTTTGCTAATGCTTCGCCGATTGTGTCGAATAAAGCTTTCACTGCTTTTTCAGCATCTTTTTTTGTCAATTCAGCTTTTGCTGCAACGCTTGCAATTAATTCAGTTTTGTTCATGATTGAACCTCCCTTAAAAATAGTATCCTCTAACTTAATCATTCGAGTTAAGTTTCACCTTAGCCGCTTCCCAAAATTCATCGAGCTCACTGAGAGTAAAATCCTCCCATTTTTTTCCACTACGTTGAACCTCTTGTTCTACGTAAGAAAAGCGCTGTATAAACTTTGTATTTGTACGGTGTAGTGCATTTTCTCCGACTATTTTATACCATTTAAAAAGATTTATCAAGGAAAAAAGTACATCTCCCCCCTCTTCTTCGGCTTTTTTTATATCCTTTTTGAATATTTCTTGTTTAAATTCATCTATTTCCTCATAAAACTTAGCCCATACCCCTTCTTCCGTAGGCCAATCAAAGCCTACTTTACTTGCTTTTTCTTGCAACTTTTGAGCTCGTAATAAGGCTGGCAGTCCTGGAGAAATACCATCTAAGATGGACGTTCGTTCATGCCCCTTTTCTTGTGCCTTCAATTCTTCCCATGTGGCTAATGTATCACCTACCGTTTCTCGGTCTGCTGTCTGGAATACATGCGGGTGGCGCCGTACCATTTTTGCCGTAATATCATCTACCACATCTTGCATGGTAAAATGTCCATTTTCCTCTGCCACTCGTGCATGGAATACTATTTGCAACAACAAATCTCCTAACTCTTCCCGCAAATGATCTACATTTTGTTCGTCGATAGCTTCTAATGTTTCATACACTTCTTCTAATAAATATCTACGTAAAGAGCTATGAGTTTGTAATTTATCCCAGGAGCAACCCTTAGGCCCCCGTAATTCAGCTAATACATCCACCAAGGGATCCAATGTAAAGGGGCTCATTTCTTTTTGACTCACTTCGCTCCTCCTTTCTTCATAGCTTGTTTCGCCAAGCTTTTAAATTCTTTCAAATCCATCGTCTTCGTAATGCTAAGTGCTAACACATAGAACACAATTCCTAGGACGATGGAGAGTGCCACACTCATCGTATTCGATAGGATGGTGCTCATAAAATTATAAACCATCACCGTACCGCCCCCCATGGCTAGGGATGAGAACAGTACTTTTCCTATTTCTATGAAAGACACTGTAAACGATGTACTGCGATACAGTATATATAAGTTGGCCATTGCTGCCATGCCAAAGTCTACGTTGGTAGCCCATGCAGCCCCTTCGATGCCCCATTGTGGAGTTAGATAAAGGTTCAACAAGACTTTCAAGATAGCCCCTAAGAGCAAGGTAAACATAGGAATTGCCGTACGTCCTAAGCCCTGCAAAGCACCTGTGGTGACCTGTTGTACCCCTAGTAGCCAGATACTGGCGCTGAGAACCGCAATGGCACCACCTGCATGTGGCGTATCAAACATCATCTGAGAAATCGGTGTTGCCAATACACATAATCCCACAAAGGCAGGGATTGTCACAATATTCGTCATCCGCAATGCGGTGCTCATACGATGATGAATCTCTTGCTGATCTCGTTCAAGATGTAATCTAGATATGGCAGGCACTAAACTAGTGGCTAAGGACATGGTCACTATGACAGGTAAACTAATCAAAGACGTAGCCATGCCCGTCAAATACCCAAAGGCAGTGGTCGCCTCTTCCTTACCATACCCGGACAGCATCAACTGTTGTGGCACCAACCACAAGTCGATAGCTCCTATAAGAGGTATCATAATATTTGCTAGCGCCACAGGAACGGCTAAGATAATTAATTCTTGTATAATGGATTTCCGTGATTCTAAGGGATATAGTTGTCCTTCTAATTTAGGCTCTCGTCCATAATAATAGAGTAACACCACAAGCCCTAAGCCTACGCCGATCACAGAAGATAAGGCAGCACGGCTAGATGCCAGCTCAATGCCCTGTGGCAAGAAATAGATCGCCGCTCCCACCATGACTAGTACACGCCCTAACTGTTCACATACCTGTGATATACCCGTAGGCAACATATTTTGAAATCCCTGAAAGTAGCCTCGAAAACATGCCAATACAGAGACAATCCCAATGGCAGGTGCTACTGCTAATAAAGCGCCTTCTGCCCGATTATCTGTAATCAAGCCTATGTCGATCACATAGGGTATGGCAATATAAAAGGCTACACTCAGCAATACACCTAGCATCCCCATCGTGGTCAATGCTACCTTAAAGATATGCCGAGCTCCTCTATAATCCTCTTGTCCTACTTTTCGAGCAATCATAATAGAAATCGCTACTGGTAATCCTGCTGCCCCAATGCTGATGATAAGCTGGTACAGGGAATATGCCATTTGATACAGTCCAACCCCTTCGCCTCCTAGGATACGGGCTACGATGACCTTACTGATGGCGCCTATGACCTTTACCAATAGCCCTGCTACGGTTAAGATCATAGCCCCTTTCATAAATCCTGTCATATTAGCCCTCCTTTGGAAGTTTTCGTTCAAATTCTGTCAGCACTTGCTCAACTTGGCGGATTACATCACCAGATTGCAAGGTATAGGCCCATACCGTAGGATTCGATCCACGATGTTTCATATGTTTCCATATATCTTCACTAATGGCGCCCATATCCCAATCTTCCATTTTGGATTCATCTTGCCAAGTAAATAAGATATTTGCATCCTTGCAAATAACGCTCTTCATACCTAAGGCACGCGCTCGTTCCTTAATCGCTGCCAACTTAATAAGACGTTCCACTGGTTTGGTAGGAGATCCAAAACGGTCAATTAATTCATCTACAAAATCATCTAAACCAGCTTTTGTATCAATTTGTAGCAATCGTTGATACACGGAAATTTTTCGAGCCTCATCATGAATATAGGCACTGTCAATGAAAGCATCGATGCCTACATCCACCACTGGTGCTGGCAATGGCCGTTCAGGTATATCTTTTTTCTGAGCTTTCGCAATTGCTTCTTCTAACATCGCCGCATACATAGCAAAGCCGACAGCTGCAATATTACCATGTTGTTGAGCACCTAATAAATTGCCCGCCCCTCGGATTTCCATATCTCGCATAGCTAACTTAAATCCTGCGCCTAATTCAGTAAATTCTTGGATGGCTTTCAACCGTTTTTCCGCACTTTCATTCAACACCTTGTCTGGACGATACATAAAATACGCATAGGCCCGTTGGCTAGACCGTCCTACCCGTCCTCGCATTTGATACAACTGTGAAAGTCCCAAATGATCGGCATCGTAGATAATAATGGTATTGGCATTCGGAATGTCTAAGCCCGTTTCGATAATGCTAGTACATAGGAGCACATCATATTGGCCTTCTGTAAAGTCCTGCATCACATGTTCCATCATGGTACCTGCCATTTGTCCGTGCGCCACCGCAATGCGTAGATCAGGCATGGCCCGTTGCAACTGCTCTTCCATATGCGTAATAGACTGTACCTTGTTATATACAAAGTACACCTGTCCACCTCGTTGGAGTTCACGGCGGATTGCTTCTGTCACCACTTGCATGTCGAACTCCACCACATAGGTTTGAACTGGCAACCGTTCCATTGGTGGTGTATGGATGACACTCATTTCACGAACTCCAACCAAGGACATATGCAAAGTCCGTGGAATCGGCGTAGCACTAAGGGTTAAAATATCGATATTCGTAGCCCATTGTTTCCATTTTTCTTTTTGCGCTACCCCAAATCGCTGTTCTTCATCCACAACTAATAGACCTAATTTTTTGAACTGTATTTGCTTACTTAATAATGCATGAGTGCCGATTAAGATATCTACCAGTCCCTCTTGCACAGCCTTGATAATTTCCTTCTTTTCTTTCCCGGACCGGAATCGATTTAATACTTCTACGCGAACCCCAAATTGTGAGAATCGATACATGAATGTTTTGAAATGTTGCTCTGAAAGCACCGTTGTGGGCACTAACATAGCCACTTGTTTACCACTCATAACGGCTTTAAACATAGCCCGCATAGCCACTTCTGTTTTACCAAATCCTACATCGCCACATAACAGTCTATCCATAGGTCGTGGGGATTCCATGGATTCTTTAATTTCTTGGATAGCCTGTAATTGGTCATCTGTTTCTTCATAAGGAAACTGGTCTTCAAATTCACGCTGCCATGGTTGGTCTGGTAAAAATGCATAGCCCTCAATTAATTCTCGTTTGGCATACAGCTCTACTAAGGTATCTGCCAAATCATCAATGGATTTTTGAGCTTTCGATTTTGTTTTAATCCATTCCTTACCACCCATTTTATGTAATTTAGGCGTAACCCCCTCATTACCAATGTATTTTTGCAGTTGGTCCAAATGGTCTGCCGGCAAGAATAGCCGATCCGTGCCAGCATAATCGATTTCAATATAGTCACGATGAATACCTTCCGTCTCAATAGTCTTCAGCCCGCGATATTTACCAATACCATGAATGCTATGCACTACATAATCGCCTACACTGATGTCCGTAAAGTATTTAATCTCCTGACCTTTGTCTACTTTCTTCCGAATTTTTCTCTTCTGAAAGCCAAAAATATTTCCTTCCGTAATGACAGTCAAGTTAGAATGTGGTAATTCGAAGCCCTCTGAAAGAATACCATCCACAATCAGTACTGCGGGGGCTGTCCATTCCCATGTATCTCGATGCACATAGGTTATTTTATTCTCTAATAAGGCATTTTCTATGGCTTCACGGCGTTGCTGATTATGTAATACCAGCACAATTTGACGTTCTAAGGAAGCATTAAACTTAATATCATCCAAAAGCATAGGAATCTGCCGTTCATAGGAGGCAATCGATTTTCCCATCATGCCGATGGTTTGTACCTTCCCCCATCCCGCAGAACGTTGCATCATACTGAATAAAATAGTAGTATGTGCCTTAGAAGACGCTTTCCAATCTTTCCAAAGCATATATAGTTCATCATTGGTAGCATCTTCTTTATGAACTTTACCTAAGGCTTCTTCTAACCGTTTTGGCTCATCTAGAACCAACAGACCTTGATCTAAATAGGAAAGAATAGAACAAGTTTCCTCATCACTATCTGCATGGATAGGCAAGACCATACATTCCTCAGTGTCCCCCATGGAGCGTTGCGTATCCACATTGAATTGTCGCATCGTATCAATAGTATCCCCAAAGAACTCAATACGGTAAGGAAATTCGCTTTGGATAGGGAATATATCTACAATATCTCCACGAACGCTAAAATGACCACGATATTCCACCTGGTCCACTCGTTCATATCCAATGTTTACTAATGCTTCCAACAGAGTTTGTTGATCTATATCTTGCTCTACCTGTAGTGTTATCATATGATCTAACACAGTCGAAGGAGCCCCTACAAACTGACTGGCCTCTTCCACAGTCGCCAATACAATGACTGGCTTGCCTAAGGCTAGGTTACCTAATGCTTCCATCCGTTTTGCCTGCGTATCTAAACTCTTTGCTGTCCACTGTGAAAGAGCTCGATCCACAATGGGATAGGATAATACCTTAGCTTCTGGTAAGAGACATTGTATATCACGCTCCCACATTTCTTTGTGTGATTTATCATATGTTACAATTACAGTGGGACGCTGTCTATCTTGTAGCATAGCCTGGCTATAGATAAACGATTTCTGAGAACCTCCCAACCCATAGATTTGCGTCGCTCCCTTATTATAAAAGGCATCTATGGTATCTTTCATAGTTCCCTCTAACTCTAATATAGGTTTATATGTCGATGACATATACCATTTCCTTTCTTATATGAAAAAGGGCTATAGTTATCTATAGCCCCAGTGATTATTCTAAGTTTTCTTTAATCGCCGTATTTGTGGATTCTTCAATATAATGAAGGGCTGCATATATTAAATACGCACCAACAGTAAGACCGAAGAAAAAGGCTTTAAAAATTTCTTTGTTCCAACGAGTTTCACGTAATCCAGAAATCGCAGATGCTAAAAAGCTTAAATCTGAAACTTTCATAGCAACCTCCTTTGTAATACATCTATGAATAATATTATTTTACAATATATATACAAAAAAAGCGAATATAACTATTCGCTTATCTTCTAAATGGTGCGGGAGAAGGGACTTGAACCCCCACGCCAATGGCGCCAGATCCTAAGTCTGGTGCGTCTGCCAATTCCGCCACTCCCGCATAAGATGGTGACCCAGGAGGGATTCGAACCCCCGACCTTTTGATTCGTAGTCAAACACTCTATCCAGCTGAGCTACTGAGTCATATGTAATTTAGTTGGCAGGGGCAGTAGGACTTGAACCCACAACCAACGGTTTTGGAGACCGCTACTCTACCAATTGAGCTATACCCCTATCTTTACGACTTTATTAGTATAACGTAAAGTTGATACTTTGTCAAGTGATTCTTGTAGCAGAACCAAGTTTTTAGCTGGGCTAGCAGATGCTAGCCCCCTCTAAATTTAATCAGCAACTTCCTATCCTTCCAGGCCGTTTCCAGCCAAGTACTTTCGGCGTTTACGAGCTTAACTACTGTGTTCGGGATGGGAACAGGTGGTTCCTCGTAGCCATCGTCACTGAATTTGTCAGGGTGTTCCCTGAAAACTACATAGAAAGATAATATATTAACTTACAAGTTTGTTTTAAGTAAAGCCCTCGATCTATTAGTACCAGTCAGCTCCATGCCTTACAGCACTTCCA
>CAUUEA010000043.1:0-8184 GCA_963544145.1 uncultured Veillonella sp.
ACTTCTTTCGAAGTAATTACCTTACATTGTTCAGTTTTCAAAGATCAACTTCGTCTTTCACAACACTGTGTTGTGGCGACTAGATTATAATAACAGATTCACTATATCGTGTCAACAGTTATTTTAATCTTTTTTAATTCTCTTCAACTATGAGTTTTAAGAAAATTAAAAGTGCTTGTGTCTCAAGCACTGAATGTATTATAAGACATTTCTAACCAATTTGCAACCCCTTTTATATAAAAATCTTCAATATATTTTCTATAGAATTTATTCTTGCTGAGCCTTATTAAAAAGGGTCTTATTACTTCTATTTTCATGTTTACATGCATCTTGCTCATTTGTACCTCAAAAGAGCAGAATCTACTTAGGTATTTCTATACTGTGCCTATAGTCATTAAGTCTATCCTACTCTTTTACTCCTTTGCCAAACACCATAGTACTAGTGATTGAATATTCTCTTCTATAAAATTACATACTCCAACAAAACTTTCTTTAATTTCCTTTACTTATTATCTTCTATTCGTTCTTAATTTCATTTTAACTAAGACATCTATTTCTTCTATCAACTTATCTTTCACTTCGTTTCCATCAAGATATTTTAGTACATTACATAGCTCTTCCGATACATCGTCTATACAGCCTTTTGTACTAATAATACTTTCATGATTCCATCATTTATTTTAATAGTATCATCTTCTATACATGTTGATGTAAGTACATACTTATGTTTTCTTCCACGCAGTAATGGAAATCTACAAATGAATATAATAAAAGAATCATTAAATTTATCTATTCCTTTACCTTGTGTCAAATTATATATATCAATACTACTCCCATAAGCCTTTAGTCTCCAATTCAATGCTCCTTCATCATCGAACATACATAACTCAACATCATAGATTTTTCCATTAGGATCCTCTACATGTAAGCAAATACTTTCATTCTCTATCCCCGCAGCAAGCAATTCCTCCTTTTCAATATAACTAATATTACGAATAGGAAACTCAAGAAAACGTTCTAGCACCCTCTTAGCAATTGATTCATTTCTTAACACCTCTGTGAATACATGTGCATCTAGGCACCTCTGACTCTGACAACCAGTTGAGTTCATCCCAATCCCTCACTTTCATAAATACATATTGCATAATTTACCACTCTATTTATATCGTTCTTTGCACAATGAAACTATCCTTTAAAATTTCCTACCAGTATATATTTCCACAATAAATTTACGATTATCACTCATACAATATATCAAACTCTTTTTGAAAGTATCCCCAAAAAAGAACGTAGTTATGTGTGCTAGGGTTAGGGCATCGTCATTGACTAAGTTGTGCAAACACAAAGTGAATACGATATGCCCCGATTAAATACTCCCAAACTATTTACCTGAAGAACGCAGTTATGTGTAGTAGCCTTTGTGGCATTTTTACTGCTAATTTTACACAACCATAAGAAGAGCACGGTGTGCCCCCGAACAAACATTATGAAATACCGTTTGTGAGGGGGTATACCGTGCTCTTCCCTTTGCTTAAATATATATAACGGAACGTGACAAGTAGCAATCACGGTGTGTTACGGTCTTCCCTTTATCATATTCAGTTAAAACGCCACAAGGCAGAATAGCATTATAAAAGCGTATTCAGTATAGAGTGCCTGTTTCCAAAAGAAATATGCCCTCTCCCTATTCTTAGTTAATTCCAGTCGAATCCTATTTCCCTAGAGATACCCGACCACCTCTCCGCAAGGAACGCAGTTACGCGTAGAACGTCTTGTGGCATTATAAATCTAAATTGCATGGATGCAAAAGACCGCAATATACCTCCGAAGAAACATTATGAAATACCGTTTCTGAAGAGGTGTATTGCGGTCTGCAATTCACTTATTTTAAACTAATGCCACAAGGCAGAATAGCATCACAAGTGACGCTTTAGGAGCGCGCATTTCGTGCATCTCTTTTGTTATTAGATTTCCAAATCGCCCACAAGGATGTAGCTACGCAAATGGAGGAGTACGCACCACTTACGAATCCAACGATCATACATAGAGCAAAGTTCTTTGTTGTATCCCCACCAAAGAAATATAAGGAACAACATGCGAACAATACTGTAGATAGTGTATAGCAGGAACGGTGGATACTTTGATGGATACTTGCATTTGCAAGATCTGCAAATGTATCGGTACGCTTATGGGTATGTGTATTTTCACGAATACGGTCAAAGATTACGACAGATTCGTTCATGGAGTAACCAATAACCGTCAAAATCGCTGCCAAGAAGGAGGAATCAATTTCTAAATGGAAGAAAGAGAATATCCCCAATACCATGATAAGGTCATGGAAGATGGCTGACAAACAAGACAACGCCACCCGATACTCAAAACGATACGTAATATACAATGCTAATGCTACGAAAGCAATAAGCAAATTAGTTAACGCATGTTCTGTTACTTCAGAACCGATGACAGCGCCTACCGATTCAATACGCTTTACTGTACCTTCTGCTAGATTTTTATTCAATGCTTCTACCACAGCTTGACTTTCACTGGCCTCAAGGTTACGAGTACGAATCATCACTGTTTTGCCTTCTGATTCTGTTGCATCGGAACCAGACAATTGGATGACAGCATTTTCCAATTCAAAGGCTTTCAAATTTTCCCGCACTGCTGATACTTGCACGGGTTTGCTAAATTCCACTTCTACAATGGTGCCGCCGGTAAAGTCGATACCAAAGTTAAATCCATACATAAACATGGAAATAATACTTAGAATAACTGCAATGGAGGAGATACTAAACCACCAACGATGACGTTTTATTACATCAAATGTCATTTTTTCTTATCTCCTTTCTTAAATGCTTCAATCGTAACAGATGGAGATACATTAGAACCATACCAGAATGGGCGGTTCGTAATTTGTGCCGCAATGAGCATATGCATTAATGTACGACTCATGGATACGGCTGTAAACATGGATACGATAACACCTAATGCCAAGTTGATCGCGAAACCTTTTACAGGGCCACTGCCAAGGACGATTAGGATTACCGCTGTAATCATGACGGATGTATTCGCATCAAAGATAGTGTCAAAGGCACGACGGAAACCAGATTCCATGGACATGCGCAACGTTTTACCTTCCACCACTTCTTCTTTGAACCGTTCAAAGATCAGGATATTCGCATCCACGGCAACCCCCATACTGAGGATAATACCAGCTACACCTGGCAAGGTCATAGTCGCATTCAGGGCATGCGGTCCTAAGATTGCCACCAAAATTAACACAAACACTAACAAAGCAATGGTTGCTACGAATCCAGACAATCTGTATAAAACAAGCATAAATGCAATGATTAAAGCAATACCAACACCAAAAGCTACGACAGATTTATCTTTAGAGTCTTGACCCAATGTAGGACCTACTGTACGCACTTCCATAACTTCTACTTTTACAGGTAACGCACCAGAGCGCAACAAGATGGCTAAGCTTTTCGCTTCTTCCAAGTCACGGCTACCAGTAATTCGAGCACTACCACCAGTAATTGGTTCGTTTACCACTGGATTTGTCAATTGCTCACCATCTAGGTAAATACCGATATGACGACCGATATTGGCTGTTGTTAATGCGCCGAATTTTTTCGCCCCTTCATCTGTTAATTGAATGTTAACAGATGCTTGTTTACCTTCTAATTGTTCTTTCGCATCTTTTAAATCATTACCATCTAAATGAACTTTGCCATTTTCATCACGGAACTCAAGAACCGCTGTTTTACCAACTGTCTCGATGGCTTTTTGTGGATCTTTTTCACCTGGCAATTCGATAATGATACGTTTTTTACCTTCTCGTTGAATGATAGGCTCAGTTAACCCCATTTCATTAATACGACGGCCTAAGATTTGAATAACCCGTTCTACTGCATCATCTGTAACCACATTAGGGCCAGAATCCTGTGCTTCTAATACAATGTGGGTACCACCTTGTAAATCCAACCCTTGTTTAATGGAGTTGGCCAGTGGTCCAATGAGCCAGATAAATAGGCCTAAAATCACTGCTACTACGCCGAAAAAGCGCAAAGCTGCTTTTGTGTTCAATGGATTCCCTCCTATCCTTTATAACAATGGATACTCTCTGATGGTGTCACAATTGTATGCATCCACTCATCATGAGGTGCCATGGGTAACACTTCTTCTGAAAGTTGGTTATCCCAAGCAATACCGATACGTTTTTCTATTGGAATCTGCCCCAAGTATCGGTCATAATATCCAGCTCCCATTCCCATACGGCCACCTGTTCTATCAAAGGCTAACCCAGGAACAAGAATACAATCCAATTTTTGAGGTTCTACGATGTCATAGGGTTCCTTAGGAATACGGATCCCCAATGTCCCCCTTCTTAGATCCTCTAAACTCGTTATGCGTGCTCCTATCATCTCTGTTTTTGTGACACACACAGGTACATATACATGCTTTCCTTGTTGCAATGCTTCTGCCATGAACATATCTACATTCGCTTCCTTTGGCATAGCCAAGTACGCCATAATATGCTCCGCATCAGCCACTGTAGGAATAGACCATAATCGATTCGTCAATTCTCTAGGCCAAGGAGAAACCTCTTGGACTTGCACATTGCGACGACGCTCTAAAAAGGCCTGTCGCAATGACGCTTTATCCATTACTTTTGTTCCTTTCCAAGAACTTGCGCAATGGCCGTACGAGCAAATTTTATTTCCACTTTTTCAGACACTTGCAACACTGCTGTATCTTCTGTTAAGGAAATGATTTCCCCGTAAATACCGCCTACAGTCAATACTTTTTGACCTTTTTTCAAGCTGTTCAATAATACTTGACGTTGTTTTTGTTGTTTCTTTTGTGGACGATATAACAAGAAGTAAAAAATCACGACCATAATCAATAGTGGTAAAATCGCTTGCCCTGTTTGTCCTTGGAAAAATTCTAAGAAATCCATAAGTCCTCCTATTTGCTAAAATATTGCCAGAATTCTTCGCGGAATGCCACAAAGCGATCTTCCAAGATAGCTTTACGCATTTGACGCATGAACTCTAGTAAGAAATATAAATTATGATACGACACCAATCGGAACGCCAAAATTTCTTCTGCCTTGTATAGATGTCGAATATAAGCTCTTGTATAGTTACGGCACGCATAGCAACCACAACCTTCTTCTATAGGGCCCCAGTCACGCATGAAAGAGGCATTGCGTAAATTCAATCGCCCTTTCCATGTCATAGCCATACCATTTCGTGCTACCCGAGTTGGATATACACAGTCAAACATATCTACACCACGAGCTACGCCTTCTACTAAACAGTCCGCTGTTCCAACGCCCATCAAGTAACGAGCCTTGTTTGTTGGCAACAATGGTGTGGTATATTCTAGCACTTCGTACATTAAATCATGCGGTTCCCCTACGGAAAGGCCACCGATACTATATCCTTCAAAGTCCATAGCTACTAATTCTTTGGCACTTCTTTCACGAAGGTCCTTATACATACCTCCTTGGACAATGCCGAACATGCCTTGATTCTTGGAACGACGTGCTTCTTGGCAACGCTCCGCCCAACGTGTAGTCCGCGCTGTCGATGCATCAGCATAGCGATGATCCGCAGGGTATGGGATACATTCATCGAATGCCATCATAATATCAGATCCTAATTGTTCCTGCACTTTTGTAGCCACTTCTGGAGATAGGAATTTTTTCGACCCATCTAAATGGGATCGGAAATTAACTCCTTCTTCTGTAATCTTGCGCAATTTACCCAAGCTGAACACCTGGAATCCTCCACTATCCGTTAAAATAGCTTGATCCCAGTTCATAAATGTATGCAAGCCCCCAGCCTCTTCTACTAGTTCTGGTCCTGGGCGCAAAAATAAATGATAGGTATTACTCAAGATAACTTGAGATCCCATCGTTTTCAGCTCCTCTGGGGCTAATGTTTTTACCGTTGCCTGTGTCCCAACAGGCATAAACATCGGTGTTTCATAGGTCCCATGTGGAGTATGCAATAACCCTGCCCTCGCACCTGTATGAGGGCATTGTTTTTGCAATTCATATCTAATTGCCATATATACACTCCTTTATTACTTTTGTATTATAACACAATTTTCATTTTATCGAATGAACATTGCGTCACCAAAGCTGAAAAATCTATACTTTTCACGGACCGCCTCTTCATAAGCTGCTAAACAATGCTCTCTGCCAGCTAGGGCGCTAATGAGCATGAGTAAAGTAGACTGCGGGAGATGAAAATTAGTAATCAATGCATCCACCATCTTGTAGGTATAGCCAGGGTAGATAAAAATTTGAGTCCAATCGGATCCACTCTTCACGTGACCTACCTCGGTGGCTGCCGATTCTAAGGTCCGTACCGATGTAGTTCCTACAGCAATGACTCTACGTCTTTCTGCTTTAGCACAGTTTACAAGTTCTGCTGTCTCTTCCGACACGTGATAAAACTCTTTATGCATATCATGGTCTTCGATAGATTCTGCCGACACAGGACGGAATGTACCTAGCCCAACATGTAATGTAACAAATCCAATTTGTACACCTTTGGCCTGAATTTCATTTAATAGTTCTGGCGTAAAATGTAAGCCCGCCGTCGGCGCTGCTGCGGATCCTTTTTCTTTGGCATATACCGTTTGGTATCTATCTTTGTCTTCTAGCTTTTCATGGATATACGGAGGCAATGGCATTTCACCAATATCATTAATAATTTCATCAAAATTACCATTTGGCTTAAATTGAATCAATCGGCCTCCAAAATCGGTATGGTCTATGATCTCCGCTTCTAAATTAGGGCCAAAGGATAAAAGTTGTCCTTTTAGACATTTTTTCCCCGGCTTTACAAGGCACTCCCACAAGTGTTCTCCTTTGGGCGTTAACAGAAGCACTTCTACCTTGCCGCCCGTTCCTTTTCGTTCTCCATGCAAACGAGCAGGGATAACCTTGGTATTATTAAAAATTAATACATCTCCTTCACATAGTTCATCTAGTATAGAGTGAAAGGATACTTTATGGCATATCTCTCCACTGACCTTGTCCAAGGTCATCAATCGCGACGTATCCCGCGGTTCTACTGGATGTTGCGCAATCAGTTCCTCTGGCAAGTCATAATTAAAATCAGATACTTTCATACTATTCCTCATTATTTGTACAATTTCGTAAGTGCTGTACCTTGGTAGTAATGTTGTAAAATCACTTTATAATAGTCGGGTTGGCTCGCCTCTTTTCGACTTGCCATTTCTGCTGCCCCCCACTGTGAAAGCCCCAATCCATGCCCCCAACCATAGCCATGGATGGTCACAGTTTGATTGGCTTTGCTGAAAGTGTGATTAACTTTTACAGAAGAGCCTTGTATACGGCTAGGCGGTGTTTGCCCCACATAAAAGTCGAACAAGGTAGATTTCAATCCAAATATCCCCTGTACTTGTTCTCCAGTGAGGGATACAGCCCCTTTTTCCCCGATAAATTTCATCGTTTTCACACGACCTGATATGCCACGATCTTGGACTTTCATCGGTCGTTCCGCGAGTGGGGATAGTTCAATTCTCTGTAAATATCCCACCGATTTACTGGCTGATGCCAATTTCTGCTCTATACTTTGACGGCTAGTTATGACGTTCCACACCGTAGTATCCTCATGATTAGAATAATCTACCACACCTTTCAGATATGGTACATCATTGCCCCATACATTTACGCTATCTTCTGTATAGCCACCTCCATCGGAATGAAAAAGAGCATTAATCGGTTGACCTTGATAGGTAATCACCACACCATGTGTACGTTTTACCGCTGCATTTGTGCTAGCAAATTCGCTACTTTTACCACCATATACTTGGTCAGCCGTGGTCGTTCCAATATCATAGAGACTATTTTGTTTACTCTTCATAGAATGTAAGGCATAAGTCCTAGCAGCTACCGCCTGTGCTTCAAGAGCTGCTGCGGGCCAACTAGGCACCACTTCTTCTGGCACTACACCTTGTACATATTGTTCTAACCCCAGTACATTGAGCACGCTCATGGAACCTGATGCATTACCATGCACAGTGATAGCCCCTCGATAGGATTTCCCTAATGTTTGCAATTCAGACCCATATCTACCTTGTGTATTTTGAACAGTAATAGACTTATCAATACTATGTCCATTTATATGTACTGAACCG
>CAUUEA010000044.1:0-7875 GCA_963544145.1 uncultured Veillonella sp.
GCTACTTCTGGGAACATAGCGTATGTTAATACGTCTTCTTCTGTTACGCCAGTGAAACCTTTAGCTTCAAGATCAGCACGCATTTTTTCCATTTCTGGAGCCACGTCATCAGCTGGACGATGAGTGATAGGAGTTTCGTCGCCAATGATCAATTCTTTAATTTCTGGTTTTACAGCTGCTGGAAGCGCACCGTATTTACCACGAACTAAGTCTTTTACTTCAGCTGGTGTAGTGTTGTAACGAGGCAATCCTTGGGATTGGAACAACACGTTCATCATAGCCATTGTACCAACGATTTGAGATGTTGGAGTTACCAATGGAGGGAAGCCAAGATCTTCACGAACGCGAGGCATTTCATCCATTACGTCGAAGAATTTATCAGCCATGCCCATTTCTTTTAATTGGTTTTGCGTATTGGACAACATACCACCAGGGATTTGGTAATGACGAACTTCTGGCAATACTTCATGAGCTGGAGTCAAGCCAAATTCATCAGCGATTTCTTTACGAACGCCACGGAAGTAGGTAGCTAATTCACGCATTTTTGCAAGGTCTAAACCAGTATCATATGGAGTGTTTTTAAAGATTTCTACGATAGATTCAGTAGCAGGTTGGCTAGTTGCATGGCCGAATGGGCTCAATGCAGTGTCGATGATATCAACACCAGCTTCTACTGCTTTTAAGTAAGTAGCAGATGCTAAACCGCAAGTGAAATGGCTATGTAAATCGATATCGAATTTTTCGCCAAATTGTTTGCGCAAGTCTTTTACTAAGGATTCTGCATCATATGGAGCTAACAAGCCGGACATATCTTTGATGCAAAGGGAATCGATACCCATTTCTTTCAATTCTTTAGCTACTTTTACGAAGCTTTCGTTAGTGTGTACAGGGCTGATTGTATAAACCATAGTACCTTGTACATGAACGCCTGCTTTGTTACCAGCTTCGATAGCAGCACGCATGTTGCGAGGATCGTTCAATGCGTCGAAAATACGGATACGATCCATACCATTTTCTTTTGCTTTGCGAACGAATGCTTCTACTACATCATCAGCATAATGTTTGTAACCCAATAAGTTTTGGCCACGAAGTAACATTTGCAATGGTGTGTTTTTTAAGTTTGCTTTTAATGTACGAAGACGTTCCCATGGGTTTTCGTCCAAGAAACGGATACAGCTATCGAATGTAGCACCACCCCAACATTCCAATGCATCATAACCAATTTCATCCAATTGTTGTAATGCTGGAAGCATGTGTTTCATACGCATACGTGTAGCCAAGATAGATTGATGACCATCACGAAGAACTGTTTCTACTAATCTTACTCTTTTTGCACTCATAATCCTTCTCCTTCACATTGACCCTTCCCTATCAAGACTCTACCACCTGATAGAAGGGGAATTATTAAATACATGAGTAACAGTTATCTCATGTATAATGTACATACCTATATTAGACTACTAAACGTGATATTTGTCAACCAAAGTACATGCTTTTTAGTCATATGAATTTTATCGATGTACTACCATGTTTTTCCACTATTTTAGAGGGATTTCAGTCTATGTATGACGATATTCATTGTCAACTAGTTAGATTTATTTTACCTTTTTAGGGGCGGTTTCTAATACAATATTATTGCCATTTCGCTTGACCTGAATAGAAAAGTCCTTTACGTCGTCTTTAAAATAATCCATTTTTATGGCTAGCAATAACTTGCCGATTTCTGTTTTTATCCGCTCTGTTAAAAACTCTTGGTAAAAATCATCTTCCGTTTTTTGATCTTTCGCCTTACCTACTACTTTGTTGGCTCCCTTAGGGTCATCTTTCAATAGGGCCGTCTCAAATGTCTCTTCTTCAACAAAGCCTTTCATCATGTCTGCATCACTTAATCCTTTTTGGATTTTAAATTTTGCCATTTTACAGTTCCTCCTTTCCATATCTTCCACAATTTCGTTTCTATTATGACTAATTGTTATAGCTTTTTATAAAATACAGTGAATTTTATTACTGCAAGCTATAAAAACTTTCTAACTTTTTACTTCTTTTTCTCCTTAGAAGCAGTATCTTTAGCAGATTCCTTATCTTTTAGAATGGAATCCACCGTAATTTCCGTTAATTCTGTTGGGTTATCATAGGTATAAATTTTATTAAATCCTACCCCTAATTTACCCTCATAGGCCTCTAAGGCACGATTTTTATCATCTACTTTTACAATGTAAATCAACTGCCCTTGGGTCACACCAATTAGACGGAATTTACCAGGAGGATTGATGGCACGCCAACCACCTTCTGTACCATTGAACATGAATACATCCCCGGTTCGCACATTATCATAGAAGAAGCGATCTTCGTTATAGAACATACCAATACGACCAATATCGGAGGCCTGCATATAGACGCGACGTGTATCATAGTTCGCATCCGTACGATACACACGGTACGCTCCATCGCCAACACGGACTTTCATATACACTACATTGGTGGCGGCAGAGTACGCCACATCAGTAATCCGTGATCCTTTAGGGACTGTATTGATAGTCGTATCAATTTCATGATCTGGTGCTTCAGGGTCGATGCGTGCCAACACAATATCATCATGCTTTCCACCGAATAATCCAACGATAGCTAAATTGCGGTCCGACATCCATTCAAAATAGGATACTTCTCGTTCTTTTAAATCTAACGTGACAGGTGCTTCTTTACCTGCCGTATAAATATCTACACGGTTTTGCTCTACCACAGCCATATACTTATGGTCATGGGAATAATACCGAGTTCCTTCTTTCACGTCAGGAAAGTTTTTATCTACTTCTTCTCCATTGGTGACCTGAAAGTTCGTGGTAGGCGCTAAGTACACTTGGTCTAAATAATAATAGACACCGCCTTGTAAAACTAAGCCCAACAAAAAGGCTGTTGTTACTTTTCCAAAGGTATTCATAGACTCTCCTATTTTACGATAAATACAGTAGGAATCATGCGTTCACCGAGCAAATCTGCTGGCTTGTTCACAGTTTTACCATTATAGAATAAGGTAGTACTAGAACCACCATCTAAGTTGGCAGCAATGACAGCGCCTTCTTGGTATAAAATATCTTGCACATCACGCAAGGTTGCCCCTGCGGAGTATGCTTGACGACCATCGATGACTAAAAATAGGACTGTCCCATCTTTCTTTTGGGCAATGGCTGTGCGAGGACCAATGCCCCAACCACCATCGCCATCGGTGATCATCTTCTTACCATTCACGATAAGAGGAGGTCCAAAGGTCAATCCTTCTTTGACGCCCATTTCTTTTAATTCCCGTTTATTGTACGTACCCGCAATGAGATTGCCTGCTTTTGTAAATCCAATAAAGTCTACATCTTCATCAGGGCCTACCTCTTTACCAATGACATACTCCCCATCATGAACGATAAATCCATAGGGAGAACGTCCTGTTCCAGTTCCATTAGGATCGTGGAAACCACCACCATTGATGGCTGCTACTGCACCATTAAGACGCGCAATATTGCTAGTGGTTTCTCCTTTTTCATTCAATTGCGGTGCCGTTGCCACTTGAATACGGCGTGGATCTGGAATTTCTAATAAAAATCCAGTATATCGCTTAGCCTCAATTTTACGCAAATTTAAGGATGTATCTTCTTTTACATCAAATTTAAATAATTCTTGGCTTTCACCAGTGCCCACAGTGCCTACAATTTTCTGAATTTCCTCAGGCGTATAGAGCCACGTAATATACTGCGGATGGCGAGACCGCAAAATAGCACCTACAACGGTGCGTTTAATATTGTCAAAAGGACCAAACAACACCACGATGGGCGATGTGATAGCCGTAAATATAAACATGAGAAGGATAAATTTTACCCATCCTTTTCTAAAAAAAGAACCCATATACTATGCTCCTTTATCTATGCCTATCTATACTGCAGATATACTATTGTAGTATACCAACAGACCTAAGCCAATGAGATAGGCTATGTATAATTTCTATTAAGACTCCAATACTCGTAACGTTTCTATACGATCAGAAATAGATACTCCTTCATAGGTGAAAGTAGGATATACCTCCTGCAAGGGTTCCAACACAAATCGGCGTTCCCAAAAATATGGGTGAGGTACCACTAAATTAGGCGTTTTCATCTGTACACATTGGCCTGCTTCATCCTCTACCCAAACAATATCTAAATCTAATGTCCTAGGTCCCCAGTGAATCTCTCGCTGCCGGCCTGCTAGCCGTTCAATATACAATATAGTGTCTAGCATGGCAAGCGGTTCTATAGTGGCTTGCACTTTCAGTATACCGTTCAGAAATGGACCTTGTTCCACCGGCCCCCAGGGTGGTGTCTCAATCCATTTAGAATGGTTTACACCGGAAACACCTTTTGCACTCCTCAGTTCTGATACAGCAAATGCTAAATACCCTGCTCTGTCACCTAAGTTTGAGCCGATGCCAATATAATAGGTATACATTATAATTGACCTCGTGTAATCACAACTTCTACGTAATCCAGCACGCCCGGAATAGGCGCTTCTGGTTTGCGTACCGTCACTGAAAGCCCTACAATTCCATCATAAGTATTCCACAAATCATCTGCAATGAGTGTGCCCACTCGTTCAATCAGACGTTGTGGAGGACCTTCAACGATAGCTTTTGTTCGTTCGTACACATCAGCATAATTAATAGAATCTTCAATACTATCAGATTGTCCTGGTTTCGTTAAATCTACACCAATAGAAATATCTATAAAGAATCGTTGTCCCAATTCATTTTCACTAGCCAAATTGCCATGGTATCCGTAAAATGCCATATTTCGCAAGTTAATTCTGTCCATTACTCACCTCGTAATAGTACATCTGCCACCGTGATAGCCCGTTTATGCATTTCTACATTATGTACACGCACCATATCCACACCTTGAATCATACCTGTAATGCAAGTCGCTACCGTTCCTTCATCACGCTCTTCCGCTGGTAATTCATTTAATATGGTACCGATAAAACCCTTACGACTCGGCGCTAATAACACAGGATATTCATAGACTGTAATTTCTCCTAAACGTTGGATCACTTCCACGTTTTGGGCATAATCTTTACCAAAACCAATACCTATACCTGGGTCGAGCCAAATATTCTGCGGTTTTACCCCTTCTTTTAAAGCTAAATCTACGGAGGAGAAAAAGAATGCTTTCATATCGTCGATGATATCATCATAATTTGTATGATTCTGATTATGCATAATAATCACAGGCACATCGTATTTCGCCGCTACTGCCGCCATATCTTTATCATATTTTAAGCCCCAAATATCATTCAAAATATGAGCTCCATGGGATAAGGCAAATTCAGCCGTTTCTGCTCTGTATGTATCTACAGATACAGGAACCGTAGAGACCTCTAATACAGGCAACAAAATTTCTTTCATCCGTTCGATTTCGTCAGCCACAGAAATTTGTGTATGCCCTGGACGGGTAGATTCTACACCTACATCGATAATATCTGCGCCTTGCTGTATCATTTCTTTTGCATGAGCTACGGCTGTTTCAGAAGTGTTATAACGACCACCATCGGAAAAGGAATCAGGAGTACCATTCAAAATACCCATGATCAATGTGCGATCTTTTAGTTCTAATTGTTTACCATCTTGCCAATTGTACTTGCGGTACTTAAACATAATCGTTACCTCCTAATAACACCAAAGCTTCTTCCCGTATTGTTCCCACGGGTTCTAATATACCGGTAGCGACGATTGTTTTCGCTACCGTTTCTTGTGCTACTTCACCTTTCATAAGCATGCATAAATGTGTGGCTTCCACCATCACCATCGCTCCCAACGCATCTCCATCTTCCACTAAAGATGTAGCAATATCATGGGTGAATCGCTCTTGTAATTGCGGTCGTTTCGCAAAGACATCTACCAATGCTTTCAAACGACCTAAACCAAATACTTTACCGTCCCGTGGTTGATACACAATGTGCACCTTTCCATAGAAGGGCATCAAATGATGTTCGCATATGGAATAGAACGGAATATGATTCACCGATACTAGACCCGTATGTTCTGTCGGGTATACATCGCCGAGCGCCTCTTTACCCGTGCTATCACGTCCAGAAAACAAGCTTTCAAATAACGTTGCCACACGCTTCGGCGTATCTGTCATTCCCTGCGCTTCAAGATCGATACCAAGGCCTTCTAATAATTGGCGCACACCGTCTAGAGCTTGTTCTTTCATAATCATCTCCTAAATAATCTTTGTCGTCCAATCTTCGATAGTCCAAATATCAGTCACCCAAGATTCGTAAAATTCCGGTTCATGGCAGACGAGGACAATCGTCCCTTTGAAAGCCTGCAATGCCCGTGCCAATTCTGCCTTCGCATCCACATCTAAATGATTCGTCGGTTCGTCTAAGACAAGTACATTATAGGACTCTTGCATCAATTTACAAAGACGAACTTTTGCATTTTCTCCACCAGATAAGACACGCATTTGGCTCGTAATATGCTCATTGGTAAGCCCACATCGAGCAAGAGCTGCACGCACCTCTGAATTCGTCAAGGACGGGTAAGCATCCCAAATGTAATCCAACGCAGTTTTCGAATTATCTCTACTGTCTTCTTGAGCAAAGTAACCAATTTGTAAAAACTCTCCTTTTTCTATCTGTCCAGATAGGGCAGGAATCATACCTAATAAAGTTTTTAATAAAGTCGTTTTCCCTAAACCATTGACACCTTGGATGGCGATTTTCTTACCTCGTTCGATCACCACTTCTACAGGACGTGTCAATGGCTCATCATAACCTAATACAAGGTCCTTCGCATCTACGATGAAGCGACTTGGAGTACGTCCCTCTTTAAATCCAAAGGATGGTTTTATCTTTTCTTGTGGTTTCTCTAAGATTTCCATCTTTTCTAGGCGCTTCGCTCTGGAGTTCGCCATACCACGGGTCGCCACACGAGCTTTATTACGCTGAATGAAATCTTTCATATCTGCCACTTCTTGCTGTTGTCGCTCATAAGCGCGCAAAGCTTGTTGTTTTTTCACTTCGTAAGCCGCTAAGAATTGGTAATAATCGCCAGTATATCTTGTCAACTGTGCTTGCTCAATATGGTAAATCACATTCACCACAGAATTTAAAAACTCTACATCATGAGAGATTAAGATAAAGGCATTTTCATAATTTTGCAAATAGTTTTGCAACCATTTAATATGGTCCACATCTAAATAGTTCGTCGGTTCGTCCAACAACAAAATCGTCGGTTGCTCCAACAATAGTTTTGTGAGCAGTGCCTTCGTCCGTTGTCCACCGCTTAAATCCATCACATCTCGATCAAGTCCGATGTCCATCAAACCTAAGCCTTGGGCAGTCCTTTCTATAGTAGCATCGATTTCATAGAAACCACGTTGCTCTAACATTTCTTGCCATTCGCCAGTAAGCTCCATCAGTTCATTCATTCTGTCGTCAGAACAATCGCCCATCTCTAAATAGGCGTCTTGCAATTGTTGCTCTATGCCATACAGCGAATCGAAGGCCCCTCGCAGCACATCGCGAATGGTCATCCCTTTCTCTAATACACTGTGCTGGTCTAAATAGCCTACCGTCACTTGGTTAGACCATTCCACCTTCCCTTCATCAGGCATAAGGTGACCTGTAATAATATTTAAGAACGTAGACTTACCTTCACCGTTAGCGCCGATTAAGCCTACATGTTCACCTTTCAGCAACCGGAAAGATGCATCATCTAATATTTGTCTTGCCCCAAATCCATGGGTTACATTGGTTACAGTTAAAACACTCATATTCATTCTCCAAACTATTGTTATGTATCTCTTTATTATACGTTAACATGACAATAATTTCTAGTTTTTACATATCTGT
>CAUUEA010000045.1:0-7810 GCA_963544145.1 uncultured Veillonella sp.
CATATGATTACGGTAGAAAAAATCCGTCCAGATGGCCGTCAATTAGACGAAGTTCGCCCTATTTCTTGTCGTGTTAGCGCCTTGCCACGTACTCATGGTTCTGGCTTGTTTACACGTGGTCAAACACAAGTATTAAACATCTGTACATTGGCTCCATTGTCGGAAAAACAAACTATCGATGGCATCGGTTTAGATACAGAAAAACGATACATTCACCATTACAATTTCCCATCCTTCTCCGTAGGGGAAACTCGTTCCTCTCGTGGTCCTGGACGCCGTGAAATCGGTCATGGTGCGTTGGCTGAAAGAGCATTATTAGCAGTACTTCCAACAGAAGAAGAATTCCCATATGCTATGCGTTTAGTATCTGAAGTGTTAGAATCTAACGGTTCTAGCTCCATGGCCAGCGTATGTGGTTCCACCTTATCCTTGATGGATGCAGGGGTACCGATTAAAGCGCCAGTAGCAGGTGTTGCGATGGGTCTTGTAACACAAGATGAACATTACACAATCTTAACAGATATCCAAGGTATGGAAGATGCCTTAGGCGATATGGACTTCAAAGTAGCAGGTACCACAAAAGGTGTAACTGCTATCCAAATGGATATTAAAATTTCCGGCTTATCCCGTGAAATTTTAGAAGAAGCCTTAGCACAAGCTCACAAAGGTCGTATGCACATCATGGGTAAAATGATGGAAGCTATCCAAGCACCACGTGAAGAAATGTCTAAATGGGCTCCTCGCATCGTAACGATGAAAATTGATCCAGATAAAATCCGTGACGTTATCGGTACAGGCGGTAAAGTGATCCGTGGCATCATTGAAGAGACGGGCGCTAAAATCGACATCGAAGATGATGGCACTATCTCCATCGCTGCAGTAGAAGCGGAAGCAGCTGAAAAAGCAATCCAAATCATTACGAACTTGACAAAAGAAGTAGAAGCAGGCGAAGTGTACATGGGTAAAGTCACTCGTTTGATGAACTTCGGCGCATTCGTAGAAGTATTGCCAGGTAAAGAAGGCTTGGTTCATATTTCTCAATTAGCGAGAGAACGTGTAGAAAAAGTAGAAGATGTAGTCAATGTAGGCGATGAAATTATGGTTAAAGTTATCGAAATCGATGACAAAGGTCGTATCAATTTGTCCCGCAAAGAGCTATTGAAATAATTGAGGTGCACTATGGATATTCGTGGATTTGAAGTAGTTTCTGCCTTTGAAGGGAAAGGTATTAATTTGCCGAAGCGTAAGACTTCTGAAAGTGCAGGCTATGACATTGAATGTGCTGAAGCTGTTGTGGTAGGTCCTAAGGAAACAGTATTGATCCCTACGGGATTGAAAGCGTTCATGCATTATGATGAATATTTGGCGATCCACGTTCGCTCAAGCATGGCTATCAAACGAGGCTTGATGCTCACAAATAGTACAGGGATTATCGACTCTGATTACTATAACAATGAAGATAACGAAGGTCATATTATGATTGCTGTGTACAACATCACAGACGCTCCTGTTGCCTTGGGAAAAGGAGAACGAGTAGCGCAAGGTATCTTCGCTAAATACTTGCTTACAAATGATGACGATGCCCGCGGTATTCGTACGGGTGGTATCGGTAGTACAGGCAGTAAATAACAACATATACTAGGGAATGTAACAACATTTCTTTCACTAGAGAGTTTTAAGTGGTAGTCTTAGGACTCTCTAGTTTTTTATGAAACTATACTTTCATAGAAAATGCTATGACCTATGAGGGGTACACATTGAATTTCATTGTTAAAATGGAGTATAATATAGCTTGATATAGTCTATCCTAAGGAGGATGTACCGTGTTTACATATGCAAAACAACAATGGGAATTAGGTAAAAGAATCTATGGATACCATAGCTGGCGTGAAAAGCGACGTATCTTTTTGTTCACCGTCCGTTCCTATAAAAATAAAACTCAATTGAAACAGTTGGAAGCTTATTTTGATACCTATCGTAGTTATCCTAATTTGCTACAAGATCAAGAAGGGATTTGGGAGATTATTAACCGTGTATTCTTGTACAAAGAATCTACGGCTCAAGAACGTTTGACATGTATTACGCAACATTTTGATGCGTTGCCTAATTACCTGACAGACGATGCGATCCGAGCTTTGTACAGTCCCTCTGAAAATGGCATTCGCCTATGGCATTCTGAAGAATTAGCCTTAGAGGCAACCTTACGTTTTATGACGGGGCAACGGAAAGAAGGCTTACTTAGTTTACTGCTAACCTATGAAGGACATGGCATCTATCATATCAATTTCCGATTAGGTGTGGATCCATCGGGTCAACCATGTATTTGGGTGGGCACTATCCAAGGGTATAAAGAAGGTTTAGATAAGGCGAAAAAGCTAACGAAAAAAATGCATGGTTATCGTCCTAAAAACTTTATGTTTTTTTTATTACGCCAATTAGCTACTTGCTTAGGTATTGAGACTTTGTATGCAGTGTCTGATGAAGGATTCTATACGAATACGCACTTAATTCGCTTCAATCGTCATAAATTAGTGAAATTTGATGACTTTTGGGAAGAATTAGGAGGACATGTATGGGAAAAAGACTCCCGATTCTTTGTCATTCCTTTAGCAGAAGAGCGGAAGACCTATGAAACCGCGAAAGCACATAAACGCAATATGTATCGCAAACGCTATGAAATGTTAGATACTTTTATAGAAGAAATTCAACAGCAAGGAAAGACCTTCTTGCGCAACCAATAGGAGGATACGATATGAAATGTCCTTATTGTCATCATGATGAAATCAAAGTGACAGATTCACGGTCTACGGATGATAATAACATTCGTCGTCGTCGAGAATGCATGAGCTGTGGGAAACGCTTTACCACCTATGAAGTCATTGAAGATTTACCGATTATGGTGATTAAACGAGATCAGAAAAAAGAATTATTTGATCGATCCAAATTGATGAATGGATTGTGGAGATCTTGTAGTAAACGAGGCATTTCCACAGATCAACTAGAATCGATTGTGAATGAAACGGAAAAACAAATTCGCATGGAAGTAGAGCAAGAAGTGACTACGGAACGAATTGGTGAAATTGTATTATCCTTGTTGAAAGATGTAGACCAAGTTGCGTATGTGCGATTTGCCTCTGTATATAGACAATTTAATAATGTAGAAAGTTTTCTACAAGAATTGCACGAATTATTAGACAATGATGGAAAGGATAAAACACATGAGTGATTTACATCCAACTATTAGTGCTCGTTTTTCAGACCATGTAGACACTTTAAGTGCTACCTATGAAGTGATGGGCGTTATCGAAGACATGGCGGAGCGTTGTAAAGCAGCGCTAGCAGCAGGCAATAAAATTTTATTTTGCGGTAATGGTGGATCTGCTGCAGATTCACAGCATTTAGCAGCAGAATTAGTGGGACGCTTTCAGAAAGAACGCCGTTCTTTGGCATCCATTGCGTTGACCACAGATACGTCTATTTTGACAGCTGTAGGCAATGATTATGGATATGATGAAGTATTTGCCCGTCAAGTTGATGGTTTAGGCCGTTCTGGCGATATTTTGATTGGTATTTCCACATCTGGGAATAGTAAAAATGTGGTGAAAGCCGTAGAATCTGCTCGTAATATCGGTATGCATACCTTTGCGTTTACTGGTGAAGGTGGTGGAAAGATGGCGGAATTATGCGACTTAACCTTTGCAGTGCCATCAAAAGTAACAGCCCGCATTCAAGAAATGCATATTTTAGCAGGCCATATTTTATGTGAATTGGTGGAAGAAGATTATGCCTAGTCGTACATTACAATCTTTTTTACTTCGTGATTTACCACAATTGCAAGTAGGGGTTATTGGAGATTGCATGCTAGATCGCTACATTTTTGGCGATGTCAGTCGTATTTCTCCAGAATCTCCAGTGCCTGTGAATTTGGTCCAACGAGAAACGGAAGTCTTAGGCGGTGCTGCCAATGTGGCGAATAATTTAGCACAATTAGATTGCCAAGTACATATGGCATCTCGTATTGGTGATGATGCACATGGCAAGATAGTACGCCAATTATTAGAAGATAATGGTATCCAAAGCTCTGGTGTCTTTACGGAAGATGCTATTCCTACCACAACGAAAACACGTATCTTAGGTGGACAACAGCAAATGATTCGCCTAGATTATGAAGTGAATCAGCCTTTGTCCAGTGATAGTGAAACAGCAGTCCTGACTTGGCTAGATGATTTGTTACAAAAAGGTTTACAAGGCCTTGTCATTTCTGATTATGGGAAAGGTATTTGCCAACCATCTTTGCTATGTCAAGTATTCAGTAAAACTCGAGCAGCTGGTATTATGACCATTGTAGATCCGAAAGGTTCTGACTGGTCAAAATATAATGGAGCTACCTGTATTACTCCTAATGTGAAAGAACTTAGTGAAGCCGTAGGCTATGAAGTGCCGAATACAGATGAAGAAGTTGTGAAAGCAGCACGTCATATTTTGGACAAGATGGAGCTAGATTTCATCATTGTTACTCGTTCCGCTAAAGGAATTACCTTAGTTCGTAACGATGGTAATGTGTGGCATAATGCGGAAACGAAACAGCAAGATGTGTTCGATGTGAGCGGTGCTGGTGATACAGTAGTGGCTATGATGCTGACTACATTAATTGCGGGCTTATCTATTCGTGCAGCTTTAGTAGCAGCCAATGCAGCGGCAGGTGTGGTGGTATCTAAAGTTGGCACGTATCCCATTCATCGTCAAGAATTATTAGATTTATTGTCTTCTATTAAAGCTAAAAAAGAAGATAAAGAAAGTGTGTATTCCGTAGAGGCATTAGCTAAAAAGATTCGTTTTTGGCAAGATAGTGGAGAAGTGGTCGTCTTTACGAATGGTTGCTTTGATATTTTACATCGTGGTCATCTGACCTATTTGAAAGAGGCAGCTACACTGGGTGATCATTTGGTGGTGGCCCTAAATTCAGATAGTTCTGTGCGCCGTTTGAAAGGCGACAGTCGCCCTATCAATCATGAATTAGATAGAGCCTTGCTAATGAGCTCTTTAGGCTTTGTAGATGGTGTAGTTCTCTTTGAAGAAGATACGCCAGCAGAGGTACTTTTACAATTGCGACCCAATATATTGGTGAAAGGTGGAGATTACAAGCCAGAAGAGGTAGTTGGCAAAGAGTTTGTAGAGGAAGTACAAATCTTGCCGTTCCAAGATGGATATTCCACAACAGGAATCATTGAACGCATTCAAGGTTTGTTAAAGGAAGGAAAATTATGATTATTGTTACAGGTGGTGCTGGTTTTATCGGCTCCAATATTGTGAAACAGTTGAATAATAAGGGCCGAAATGATATTCTCATCGTCGACGATTTGACGGATGGTCGTAAAATCCGAAATATTGAAATGTTGGATTTTGCTGACTATATTGATTATGAAGATTTTGATACGGCGGTAGAACAAAATACCTTTGATTGTGGTCCTATCGAAGTGGTGTTCCACGAAGGTGCTTGTGCAGATACCATGAATTATGATGGTAGATACATGATGAAAAATAACTATGAAGGGTCTAAAAATCTCTTTCATTATTGCCAAGAACGTCGAGTTCCTTTCATTTACGCCTCTTCTGCATCCACCTACGGACATGGTACCAATGGATTCCGTGAAGATCCAGCCTGCGAACAAGCATTAAACCCATATGCGTATTCTAAATTGTTGTTTGACCGTTATGTGGCAAAGTTTAGAAACAATTTACAATTGCAATCCCAATGTGTAGGTTTGCGCTATTTCAATGTATTTGGACCAAATGAAACACATAAAGATAAAATGGCATCTTTGGTGCGCCAAATGTATTATAAATTGATGGAAACTGGCGAGATTACCTTGTTCAAAGGTATCGATGGATATGGTGACGGTGAGCAAACACGTGATTTTATCTATGTGAATGACGTGGTAAACGTGAACTTTTATTTCTGGGAACATCCTGAAATTAGTGGAGTATTTAACTGTGGTACAGGTCATGCTCATACATTTAATGAGTTTATGAAAGCTGTTATTTCCTTCGCAGGAAAAGGTGAGATTCGCTATATCGATTTCCCCGAAGTGTTAAAGGGCAAATACCAAAGCTATACCCAAGCAGATACTACAAAATTGTTAGCTGCTGGCTATGACAAAGGATTTACCCCATTAGAACAAGCCGTTCATGAATATTGTGCATTACTACGTGATAATGAAGGATATGTAAAATAATGGAAACTAGACAGGTATTATTTTTAGATCGTGATGGAGTTATTAATGTAGACGTAGGGTATTTAAGTGATCCTGCGAAATTGGAATTTATTCCAGGTGCTATTGAGGCTATGCAAGAGGCGCAACGCCGTGGGTATGACATCATTGTAGTGACAAACCAAAGCGGAGTGGCTCGCGGATACTACACAGAAGATGATGTGCATCTGTTACACGAAGAAATGTCTCGCCGATTAGAGGCAAAAGGTGTAAAAGTATTGGCCTACTATTACTGCCCACATCATCCAGAAGGAACTGTGGCAGAGTACACGAAAGACTGTGATTGTCGCAAACCAAATCCTGGTATGTTGACGAAAGCAATTCAGGACTGGAATGTAGATGTGGATGGCAGTTTCCTAGTCGGTGATAAACCATCTGATGCGCAGGCTGCTGAAGCTATTGGTATGCGTGCGTACCCGTTTGAAGAAGAAAACTTAATGATATTCTTAGAGCCTATTTTTGCTTGGGAAGAGGGCAGAAAGCTATTAGGGCTGTAATGGTAGAACGAACACTTGTATGAGGCACCTCATAAGGTGTTCGTTTTCTTGTAGTGTAAGAAAAGTTACATTTTATGATTGACGGAATAGCTGATTTGTACTACTCTATACGAGGAACTAACTGTATAGTCTGTATCAAGAAGAACAGAACTGAGTTCCATTTTTTAGTATTGGTTCGACTTATATCCTAAGGGAATAAGAACGGAGGAAAACATGGAAAAAGAAACAGCGTTGCAAACACAACCATCGCAAAAATTTACGGTACGTCAATTAACGATTATTGGCTTATTGGCAGGGATTACGATTGTACTTGGCATGACAGGATGGGGCTTTGTGCCAATCCCACCAATTAGTGGGACCATCTTGCATATTCCAACCCTTTTAGGTGGTATCGTAGAAGGTCCTAAAGTGGGGATGTCAGTAGGGTTCTTATTTGGTGCTTACAGTATGGTACGAGCGTATATGTCACCGAATGTTTTATCTTTCGTGTTTATGAATCCAATCATTTCTATATTACCAAGAATGTTGATTGGTTTAGTAGCAGCGTTGGTATATATGTACTTGCCAGTTAAGGTAAGAGCTATCCGTATTGGTGTAGCAGCTTTCTTAGGAAAAGTCACAAGTACTATCCTTGTATTGACTGGTATTTATACAATCTATGGTGTAGAATTTGCAAAGGCAACACACATTTCACAAGAAGCTGTATTTGATGTGGTGATGGGTATTGCATGGTCTCATGGTATTCCAGAAGCACTATTAGGAGTAGCCGTTGTAACACCTGTGACACTAGCTGTCATCAAAAAATTTAAATGATAATGAAATTGAGTGTATAGACTGCTCATGCATTCAAGTACGGATTTTTTAAATCGGATATAATCAAGAAGTGAATTAGCAAAGACTGATCACTTCTTGTTTTTTTATGTGTTAGGAGGAGTATACTCATGAATTGGAAAAACGATTAATCTACTTTGTGGGTGATAAACCTTCTGATGTACAGGCTGCTGAAGCGATTGGAATGCGTGCCTATCCATTTGAAGAAGA
>CAUUEA010000046.1:0-7594 GCA_963544145.1 uncultured Veillonella sp.
GGGACAGCTTTAAAACTGGATGAATACCAATTGGGTCATCGTATGGATGAAATCAATCGGGCTGCTGTGAAAGTAGCGCAAGCAGCACGAGATAAGATTAATCCTAATGCGAAGATTGCAGGGGACATGGGTCCTAGTGGTCGCTTTATGGCGCCATTAGGAGTGGCTCAATTTGATGAGATTTATGAGACTTTCAAAGACCAAGCGAGAGTACTCATCGATGCCGGTGTGGATTATATTATTATCGAAACCATCATCGACATCCAAGAAATGCGTGCTGCCTTATTGGGCGCGAAAGATGCTCGTGAAGAGTTAGGAAAAACTAAAGAGGATGTAAAAATTATCTGTCAGTTCTCTTTCAGTGAAGATGGACGTACTATTACAGGTACACCACCAGAAGCGGCAGCAATCTTGATGGATGCTATGGAAGCAGATATAGTAGGTATTAACTGCTCCTTAGGACCTGAACAATTATTGCCGCTCGTAGAACGTATGGCGACGGTAACGAACTTGCCAATCAGCATTCAGCCGAATGCTGGGATGCCACAATTAGTGGGGAAAGAAACGATCTTCCCATTGGGGCCAGAAGAGATGGGCGAATATGCTCCTCGCTTTCTCGATGCAGGCGCATCCTATTTAGGCGCTTGTTGTGGTAGCACACCAAAACATATTGAGGCCATCGCCAAAGCAGCGCGAGCACATACACCAGTAGAACGACCATATGTAGAGCCGTTTACTGCTTTCACAAGCCGTACTAGCGTAGTGAAAGTAGGTTTGCAAGAAAAACCAATTATCATCGGGGAGCGCATAAACCCAACGGGGCGTAAGGTACTAGCGGAAGAAATCCGTAAAGGCAGTTTCATTATGGTGAAAAAAGATGCCTTAGCTCAAGTAGACGCAGGAGCAGATGTATTGGATGTGAACATGGGTGTCACTGGTGTTGATCCAGGGGAAACGATGAAACGAGCTATCGAAGAATTAACCATGCTTGTGGAGGTTCCATTATCTATCGATACCTTAGACCCAGTGGCGATGGAAGCTGGTTTGAAAGCCTATCCAGGTCGTCCATTGTTAAACTCTGTAAATGCAGAGCCAGAACAATTGGAGGGTGTATTACCATTGGCAAAACGATATGGGGCAGCCTTACTATGCTTGCCATTAGGTAAAAAAGAGTTACCAGAAACTGCAGAAGAGCGTGTGTCTTTGGCAAAGGAAATCGTCTTAGAAGCCTATAACTATGGACTACGACCAAATGACTTATTATTAGATCCATTGGTATTAACATTAGCAAGTAGCCAACATGCAGCGCGAGAAACCTTAAAAACATTAAAACTTTACGCAGAAACATTTGGCTTCCCAACAGTGATGGGCTTGTCCAATATATCTTTTGGCTTGCCTCAACGGGCGTACTTGAATGCACAATTCTTGACTATGGCATTAAGTAGTGGCTTAACATGTCCTATCATGAACCCAATGAATGAAATTGTACGTAAAGCTTTCATCACGGGCCGTACCTTTATGGGATTCGACCCAGCGGCGGCTGACTTCATTGCCGAATACGGTGATGACGATGAAAATGCAGTGGTGACAAAAAAAGTGAAAGCTGCAGCGGAAGCCTTCCATAGTGATGACCCTATTGAATGCATTAAGCATGCCGTAGAACAAGGGGAAAAAGAAGCAGTAGTTCCTTTAGTAAAAGATGCGTTGGCAAAAGGGTTAGACCCATTGGAAGTAACTCGTAGAGGACTATCCGATGCCATGGCAGTAGTTGGTGAAAAGTTTGGATCTGGTAAAGCATTCTTGCCACAAGTGATGCTAGCAGCAGAAACAATGCAAGCGGCTTTTACAACGATTAAAGAAGTGTTGCCAGAAGGTACGTCTGAGAAGAAGGCGACAATCATCTTAGCTACTGTAAAAGGTGATATACATGACTTAGGTAAGAATATCGTATCGGCCTTATTAGAAAACAATGGATACCAAATTGTGGACTTAGGAAAAGATGTGTCTCCAGAAGAAATCGTGGCAGCTGCGAAAGAGCATAACGCGCCGATTATTGGCATTGCATCCTTGATGACGACAACTATGCCGATGATCAATGAAACTATCGCCGCTGTCCGTGAAGCAGGTGTCAATGCTAAGGTATTAGTAGGTGGTGCTGTATTATCTCAAGCCTATGCAGACGAAGCAGGAGCTGACTCCTATGCGAAAGATGGTATCTCTGCAGTGAATATCGTAAAAGGCCTGTTAGGTGACGAGTAATACTAATATGTATAGGGTATTGAGTGCTGAATAATAGAAAATTTATTGAGCACTGGATGATACAAAGAAGTAGTAACTAATATATATTCTGACAATAACATACATATGTAATGTGTGATACAACATATTATGTGCTAAAGAGGAGCGTTGAAGAATACAATCAACGTTCCTTTTTTATGTATGATAGATTTTTATAGGTCAGTATTTAGTAAATTATAAGATTGTTTCACGTGAAACATAATTGATGTACATATTGAATGATATAAAAAATACAATGTTTCACGTGAAACATTAAAAATCTGTAAAAACATAAGAAAATAGCGATGCCTTTCATAAAAAACACAACAATCTATGTTATAATGTGATAAGACGATAAGAAAGAGGTGAAATCATGGCTAGAATTATTGCCGTAGCCAACCAAAAAGGCGGTGTTGGTAAAACGACAACTGCTGTTAATTTGAGCGCTTGTTTAGCTGTAGAAGGGAAACGAGTGCTCTTATTAGACTTAGATCCTCAAGGAAATGCCACAAGTGGATTAGGAATTGATAAAGAAGATATCGACCAAGGTGTGTACGAAATGCTTGTGAATGATGTATCTATCACTGATATCATAGAATCTACTGTCATAGATACATTGCAGATTGCACCGACTACTATTGATTTAGCTGGAGCAGAGGTAGATTTAGTAGCGATGGAAGACAAAGGCTATACTTTGAAACAATGTATAGCACCTATCGTAGATAACTATGACTATATCATTATTGACTGTCCTCCTTCCTTGGGGATGCTCACAATCAATGCCTTAACAGCATCCAATAGTGTATTAATCCCTATACAAACAGAGTTCTATGCCCTAGAAGGGGTAAGCCAATTGGTGAAAACTATTGAGTTAGTGCAAGAAGAATTGAACACCGATTTAGAATTAGAAGGTGTTGTGCTCACTATGTATAATGGTAGAACGAAATTGGCGGTACAAGTAGCAGAGGAAGTAACGAATTACTTTGGCGATGCTGTGTACACCACAACGATACCACGAAATGTGAAATTAGGAGAAGCTCCTAGCCATGGTTTGCCAGTTGTTATCTATGATAAGCGATCCAAAGGGGCTGAAGTATATTGTGCCTTAGCACGGGAGGTAATTGAGCGTGGAGCTTAAGAAAACAAAAGGAGGCCTTGGTAAAGGATTAGGTTCCTTTGGCTTATCTGGTTCTTTCAAGGATGGTCATAAAAGTGGCTATGAAATGGATATTACTAAAATACAACCTAACCCTAATCAACCTCGTAAACGCTTTACAGAAGAGGATATGGAAGCCCTAGTGGCATCTATTCAGGCGCATGGACTCATTGCTCCTATTGCAGTTCGCAAGGTAGATGACCATTACGAAATTGTTGCTGGTGAACGTCGTTGGCGTGCGTGTCAACAAGCAGGGCTCACTAAAATCCCTGTGGTAGTGAGAGACTATACGACAGAAGAAGTGAGCGAAATTGCTTTAGTAGAAAATTTGCAACGACAAAACTTAAATCCAATCGAAGAAGCCTTTGGGTACCAGTATTTGATGGATACTTTCAAAAAAACACAAGAAGAAATTGCCATCACTGTGGGTCGTAGTCGTTCTTATGTGGCGAATATCGTGCGATTACTACAATTGCCTGAGTTCCTACAACAAGAGCTAGAAACTAGCATGTTAACGATAGGTCAAGCAAGACCGTTGTTGGCGCTAGAAGGAGAACATTTACAATTACAAGCCTTAGAACGTATTAAGGAGAAAGATTTAAATGCCCGTCAAGTCGAACAATTGGTGAAAGAACTACAGTCCGGCAAGAAACGCTTAACATCGACTCAGCCTCAACCAACAGCGGAGTTGCGCAAGTTAATGCAACGGTTGAAAGATAGTTTAGGGACTCCTGTAGACATTCGTTTAAAGAATACGAAAAAAATACAAGGAACGATCGAGGTTTCTTTTAAAAGTGAAGAAGAATTAATGCGTTTAATTAGCTATATTGAAAGAGAATAGAAAGGAAGTCTATGGTATTAGAAACAACAAGAGGGAATCGCTTGCACATAGGCTTTTTTGGGCGCTGTAATGCAGGGAAATCTACCTTGATTAACACGCTAACAGAGCAGCAGATTTCCTTGGTATCTCCTATTGCGGGTACGACGACAGATCCCGTGTCTAAAGGGATGGAATTGTTGCCATTAGGGCCTGTGATGATTGTGGATACAGCGGGTATTGATGATACATCGGAATTAGGTTTGTTGCGGGTAGAAAAAACGAAACAAGTATTGCCAACGATGAATCTAGCAGTGTACATGTTGCGTACTGATGCTGAACCGATTCCGGAAGATATAGAGTGGTTGCAACAATTAGAAAGTAGCCATATTCCTACTTTGGTAGTTATCAACGAAGTAGCAGGATGCAAGGGATCTGATTTTATTAAATCCCATGGAGAGTTACAACCCTATACATCGCAAGTAGTAATAGCCGATGTGAGTGATAGTGCGAACCGCATGAACCTACTAGAGGCATTGAGTAAGTTAAAGCCAGTAGACGAAGATGTACAATCTTTATTAGGCGGTTATATCGAAGAAAAAGATGTATTTGTCCTAGTATGTCCTATTGACGAATCAGCCCCTAAAGGTCGTATTATTTTGCCACAAGTGCAAATGATTCGGGAAATTTTGGATTACCACGGTATGGCTATGGTGTGCCAAGTGGAAGAACTAGCAACAACCTTAGAACAATTGCACAAACAGCCTAAACTAGTGATTACTGATTCCCAAGCCTTTGAGGAGGTTAGCACCATTGTGCCAGAGCATATAGCCTTAACAAGCTTCTCCATTTTAATGGCACGCTTCAAAGGAAAATTAAAAGATTTAGTGGCAGGTGTACATGCGATAGACCAATTGCGAGTAGGTTCAAAAGTGTTGATCAGTGAAGGCTGTACGCATCGTCAACAATGCGAAGATATTGGGACAGTGAAGATTCCAAGATGGCTAACAGCAAAAGGCTATACAGACTTAGAACTAGAATGGACTAGTGGTGGACACTTTCCTCATGATGTATCTAAGTATGATGTTATCATTCATTGTGGTGGCTGTATGTTGACACGCAGGGAGGTATTACGTCGTATAGATGTAGCCTCTGTCCAAGGGGTGCCAATCGTTAACTACGGTGTTTTGATAGCTTCCTTACATGGTATCTTGCAACGTGCCATCAAGCCATTTGAACATGAATTAGAATAGAAAGGATTATTGTGTTAGAACAACTATTACCTTGGTTACCATGGATACTAGGAGGTATTATTGTACTCTTAGTATTACATGCGTTCAGTTTACATATACGAGTAAGTCGCCTAACCAAACGGTATCGATACTTTATGGATGGAGACAATGGACAAAGTATTGAGCGACGTCTTGCCATTGAAGTGAAAGAATTGCGAGATATGGCAAGTACGTGGGAAACCATTTTATCAGAACAAAAATTGATTCAATCTACGCAGGCACAAACATTTCAACATATTGGATTTGTGAAATATAATGCCTTTGAAAACATTGGTAATGAATTGTCCTTTTCCTTAACGTTATTAGATGGAAATTTCAATGGGATTGTCATTTCCAGTGTGTATGGACGAAATGAATCACGTATTTTTACAAAACCAATTGTAAATGGTAAAAGTTTAGCCAGTCTTTCACAAGAAGAATTAGCTAGCTTGCAATCTGCTATGGGACAACGAAGCAATGGAGATGTGTTAGCCAGCTCTTCTGTGTCAGCATAGAAAGGATGTTATATGCAAATACCTAAATGGTTGCAGTCACATCTAGAACAACATGGTGATGACTGGAATTTGCGATTTAGAAAGCAACAGATTAAGACCATAGCCATTATAGTAATTGCCATCTTGGTGATCCTCTTAGGATTTGGTGTCTGGGGGATAGCACGACAAGTAGAAGTCTTGCAATTGCGCCAAGAAAATCAATTGCAAAAAGAGCAATTAAAGCTATTAGACCAAAAGGTAGAGGTCTTAGATAAAAAAATGAAAACTCTAGATGAGTTAGACCAAAACATTAGGAACATGATCAAGGGCACCGAGTCAGGGGCAGTACCAAAGGCAGACGGTACTACACAGGGTAAAGAAGAGAAAGAGGACCCTTCTCCCAAAAGCGTGAATAAAACGTTTACGACAACCCAACTTTCAGCCCACATATCCAGCTTAGACCGGCAAGCACAGCGACGGATGGTATCCATGTACACCTTGTATAATGTCCTCAAAGATGGAGTGGGTAAAGACATTCGGGAACTCCAATCCATGCTAGCCATGGAGGGGGATGCGACGGATGCGAATAGTCATATGCCATCTATTTGGCCGGCCAAAGGCGTCATCAGCTCTACCTTTGGAGCACGCCAAGATCCTGTGTACGGTGGTGGTGCCTTTCATGAAGGTTTAGATATTGCTAATGATACGGGAACGACAATAGTAGCCACTGCGGCAGGGACTGTGACCTATGCAGGATATAATGGTGGTTATGGTAATGAAATAGAAATTGATCATGGCAATGGATTTGTCACAAAATATGGACATAATTCAGCACTGTTAGTGCAAGTAGGCATGACTGTAAAAAAAGGTCAATCCATTGCACTTATGGGTAGTACTGGTAAAAGTACGGGCAGCCATGTGCACTATGAAGTGCGTGTGAATGGTGTGGCTACAGATCCATTATTATTTTTACCCATTCAATAGGAGGCAATTATGAAATCCTATGTACAAGTTTATACAGGTGATGGCAAAGGAAAAACAACAGCAGCCATCGGTCTTGCCGTACGAGCAGCGGGGGTCGGCAAGAAAGTGCTATTACTACAATTTATGAAATCTAAGGTGTACTCAGAACATGCTGTGTTAGACCAATTAGAACCGATTACAGTGGAAACAGTAGGTAAACCATTTTTCATCATTCCGGAGGGCATGAAAAGCGACGAAGAGTTGCGCCGATGGGGTGATGATGTAGTGGTCTTTCCTAAAGGGCAGCCCCCACAAGAGTACAAAGACTTAATCCACATCGGTCAAGAGCGTGCCTTACAGGCAGTGGCTGCGGGTGACTTTGATATTGTTATCTTAGATGAATACAATATGGCGCTATTTTTCGGTTTAATTGAGGAAGCGGAAGGGCGTGCTTTACTAGCGGCTCGCAATCCAGATGTGGAAGTAATATTCACTGGCCGTGGAGCTCCTCAATGGCTGTTAGATGAAGCAGACCTAGTGACCGTTATGGAAGCGTACCGTCATTATTATGATCAAGGTGTAGAAGCACGTCTTGGTATTGAGCATTAAGGGTAAA
>CAUUEA010000047.1:0-7533 GCA_963544145.1 uncultured Veillonella sp.
GAAATAGCCGCTACTAGTACTACTAGTACCAAATAGATAATATTTTGGGAAAGAAACTTTCCTAACTTACCTTGGCTCATACGATACCTCCTAGACTAAACCAGCTGTTGCTAGTTCCATAATTTTTTCTTCTGTCGCTTCATGAGCATCCAAGATGCCACTCATATATCCATTACTCATCACCATAATGCGATCACTCATACCCAATAACTCAGGCATTTCTGAGGAAATCATAATGATACTTTTACCAGCACTAGCCAGTTCATTAATAATGGAATAAATTTCATATTTCGCTCCTACGTCGATACCCCGTGTCGGTTCATCTAACAATAGGATTTCCGGATTCGTATTTAACCAACGAGCAATCAATACTTTTTGTTGGTTACCACCAGAAAGACTCTGAATTTTCGTTTCCGTAGATGGTGTCTTCACTCGCAAGGAAGCCACACCTTCTTTTGTATCATCTAGTCGTCTAGTATCATTTAATAGTTTAAATTTGTTTTCATATTTTGGCAGTGCTGCCATCGTTGTATTATCTACAATGGTAAGCATTGGGAAAATCCCTGTAGCACGGCGTTCCTCGGTTAACAAAGCCATACCTAATTTCTTAGCATCCCGAGGATGACGTATGCGAACTTCTTTATCATGTAAATAAATTTTACCCGATTCAATACCACGAAGTCCAAATAAAGCCTCAACTACTTCCGTCCGTTGCGCCCCTACGAGACCACCAATTCCTAAAACTTCACCCTTCTTCAAAGAGAAGCTTACATCTTTAAAAGAATGTGGGTTAATGGATGTTAGGTTTTCTACTCGTAATACTTCTTCACTTGGAGTATTTGTTTTTTCAGGGAATAACTGAGTCATTTCACGACCTACCATTCGTTGAATGATAAGATCTGTAGTTAATTCATCAGCATGCCAAGTTCCTATATATTGACCATCACGCATAATCGTTACTTCATCAGATATGCGTAGGATTTCTTCCATTTTATGAGAAATATAGATAATTGCAACCCCTTTTTTACGCAAGGAGTTAATGATTTTGAAAAGATGCTCTACTTCATCGCTCGTTAAAGAAGAGGTAGGTTCATCCATAACAATAATTCTAGATTGGTGAGAAACTGCTTTTGCAATCTCAATATTTTGTAGCTTAGAAACAGATAAATCACCAGCTAATTGTTCTGGATCGATATCTACATCGATTTCATTAAACAAGGCTAGTGTATCTTCTTTCATTTTTTTATGATCCACAAATGTAAAGGGACCAATTTTTTTGGTTGGGAATCGACCTAACCATAGATTTTCCATAACATTACGCTGTAATACTGGATATAACTCTTGGTGAATCATAGAAATTCCCATTCCAAGAGCTTTTCGGGAATCTGTCATTTCAACTACTTCGCCGTCAATGACCACGTCCCCTTGATCCTGCTTATAAATACCGAACAGGCATTTCATAAGAGTAGACTTTCCCGCGCCATTCTCTCCCATTAGAGCATGTACGGTGCCTGGTCGGACTTTGAAAGTGACATTATCCAAGGCCTTTACGCCAGGAAATTCCTTCGTAATTTGGCGCATTTCTAATATGTACTCGCCCATACATTTTCCTCCTACTAATCAGATAATAAAGGGGGCAAATGCCCCCTTACTGCATTTTCTTATTTGTCACCTAAAATCTTATCCGCATTTTCTTTTGTTACGATTTCGTAAGGTACCCAAATATATTTACCATCAACAATATCAAAACCTACATTATCTTTATTAGGTGTTTCGCCTTTAGCTAACACATAGGAAAGATTAAATACGGCTTGACCTTGTTTTTTAGCATTGTTTAATACTGTACCCAATAATGTGCCGTCTTTCAACGCTTGTACTGCTGGAGTTGTAGCATCAACACCTACTACTGGAATGTATTTGCCATTTGTGAAGTAGCCTGCTGCTTTCAACGCTTCAATAGCACCTAATGCCATGTCGTCATTGTTACAGATAACAGCATCGATTTTATCGCCATAACGGCTCAAGAAGGCTGCCATTTTTTCTTGACCTTTAACGCGGTCCCACATACCTGTATCGCTAGCTAACTCTTCTACTTTCATACCTTCTTTTTTAAGGGATTCTACAGAGTATTGTGTACGAAGTACAGCATCTTGGTGACCTGGTTCACCAGTGATCATTACATAGTGAATGACACCATCATTACTATGGTATGCTTCAGGATGTTTTTTGAAGTAATCTGCTAAGATTTTACCTTGCATTTCACCACTTTGTTCAGCTTTCGCACCTACATAGTATACTTTATCCCATTTCGCCATATCTTCTTTTAATGGTTCACGGTTCAAGAATACCAATGGAATATTAGCTGCTTTTGCTTTATCAATGATAACGCCTGCTGCTGTGCGGTCTACTACGTTAACGCCGATTGCTTTGTACTTCTTATTGATGAATAAGTCAATCTTTTCGTTTTGTGTTGGTTGAGAGTTTTGGCTATCTACGATATCCACTTTCGCTTTGTCTTTAGCGGCTTTGTCAATTTCTGCACGAACACCACTCATGAAAGTGTCATCAAATTTGTAAATAGCAACCCCGATTTGAGGTTTGTCACCGCTTGCTCCTTGATCGCTTCCGCAACCACCTAACACAAGTGCACCTACTGCTGCTGATGCAAGCAACGCTGCTTTCCAAGATCGTTTCATAATAATATCCTCCTTTTAGATATCCTATATACCTATAAGACTAGTCTTTCTAGTCGTGGTACCTACCGTAACCAAGCTTCTTCAGCTCGTTTCGCACTGACAATATCAATCATACCTAGCAAGGTATAATAAGAGCCATTGCCAGAATATTCTAAATTGATTGTATGTGCTTTGTATGAATTGCGTTCTAATACACCTCGAAGAATAGGGTCCATTACTCCTACTGCATTACCCATAGCACTGCTTAAAATAATCCGTTCTGGATTAAATAAGTTCGCTATATTCGCTAGGGCAATTCCTAAATAATGACCTACTCGTGAAAGCGCCTCTAAACACACTTCATCACCTTCTACTGCGGCCTCATAAATAGGCTCTACACGAAATGCTTTGCTCACAACCAATGGATTATCTTGTACCGATGTGTATCGACCTTTTTCCATTTGTTCCATCACATACGTATGGATCGATGTTTCCGAAGCAATGTCTTCCAAGCGTACTTCATTCCCCTCTTCATCCAGTCGAATCACACCATATCCAATTTCACCAGCACTATCGTTAAAACCGCGATAGAGTTCACCGTGATAAATCAAGGATATACCAAGCCCATAACTAAATTTAAGGACGATAAGATTATCCATTTCTTTACCACTACCATAGTAATATTCACCCGTCGATAAACAACGGACATCATTTTCTACATATACGGGCACATGGAATCGTTCTTCTAAGATGTATTTGAAAGGAATATTATTCCATTTTCCATTAGGAGAATAAATGGAAATTCCTTTACTCGAATCTACAGGTCCACGCAACACGAGGCCTATACTTTTAATCTTATAGTCTTCTTTGAAGATATCCTGCATGCCACGATACATATGTTGCATAATTTCATCAGACGTACAACCGATAATGGATGTTTCTCTTTGATGTAAAATTTGCCGTCCTACCGTCGTCACATAAAACACAATGGTATGCGTTCTTACATGGACGATAAGATAGGTTTCAATATCATGATTAAAGTCCAATAACATGGATGGGCGTCCCAATGCAGACCGTTCTTGGCGATCTTCATAGACCAAACCTTTCCGAATTAAATTCGTACAAATATTAGTCACTGTGGGAGGCGTTATTTTGGTTTGTCTTGCAATCAAAGCCTTTGATACAGGTCCATGACGCCTGATGTAATTCAAAATAATTTCATCATTGCTTATTTGTGGCTTAATCATGATTCTATCTCCTTTACAGCGAATACACCCCATCGCCAATTTCAGCAATATATAGACTAGGGGTAACACCTATTTGTTTCTCGTACTCTTCTGGAATAGCTCTCATAAAAGCCTCAATATGCTCATCTTTTACAAGGGCAATAGCACACCCACCGAAACCTGCACCTGTCATACGAGATGCAATACATCCTTCTTGAGATCGTGCTAAATCAACAATTGTATCTAATTCTTTACCGGTTACTTCAAAGTCAACTTGTAAAGATCTATGGGATTCATTCAAGCAATGGGCTATACCTACTAAATCAGCCTCTTCCAAAGCTTTCATGAAGTCTAATACACGTAAATTTTCAGTGATAACGTGGCGAGCTCGTCGCATCAATACATCATCAGAAATAGATGCTAAATCATCCAATGTAGCCAATGCTAAGCCAGAGATATCCTTATGTTTACGGATAATTTCATGAGCCGCATCGCACTCACCTTTGCGCTCGTTAAATTTGGAATCTACAAGACCTCTTTGTTTATTTGTATTCATGATGACAAGAGTATGTCCATGCCAATTTAATGGAACTAGTTTTCGTTCCATATTCGTGCAATCTAACAAGACACCATGTCCTTCTTTACCGTGCGCAATTGCATACATGTCCATAATGCCTACTTTTACGCCTACGAAATGGTACTCCACATACATGGCCATTTTGGCTAGTTCCGTGCGATCGATTGGTGTTAATCCTAATTCTGAAAGCAACATATAACCAGTTAAATCTAGCATACATGCAGAAGAGGACAAGCCGGCACCAGCTGGCAAATTACCATTAAAATAAATGTCCATGCCTGGTACTGTGTGACCTTTATCTTTTAAGAATTGAATCACACCTAATGGATAATTAGCCCAATCGTGCTCTAGATTGTATTGCAATGGTTCATTCACATCAACCACCACAGTTTTTTCCATATTATCCGAGTGTAGACGTACCTTGCTATCTTCACGCAAGCGGATGGCTCCGTAAATGCCCACTTTCAATGCTGCTGGGAACACATGACCACCATTATAGTCTTGATGCTCGCCAATCACATTGACCCGACCTGGAGCAAAATAACAATGCACATCTCCTGAGCCTTCACCAAAGAAGGACAGAAAACGCTGTTGTAATTCTTCTTTATTCATGTTCTTGTTCAACCTCACTATATAGTTTGCGCAACTCTGGTGCCGTTTCTTCTACAGCACTCGTATTCGCTGCTGCCCATGCCCCCATTTCAGAGGACGCATAGTATTTAATTTTGTTTGCTTCTCTGAAAGGCGGATAGAATTGAATATTAAAGTGATAATATTCTTCATGTCCTGCATATTCAGGGCTATTCACAGGGTTTTGATGATATACCATCATATATGGAAATGGCATATTAAATAAACGATCGAAGGCTTCCGTTAATGTTTTTAACATGTGTGCCAAATCTTTCGTTTCTTTTTCAGTACAATCTGTGATGTAGTTCATGTGGCGTTTTGGCACTACAAATACACCATATGGATAATCTGTAAAGAATGGAATATACGCCAAGAAAGACTCATTTTCTCCCACAATGCGAGCATCTTTTTCTTTCTCTACTTGATTCATTTTACAGAATAAGCATTCACCATGTTCATGATGATGATCTTTAGCACTGTCTAGCTCCACTTGTAATTTTTGTGGCACAAAGGAATAGCCATATAATTGACCATGTGGATGGGGCATCGTTACACCTACCGCTTCGCCTTTATTTTCAAAAGGGTAGATGTATTTGATCTTTTCATCCTTTGCTAACTCACTATGACGCTCTTTAATAAGGTTTAGCAATTTAACAATATGATCTTCGGATAATTCGTAAAATTTAGCAGTATGCTCTGGAGAATATAAGATAACTTCACATTTCCCATAGTTTTCTTGGCTTTTGTAAAAGTCATTACCATCTTCATAAGGAGCCTCTGGCGTTTGCGTCAAGGCTGGAAAGTCGTTATCATATTTCAACACATCATAATCTGCAGGGACTTTTTTATTAATACCTGGACAGAATGGGCACCAATCCTTTGGCATCGTTGGGCGTGCTTTACGGTTTGAAGCGACCATTGTCCAAGTCCGCAATAAAGGATTCCATCGTAATTCTGACATGGAATACCTCCAATCTATAGCTATATCATGTAACAAAATAAAGATAATTTTTTATATACTCTATTCTTTCATATTTTAACATTTTTTTCAATACTTAATTAAATAATAAGTTATATGATTTACTCATAATTTAATCTTTTTTCATGTTTTTTCACTGTTTTTGATATCCTATGATATAAAACAATGCCACATCCCCCTTCTCTCACTGCATTCTGAATGTTCGTTCAGGGGAATATGGCATTGTTTTTTGCTTATTTTGGCTTTATAATCCATGTCTCAAACCCTATATTACCCCCAAATTATGAGTAAATCATATGTGGGCTTATTAGGGAGGGAATGACTAATGTAGTGTATCTGCTAGTATCTTTTCTTCCGATGATAGCTAGCACCTAGGTCTGCTCTATCTTCTTGAGTTAATAGGCATTCATTATTTCGATAGCTGTAGTCTCTTCTACATGGTATACCAAATACTTTTACTTCTTACTATTCTTCTTATTCTTTATATATACAAATATATACTACTGCTAATATAACTAAATGTAATAGGTCTATAAAATTCCTCTGCCTATGAAATCCTTATTGGATGCGATAAGTCATTAGAAGAACGTATCTTGTGTGCCGCTTTGTTTGACTTCCATTTGGGTCCGTCGTTCATCGGTGATGAAGGAGTCTGGTTTCATATTGATCAAATGCAACAAGCCTCGCATGGAGTCTACTCCTTTTTCTTTCGCCGCTGCTATGGCTACTTTGGCGCATACTTCAGAATCGTCCAACGCATTGTGATGGTTAAACTTAATCCCTAAAAATCCCCCCAATGTATTTAGTTTATGATTCACTAAATCAGGCCATACTTTTCGTGTTATACGAACGGTGCAGGTATATTCTAAATCAGGCCATTCTATATTGTAATGATCCAATGTAGCACGCAGCACGTCAATATCGAACTTCGCATTATGAGCTACTAGCAGTTTACCTTTTAAATGATTATTATAAATAGCCGGCCACAATTGGTCAAAGGTAGGCTTATTAAGCACCTCTTCTGGTTGGATACCATGGATACCGATAAACTCTTGGTTAAACTGCATCACTGGGGGCTTGATTAAACTATAACCACGTTTCGTAATGCGACCATCTTCTACAGTGACTACTGCTAAGGAAATTGCACTATTCTTACTTTCATTAGCCGTTTCAAAATCTAAGGCAACAAAATTTAACATATATCCTCCTAGCGCAAATTAATATAATCTGCGATACCATCATGAAAAAAGCAGATGCATCGTAGCATCTGCTCTTATTATATAGTATTTTTAATGAAAGTAAAATCGATTATTGAATCGCTTTCTCAAACACTGCTTTGATTAAAGATTTTGTTTGTTCGTAGCTTTCACCAGGTTGTGCTTCATATTGTTTGTCCAAGTCGAACCATAAGTTTGGATAGTATTCGTATGGATGTGTTTTGAACAA
>CAUUEA010000048.1:0-7056 GCA_963544145.1 uncultured Veillonella sp.
ACTTCGTATTTGTTCATACAAAATCACCTCCTCTTTCGGACTAACGCCCCTATCTTACATAGGGGTAGGAAGATGCTTACCATCAATAAGCTTTATTATTGTACACCATTCCACCTAGAATTGCAAGGAAAATATGAAAATAGACACAGCCCAAAGGAGCCATGTCTATCTCATTTGTATACGTATCGTATGCGTCAGATTATGCTTCTGCTTGTTTAGTTAATTTAGCATAACTTTCCGCTTCTACTTCTTCTTGTGTTCTATAATCTTGTGGTAATGTAGATAAGCGAATCCAGCTACGAACGGCTTCCACTAGTACAACAAGAATCATAATGAACATAGCTACGGAGAAGGCTACTAAGATCCATTTACCAGCTGGAACATAGTTAAAGAATACATTTTCATAATCCGCAGCTACGGCTACAATCGCCATAAGTATAGTTGGAACACCGGTTACCCAAGCATACCGTTTTTTACCTAAACGCATGATGATTGTTGTACTTACCGCCAATGTCATCGTACCTAATAATTGGTTAGATACACCGAATAACGGCCAAATTGTACCGATATTACCTTGCAATACCAAGTAACCCCACATGATACAAATTAAGGCTGCACAACCATATACACCAGGAGCCCAATGTTGGTCATTGAATTTAGGCCAGTATAAGCCAAGTAATTCTTGTAGTAAGTAACGACCTACACGAGTGCCCGCATCGATCAATGTCATGATGAACAAAGCTTCGAACATGATACAGAAATGATACCAATATCCCAACAAATGATCCATATTAGGAAGGCGAGAGAAGATATGTGCCATACCTACTGCTAGGGATACAGCGCCACCAGGACGATGCATCAAATCTTCCCCTACTAAAGCGGATAATGCTGGTAATTCATGAACATGAAGTCCCAAAGCTTTGAACGATTCTGCCGTAGAGTTAATCGCGAAATAATCATCTGGATGTAATGCTGTAGCAGCAATCATAGCCATCATGGAGATGAAAGATTCTGTTAACATACCACCGTAACCGATAGGTAAGACTTCTCTTTCATTTGTTAACATTTTAGGTGTTGTACCTGTAGCGATAACTGTATGGAAACCAGATAGAGCACCACATGCAATGGTAATGAAGATATATGGGAATACAGACCCTTTCAACACCGGACCACCACCCCAAATATATTCTGTCACTGCTGGCATTTGGATTTCAGGCATAACGATTAAAATACCAAGCGCTAAGGCTCCAATTGTACCAATTTTTAGGTATGTAGATAAGTAATCACGAGGAGCTAATAACAACCAAACTGGTAATGCTGCTGCAAAGAAACCATACACAGCTAGCATAATTTCGATGGTTTTCAAATCATAAATGAACCAAGATGCGTATTCACTAGCCGCCACATTAGGGCCATAGATAATTGCCGCGAAAATTAATGCTACCCCAATAATTGTAGCCTCTTGAATTTTCCCAGGGCGCAACCATTGTAAATAAATACCGATAAAAATAGCAATAGGAATTGTTGCAAATACTGAGAAAAATGCCCAAGCTGAATTATGAAGTGCATTGGCTACTACAACCGCCATACCTGCTAAGGTAATAACAAGTAAGAATAAAGTAGCTAACATAGCCCCTAAACCAGCAATTTTGCTAATTTCTTCGCGAGTAATATCCGCAATAGATTTACCATCGTAGCGAATCGAAGCAAAGAGAATAACCATATCATGGACTGCACCGGCAAATACGGAACCGATTAAAATCCATAGAGTACCTGGTAAGTACCCGAATTGCGCTGCAATAACTGGACCTACTAAAGGACCTGCCCCTGCAATCGCTGCAAAGTGATGACCGAATGTAACCCATTTGTTAGTAGGCACATAATCGTGTCCATCATTGTGCACCATAGCTGGCGTTAAACGATATTTGTCTAAGGTTAACACCTTCGCCGCTATGAACGCCCCATAAAAGCGATATCCTAACATCAAGATACACGCTGAGGCAATAACTAAATAAATACCATTCATGACCATACATACACCCCCTAAATGTGAGATGAGTCACGCACAAACATACCTATTTATAGCATGACATCATCTTATGATCTATGCAAAAAAGTAAATTGGTATTTCTGATTTAATTATAGTTGCAATTATCATCAATGTCAATTTACTATTTCTCATAATGGTAACAATTTAACCTTAAAAAGCTTGGCATTTTCATCATTTTCTTATGTTATAAAGTTTATTTATTCTCAATATTACAAAATTTCATAGCTAACTACAATAGATAGAATTTACTATATTGTTCTTCTAGTATAGTCACACAAGAATTGTTTATACTCTTCCACTACTGAAATAAAAGATTCCCTGCCCATAGCTACATTCAAAGCATTTCTCCAACGTGCCGCTTCTGGCAAACCTTTAATGTAGAAACTAGCATGCGTCCGAATTTCCCGTGTGGCTAAGTCCACACCTTTATAGTGACATAGCAAGTCATAATGACGTAAGAGCATAGCAATTCGCTCTGCTCCCGTTGGGCAAGGGCTATAACTACCAGTTTCTAAATATTCCTTAACTTGTTGAAATAACCAAGGATTTCCTTGCGCTGCACGACCAATTAACATCGCATCACAACCTGTATACTCTAATAAGGCTTTGGCACTTTCTGGGGAGTTGACGTCTCCATTGCCGATAACTGGAATCCGCAAAGCAGATTTCACCTCTTTAATGTAGTCCCAATTGGCTTTGCCACTATACATCTGCTCCCTTGTTCTGCCATGAACAGCTACGGCAGCCACGCCTACAGATTCCATACGTTCTGCCATATCTACTACATTAATAGACGTATCATCCCATCCTAAACGTAATTTGACAGTCACAGGAATTTGCACCGCTTTCACAGCTGCTTCTGCCACCTTCATTGCTAGGACTGGAGTTTTCATCAAAGCAGATCCGTCCCCAGAAGAGACTACTTTTTTCACAGGGCATCCCATATTAATATCTACGATTGGTGCTCCCGCTTCCTCTACTACTTTTGCCCCAATGGCGATAGCTTCTGGATCTGATCCAAAAATTTGCATCGAAACTGGCTGTTCTACCGTTTCCATATAGAGTAATTCTTTTGCATGTTCATTATTGTATTTAATCCCCATGGCACTAACCATTTCCGTACACACGAAAGAGGCCCCCATTTCTTTTGCTAATAAGCGATAGGACACATCGCTAAATCCAGCCATGGGCGCTAACCCAATACGGCCAGGAATTGTGACATGTCCTATGTGCCAGGATTCATTATTGATTTCTTTCATAAATAAGTCGTAATCCTTCTAATGTCATCATTGGATCAATGTGGTCGATTACATTCGTTTCTGCACTAATGAGAGGTGCCAAGCCTCCCGTAGCCACCACTTTTGTGTCCTCTGGCATTTCTCGTTTCATACGAGCTACAATGCCTTCCACTTGTCCAACATATCCAAATAATACACCTGCCTGCATAGCCCCTACTGTGTTGCGGCCAATAACAGGACCAGGATTTTTAATTTCTATCCGCGGCAACTTAGCAGTACGACCAAATAAGGCTTCTGCAGAGATGCCAATACCAGGAGAAATGGCACCCCCTAGGTATACTCCACCGTCTAATACAGCAGAATACGTTGTGGCTGTACCAAAATCGATGATAATTAAGTTGCCACCATATTTTTCATAGGCAGCCACCGCATCTACAATTAAATCCGCTCCCAGTTCACGAGGGTTTTCGTATTTAATAGAAATACCTGTTTTAATACCAGGACCTACGAATAACGGTTTCTTGTGAAAGTAACGTAAACATACGCGCTCTAACGTAGGGTTCAAAGGAGGCACTACGGAAGAAATAATGACTGCTTCCACATCCTCTTTATTCACCTTTGGATCATGAAGAAATAAATTGCTCAACAACATGCCATATTCATCGGTAGTTCGACCACGATCTGTGGAAATACGCCAATGGGCCATAATTTCCTTATCCTTATACACGCCTAATACGATATTCGTATTCCCTACGTCTACCACTAATAACATCTTAATATCCTCCTCCAGTGGAGCGTATAGACACATCCCCTGCTATGATACGTTCTTCACGTCCATCCTCTAATTGAATGATCAGATTTCCATCTCTATCTAAATCTTTTGCGTACCCTACATACTCTTTGTCTGGCGCTTTTACCATTACGTCTTTATATAAAGTGACACTATACTCTTTCCATTCTTCCAAGGTAGAGTCAAAACCTTCTTGACACACCTTTTCATACTGATCTTCCAAGGCTTTTAAAATAACAGCAAAGGCCTCCTTACGGTCCACCTCTACCCCTGCGATTGCAAAAGACATAATCTTATCCTTCAAATCCTCGCTGACTTCTTCAATGGTCGTATGTGTATTGATACCAATCCCTAAGACAATATAGTTAATCTCTTCCATAGTGCCATTCATTTCTGTTAGAATACCCACCATTTTGCGAGAGCCCACTAATATATCATTCGGCCATTTAATGCCCGCCGCTGAAAGTCCTAATGTGCGGAATGCTTTCACCAAGGCAACTCCTGCCATCAAAGTACATTTTGATGCTTCCATAGGTAAGAACTTAGGTCTTAGAATTAAGCTAAACCAAAGTCCTTTTCCATACGGGGAATACCAACCTCTCGATAAGCGACCACGACCGGAAGATTGTTCTTCTGCACAGACTACAGTACCTTCTGGAACTCCATCCATGGCTAATGCTTTCGCAATACTATTCGTAGACTCTAATCGTTCTTCGTACACGTAATAACGGCCAAACGATTTTGTTTGCAGTACCCCTTCCATCTCCTCAGGGCTAATCAGATTTGGCTCCTCCAACAATCGATATCCCTTTTTTGTGAAGGATTCAATCACATAGCCACGCTTGCGTAACACCTCTATATGTTTCCAAATTGCTGTACGCGATACATGGCAAGCCTCTGACATAGCTTGTCCTGATACAAATTGATTTCTGTTTTCTTTTAAAAAGTCTAGTATTTCATCTCTCACGGCTTGTCGCCTCCTTACCCTTAGCGAGGTTTACAATACGATTGTACAGAGGTCCCACATAAATTGCAAGTCTTTTCTACGTATTTTACCGCTCATAGCTATGCGAATTTGGTACAACTAAACAAGGTTCCCTATAGTCACATTGCTACTTTCTCTCAAAACGCACAAAAGGTATCTTCCCTAAAGGGAAGATACCTTGGCTATAGCATCTCAGATTATTCTTTTGATGTATCAATTTTATCTGGCATCACGATGCCTGCTACTTCTAGAGGAGACTTTTTACTATTTGCTTCCTCTTCAGCTTTTGCTTGTGCCTCTTCTGGACTTAGTAAAGTACCATAGCGATACAAGTTTTCCACTTGTTTAGAATCAATTGTTTCTTCTTCTAATAAAGCTTTCGCCATATTGTGTAAGAAGTCAATATTTTCTGTTAACAAGTTCATCACATCACCGTATGCTTCTGCTACGATGCGATGCATTTCATTGTCGATTTTTTCAGCTACGGCTTCACCATAGTTGCGTTCAGATCCTAAGCTTTTTCCTAAGAATACTTGCTCTTGGTGTTCACCAAATACCAATGGTCCTAATTCATCACTCATACCCAAACGAGTAATCATTTCACGAGCAATGTTCGTTACCATTTGCAAGTCTCCAGAAGCACCGCTACTGATTTCTTTCAGTACAATGGCCTCTGCACAACGTCCACCCAAAGCCACACGAATTTGTGCTAACAATTGGGAACGAGTCATATAGTTTTTCTCTTCTTGTGGAAGCATCATCGTGTAACCACCTGCGCTACCACGAGGGATGATTGTTACCTTGTGAACTGGATCTGCATTTGGCCATAAATGAGCCACAATCGCATGTCCAGATTCATGGTATGCAGTCAATTCCCGTTCTTTTTCACTCACCACATGACTTCTACGTTCAGGACCATAGCTTACTTTTTCACTAGCCTCTTCTAAGTCATGCATGGAAATTGATTTACGATCTTGGCGAGCTGCTAACAACGCCGCTTCATTTAATAAATTGCTCAAGTCAGCACCAGTAAAACCAGGTACTTTTTTCGCAATCGTTTTTAAATCTACATCTGGATCCAATGGTTTATTACGAGCATGGACTTGTAAAATCGCCTCACGACCGCGAAGATCTGGACGACCTACAGTCACTTGGCGGTCAAAACGGCCTGGACGTAATAAAGCGGGATCTAAAATATCTGGGCGATTCGTAGCCGCAATGGTAATAATACCTTCATTGGCACCGAAACCATCCATTTCTACCAATAATTGGTTCAATGTTTGCTCTCGTTCATCATGACCGCCACCAAGACCGGCGCCACGTTGACGACCTACCGCATCAATTTCATCGATAAAAATAATGCATGGTGCATTTTTCTTAGCTTGATTGAATAAATCGCGCACACGAGAAGCACCGACACCAACGAACATTTCTACAAAGTCGGAGCCACTAATGGTAAAGAATGGAACCCCTGCTTCCCCTGCTACAGCACGTGCTAATAAGGTTTTACCTGTACCTGGAGGGCCAAATAATAAAACCCCTTTTGGAATTTTAGCACCGATAGCATTGAATTTACCTGGATTGCGCAAGAATTCAACGACTTCTTCCAATTCTTGCTTAGCTTCATCTGCACCAGCCACATCTTTAAATGTCACATTGACTTTACCTTCTCCTTGCATTTTAGCACGAGATTTGCCAAAGTTCATGACACGACCAGATCCACCTTGTGTAGACTGCATCATAAAGAACCAGAATCCAATAATCAATACAATTGGTAAGGCAGACGTTAATAAGCTTACCCACCAAGCTGGTTGCTCAGGCGGTTGCGCCGTTACATCTACACCACCTTCGGACAGTTTTGCAAAAATACCTGCATCACTTGGTGCATAGGTAGCAAATTCTGTACCAGATTTTAATTTACCTGTAATAGAATGATCTCCTGTAATTGTGACACTCTCTACATTTTTTCGTTGTACCTCTTGTAGGAACGATG
>CAUUEA010000049.1:0-6663 GCA_963544145.1 uncultured Veillonella sp.
GACCTACACCAAGAAAACCACGTCCATCAGGAGATGATGCAGCATACTTATATAAGGGAAGTAAAGTTCGTAATCTTGTAGGTGGTGCAAATCCAACTACAGCAGGTATGATTCATCCTATCGATGCTCGTCCTATTACGATTCAAAATTATAGTGGTTTTGTAAATGTTGATTATAAAACAGGTGTGCCAGCGAGCGAAGCTGACAACGGTAAAATTATTATTCAACATGCCGCGGATAATAGCCATATCACTGTACAAGGTAATAGTGCTAAAAACTTGACTGATGATGCAAGTTATCGTGCAGAAATGAAATCGTTAGCTAATAAATTGCAATATACGGGAAATGATAAGAAACTAGCTGCAGCTGTTCAAGTTAATGAAGGTATTACAAGACCAGCTGCTATGACTGAACTGGGTACAAATGCATTTGATGCACAAGGTAATCTTGTTGTTGCTGATACTGCGACTGTAACATATGCTAGTGAATCTTCATTGGTAAGTGGTGCGAAATCTGCTCTTGTATCTACAGCGATGGCTTGGCGTAATACTACGAACGATTTACAACGTCGGTTAGGTGATCTTCGTTTGACTACTACGACCCAAGGTGTATGGGCTAAATACGTCGGTGGCAAATCTAAAATGGCCGATACTCATATGACATATCATGGTGTACAAGTTGGTTATGATCACAAGGTATCCAATGGTTGGACTTTTGGCGGTGCTCTAGATTACAGTACGTCTAGCAATTCCTATGCCGTTGGCAACGGAGATAGCAAAATCGCTGGTATTGGGTTATATGGTACCAAACAACATGATGATGGACGTTACTTGGATATCATCGTTCGTGGAAACCGCTTGTCCAATACTTACAAGCTTCACTCGGTGGGGGGGCATCAATTGAATGGGGATTATCATATATTTGGCACCTCTGTAAGTGCTGAATATGGTAAACGCATTAAGAAGCAAAATGCTTTCTATATGGATCCTAGTGTAGAATTCATTGTAGGTCGTTTGAATGGCGTATCCTATGATGCTAATATTGTTAATGGTGGCTCTATGCATGTGAAAGCTGATGCTGTTAACTCTGCTGTAGGTCGATTGGGTTTTGGCATTGGTAGAGAAACACAAACATCCAACATCTTTGCGAAATTAGCGTTGGCTCATGAATTCTCTGGTGAGATGAATACTACATATTCAGCACCAAGTAATCCAACAGTACATACAAAACTTGATTTGAAAGATACATGGCTCGATGCTGAAATTGGGGGATACTGGAGCGTTCGTCCAAGTACATATGTATATGGTACACTCACTAAAAACTTTGGCGCTACTATAGATAATACATGGCGTATTGATGCGGGAGTACGACATAACTTTTAATTAAATCTTGTGTTAAAAGGGACTGTAATAAAACAGTCCCTTTTTCGTGTTGTGAAAGACCTAAATTTTAGAATTAATAAGTCGAACATATATATTGAAAATATAGAACAAATACGCTACTATACTAGTATAGAGGAGGGATAGTATGGCAGTGTATATGTGTTTAGATTTGAAGAGTTTTTACGCTTCTGTGGAGTGCGCAGATTTGGGGGTAGATCCTTTTACGACTCCATTAGTTGTAGCCGATGCATCACGGGGACTAGGGGCGATTACACTGGCTATTTCTCCAGAGCTAAAGCAATTAGGGGTCAAAAACAGATGCCGGTTGTTTGAGATTCCCTCTACCATTGAGTATATGGCGGTGAAGCCTAGAATGCGACGATATATGGAAGTGTCTGCCTCTATTTATGGTGTTTTATTGGATTATGTGGCACCAGAAGATATTCATGTATATTCTATTGATGAATATTTCATTGATGTCACACCGTACAGTCGTTTATATAAAAAAACATACCGGGAGTTGGCGCTGCTATTTAAGAACAGTGTACTAGAACAGACAAAGATTCATGCTACTGTTGGATTAGGCACCAATTTATTTTTAGCTAAGGTAGCTCTTGATGTATTGGCGAAGCATGCACCACAGGGAATTGGTATGCTTAATGAAGACTTATTTAAAGAAAAGATTTGGCATCATCAACCGATTACAGATATTTGGCAAATTGGTAAAGGCATTGCTAGTCGACTGCATAAGTATGGGGTGGTGGATTTACATGGTATTACGACTGTGCCAGAGAATAGGTGGTATAAAGAATTTGGTGTGAATGCAGAGCTACTCATTGACCATGCTTGGGGACGTGAGACGTGTACCATGAGAGAAATTCACGCCTACCGACCGGCAAAACATTCTTTGTCGAGAGGACAAATTTTGCTGCGAAACTATTCTTACGAGGAGTGTTTTGTACCTCTTCGGGAGATGGTGGAATCTTTACTGTTGGAACTGATTGCAGAGGAAGCGCTGACAAAATATATTTCCTTAGGTGTGCGCTATGCAGATAGAACGGTGAAAGGTACCGGTGGATCGCGACGGTTATCGCAGTATACCTGCTCTTTAGAGGTGCTTTCACAGGCTGTATTGGAGTTGTACAAAGAAACAGCTCATCCTCATCAAGAGATTCGGCAGTTATCGGTGGGATTTGATGATTTGGTGAACCGCGAGGCTGTGCCTTGGGAAGAAGATTTGTTTTCTTCCTCTCAGAATAGGGAAGAAAAAGCATATCGAGTGGAACGGACTGTACTGAATATTAAGGAGAAGTTCGGCGGTAATTCCATACTTCGTGCTAGTAGTTTGCAAGATGAGGGGACTATGCAGTTTCGTAATACTTTGGTAGGAGGTCACAATGCAACATAAACGACCGAAAATGACATTGCTACAGAGGGCGAAACAATTTATGCCTTTTACGGCGCTGAAGGGCTTTCAAGAGTTATTGGAGGAAACGGCACGATATAAAGAGAGCCGTAAAGAGCTTTCAGAGGAGCAATTGGAAGTATTAGATGCACAGTGCAAGGGACTAGTGATAGGAAATATAGTCAGTGTGGTCTATCACAATGGACGAGTGTATGACACGGTGCAAGGACGATTGCAACAGATTGATCCAGTGTATCGCACGATGACAGTAGGGGACGTACTGATACCTATGTCTCATATTATGCGGGTTACCACTATCGGTTGAGTATTGACCATTTTTGTAAATCATGTAGAATGATACATATAAGCTATGGGATAACTATAGGATAACTATGTGAGCCATGGCGAATACATGAGAATAGGATGGACATAATGAAACAAAAACGATATAGAGCCTATGGGTGGTGGGCTATAGGATTGACGATAATTTTGGCTTTGCTAGGATTAGGCTGGAATATGTATGTGAAATATACAACGCCGGTGACGAAATATGTGCTAGAGGCGGGCGATTTTGAATTGCAAATTCCTAAGCTAGGCGTAACTAGTACAACGATTTCCCTAGCATGGAATCCAGTAAATGATGATCGAGTATCAGGGTATGATGTTTACGTCAATCAAGAAAAAGTAAAAGAAATTCGATCTAATACAAAGGGTGCATTTATCATCCCTAGGATAGAGTTGAATGGATTAGAATCTGATGCTGTATATTTGGTGCAAGTAAAAGCCGTAGATGATAGGGGGACTACCTTATCGGACTCTTCTAAGGTGCCAGTGAAAACATTGCCGAAAGAACCACGCCTAGAGGCTACCGTTTATGGTGCTGTAGGAGATGGCATCACGGACAATACAGTAGCTTTACAAAAAGCAATACGTGATACCCCAGCGGGAGGTATTTTACATCTTAGTAAAGGGGTATACCGAACAGGAACACTATTTTTACATAGCTATATGACCTTAGAACTAGATGAGGATGCTGTATTGATGGCTGTCAATGATAGTTCTGTGTTTGTGAAACCTAATTATGTGGTCACAGGAGGTACGCCATATTTAGGGCTTTTACAGTTAGAAGGAGATGAGCAAGGGCCTATTGAAAGTGTTGTCATTCGTGGTGGTACGATTGATGGATATGGTTGGAAAGAAGACCTTTCACAAGAGGAGAGCGAACCTGAAGCGGATTCCGTGACACAAGATGTGTTGGATACGAATGGATTGTTAAGTAAGTCGGAAGTGGAAGCGGCTATGCGTAGAGGGGCTAGTTATGAGAAAGGAAACAGCACCCGATCTTCTTTAGTGGTCATCCATCATGGTAAGGATATTTCCGTCCAACATACGATATTAAAAAATGCATCGGCTCATATGGTGGAGGCTACACAAGTAAATCAATTGAGCATCCAGGATGTGCGTATGGAAGGTATGCACAGTGGCGATGGCTTACATTGGGATGGTGTAGGATTGCTGACGCATAATCTTGTCATGGAGCGTATGCAACAAGGGATTGTTGTGTTAGCGGGACACCCTGTAGGATCCAGTGTAACGGAGCAGTGGAATGCGTACAATGTGCAGATTCGCCATAGTCGTGTAGGCATTGTCTTTGCCAATACAGGAAATACTTGGATTCAACATATGTATTTACAAGGATTGACGATGGAAGAGGTACTACTGGCTATGCGTGTTCGTGAGACCACAACGATAGGCGGAGGCATTCGCGATATTGTGGTACGAGAGGCACAACTACGAGGAATTACACAACAAATAGATATAGGAAATAAACGAAATAGTCCTGTGGAATGGATTAAAAGTACTGTAGAGGTTCAAAGTGACAAAAAAACAGAGGAGCGTTGATGGTTCAACGCTCCTCTGTTGTCTATTCGACATCTAGTAAAGTTATGGTTGCAATGGATTGTGGAATAATCCTTGCGTTTTTTTGCGACGGTTACTAGGTACGTAGACCTGTAAAAATTTAGGTAATACTTCTAAGTCTACTGGCGCATCAGGCCCGATATCGCCATCCATGTTGGTGGATGCATCCATGGTGTCACATACTTCGATGCGAGCTTGTTTGACTTTCAGTATGGTTACATACTTTGAATTATAAATAGAACCGCTTAGAATAAGTGGCAAAATAAAGAATAGGTTCATAATGAAGTATTCTTTGAAAATAATAATGCGCATGTATCCGTCATCGACGGAAGCGGTAGGCATGAAATGTTCAAAGCTAGATACTACATTGGTTAGTAAAGCGATAACGAGAGGAGACATAAACTCCTGAGTTCCTTCTTCGGTAGTGATGCGGAACTTATAATCCTTGGTGGTAAATAAGGCTTGCCCACCCTTTGCAAAATAGGCCAAAGGACCTAATAATTGCTTTTCTTTTGGAGTGACGGAGGCAACCACCTCAGGGATGACCCCGATGGCGATGTTGTTGCAAAAAAATGAATCATTACAACGGCCTACGTCGACATGACGGATGGTACTGTTTTTTAAGCCGTGAATAGCCTCTAATGGTTGTAAGGGGATACCCAAAGCACGGCTCATATCGTTGACAGTGCCAAGGGGGATAAACCCAAATTTGGCACGACAACCAGCTTTCACAATGCCATTAACAGTTTCATTGATGGTGCCATCACCGCCCATGCAAAAGATGGCATCAAATCCTTCGTTAGAGGCTTCGATAGCGAAGCGGGTTGCATCACCGGCTTGTCGGGTAAATTTTACTTCTAAGCGATCAAATAGGGTGCTTAGTTGCCATTGCAGTTCCATTACGTATCGGCGAGCACGGCCACCACCTGATACAGGGTTTATAATAATTAGACAACGACTCATGGTTGATTCCTATGGTAAACATAAATATAGTAGTTATTACTATTATAGCATAGGAAATTTAATTGTGGGAAAGGGTTCTTTCTATAGATTTCATTGATTTTTAGGGCCTATTTCACGTATAATGAAAGAAATATGTTACGTATGCCAGACTTGGTGAAAGTATAGAACAATAACATCCTGGAGGGGGATTCGATGGATAAGACGGAAGAGTATCGTTTGCATAGTATTGACTCAATTGGTCGGCTGCCGCTGAGTGAGCAAGTGTATATGTCCTTAAAGCAAGCAATTTTGACGGGTTCTTTGAAACCAAAAGTGAAATTAAGTGAAGTCCGTATTGCAGAACAATTAAATGTGAGCGCTACACCAGTGCGTGAAGCATTTCGTAAATTGGCAAAGGATAATCTTGTGGTGATTAAACCGTGGAAAGGTGTTACGGTGAAAGGCTATTCTCCAGAGGAGATTGTAGCCATGTATCAATGTCGTGAAGTCATGGAAGGGTTGGGGGCTAGACTTTGTGCAGAACGATGTACAGAGGAGCAGTTAGCAGAGTTACAAGAAGTGTGTGATGCAGGGATTCATACAGAGGATCCAGAAGAACGGGTGGCCATTAATAGTCGCTTTCATACATTGATTGCAGAATTTTCTGGCAATGATCGCGTAGCAGATTATTTAGCAGATTTTCGGGAAATGGTCAATCGCGATATGTACATCAGTACATCAGATAAGACACGCACCATCTCTTGTGATTTAGAACATCAACAAATTATGGAAGCCATCCATGATCGCAATGGACAGCTGGCTGAAGAGCGGATGCGAGGTCATGTACGAAATGCGTTTGTATTTAAAAAGGCCCATGCAGAGCTATTAGCAAAGCAAAAAGAGCAGTAAGAAACCTAGTCGTTACGGCGTTCATAGGTTATGATGTTAATAAGTTATAGCGTTATATATAAAAAATATATAAAAAGGCTAGGAATTTATAAAATCATGTGTTTA
>CAUUEA010000050.1:0-6112 GCA_963544145.1 uncultured Veillonella sp.
AATCCACCTGGCGTTTTCGTAAAGTCACCAAGACCCTGCGCTTTTTGCGCTAATGTATAATTGCAGTGATCCGTACATAAAGTTTGGAATACTCCGCGCTCTACCGCCGCTTGCAAAATCTCCACATCTCTTTGTTTTCTAAGAGGTGGACTTAGGATATAACGCAATCCTTTTCCATCCGGCTGATTATACAATTCATCCGTCAACAATAAGTATTGAGGGCAGGTTTCACAGGTCACTTTAGCTCCATTTTTCCGGCGTTCCTCAATGACATCTAATCCTGCTGCAGAGCTCACATGCACAATATGTACTGGATAATCTGCTAATTCCCCTAGTCGAATGAAGCGATGCATAGCTTCTGCTTCTATAGTATCTGGCTTTGAAAGTGGGTGATACTTTGCTTCCGTATCTCCTTCCTCTCTCATTTCCTGTACCTTAGCTGCAATCATCGCTCCATTCTCACAGTGGGCTGCCACCAACGCACCGGTTGGGGCGATTGCTTTTATGGCTTCATAAATTGACCGATCATCAATACTAAAGCTATAGGCCATATATACTTTAAAGGATGCCACGCCTTCTTCTACAACCTTTGGAATTTCCGCTGCCACTTGCTCATTCATATTTAACACTTCCATATGAAATTTATAGTCACAAGAGCAACGTCCTTCCGCCCGTTTCTTATCGCGTCGCAAACCTTCTAACAAAGATTCTTCAAAAGGCGATGCAAAATTGATAATTGTCGTGGTTCCCCCCATAATGGCTGCTTTTGTGCCACTTTCAAAATCGTCTGCCGTAGTAGCAAAGGCATTGGTCATTTCAAAATGAGTGTGTGTATCGATTCCTCCAGGCAACACATAGCGCCCTTTTGCATCGATTCGTATATCTCCTGGTTTCGCCTCAATATGAGGAGCTACCTCTACAATCTTATCGTTTTCAATTGCTATCGTCCCTTGCATGACTCCCGTTGGGAGTACAAGATATCCTTGTTCAATGAGTATCATAGATATAATATGGAAGTTCTTTAATGAACGATTCCACTACTCCTTTCAACACCTCTGGTAAGGCATCAATCGCTGTGCGACCTGTAGCGCCTTGGAAGCGATATCCGCATTCCTTACCTTGAATATAAAAGCCATCATTATCGCTTGCTAACAAGCGTTCTTCATCAATGAAATATGTCAATTTATCTTTATACGGGAAGCATGGTTGTACGCAATGACAAGCACAGTTACCGCATTCATTACAAGATTCATCAATGTGAATGATCAATTTTTTACCGTCTACAGTAATGCATTCATTCGTTCTATTTGGACATACACGTACGCAAGTACCACATACAACACGGCATTCATGATTTTTATCATGGGCTGTTGGGAAACCTGGTTGCTCCTCACGTTTTTTCTTAGCTGCTGCAGATTTTTTGTATGTTGGAGCTGTTCCCATTGCTTCAGCAAAAGCTTTGATATCTGTTGGTTTAATCACCTTAGCAGTATCGTAATCTTCTGCTTCTACTAATTTAGCCAAGTTATCCAATTGGTTGTAACCTAACCCTTGTAATAAGGTTGTACATACTGTGATTGGCCAAATACCTGTACGGAATAAAGCTGCAATATTTTTCGCATCTGCACCACCGCTATAAGACATTGGTAAGCGTTCCCCAAATGTTTCACTCAACAATTGAGCCACACCGATGGATAATGGTAATAAGGATTTACCAGACATATACATTTGCTCACCTGGCAATTCTTTTTCGTGAATCGAAACAGGGAATGTATTTGTTAATTTCACACCGAACACTAATCCTTCTTCTTCTGCAATCGTCAACAATCGTTCAATCATTGGCACTGCTTCTTTGAAAGATAAGTCTACTTCAAATTGATGTGCATCAAAATCAATATATCCAAATTCCGCTTGATCTAATAATTCTCTTACACGATCATAGCCTAATAGTGTTGGGTTACATTTTAAATATAGATTTAGATGTTTTTCTTTCATTAAGTAGGTACAAATCGATTCAATTTCACCAGCAGGACAGCCATGCATAGTAGATAATGTAATACCTTGGCAAATGTTGTCATCAATGTTGCGAATGTACTCTTCTGTTACATGTTTAAATTGATGTACATTAGCTAATGCCCATTCTTCGCATTCTTTCCAAACAGGTTTTGTACGTGCTGCACGCAAGCTTTCCATATAGGAATCTACATCTTCACTTTGAATGCCCGCTAAATTGTAGCCAACACTCATGATAAAGATGAATCCATCTGGATCGCCGATGCCCCATTCTTTACTAATTAATTTAATAGCAAACCATGCTTTAATGTATTCATCAGCAGCTGAATGACAATGGTACTCAGATGACCATTCCACATTGTATGCTTCATCTTTTGAATAAATACATGGTCTTGGGATACCCAATTCTTCACCGAACATAATTTGCACTGTTTTTAATTCTAAGAATCGGGAACCGCCAACATAGGCTGCTACTAAGTTTTGAGCTAATTGAGTATGTGGACCTGCTGCAGGGCCTAATGGATTTTCTAAGTTACGACCAAATAAGGATAACCGTTGATCTGTGCCTGTTGTGTGCATGCGCTCCACATTATATACTCGATTGTGTGTAGCATATTCTGTTAGAATATGGTTCATTAAATGTCCGAAACTTACCGGATACATGATATCGCTCATAGTATTCACTCCTTACTGAAAGTGTATTATGGGACTAATCGTTTCCATAAACGATGGGAAATTTGTCGTACTTCTTGTAGCAATTCTTCTTTATTCATGCCACATAATTGACGATCTAGCATACGTACCTTACCACCTGAAATCGTTGTAATTACATTGAGACCATTGAGGCCAAATAGTAAATGACCATTGATATTATCAGCATGTAAATCTGTTCTAGGAATATAATCTAACACAATTACATCTGCTTCTGCCCCTGGTGTCAAGGTACCAACTTTTACAGGGAAGAATTTCTCAATCATTGCTGGGTTAGTATGGAATAACATATTTGGAATTTCAGTCCAACCAACATTTGGATGCTGCATGTTATGTTTTACTAAACAATTTGCTACTTTGTAGGATTCCAACATATCGCTAGTATATCCATCCGTACCAAGACCAACTGGAATACCTGCTTCTATCAGTTTTAATACATTAGGTGCTCCTACAGCATTCCCCATGTTGCTCTCTGGATTATGAGCCACCATAGTGCCTGTTTCAGCTAGGACTTTCACTTCACTATCATCTACATGGATACAATGTCCAGCAATTGTTTTCGGTCCTAAGATGCCATCTTCATGCAAGCGGTGCACGGCGCGCATACCGTATTTTTCTTGGCTATCTTCTTGATCGGTAGTACCTTCTGCTACATGGATGTGATATCCCAAGTTGTCTACATTTTGTTCACGAACATAGGCCAATGTGTCTTTACTCAATGTGAAAGATGCATGTAAACCCATCATAGCTGCGATTGTTTCTGGGTTTTCTTTTGCTTCTTTACCAAAGCGTACGTTTTCTGCTACCGCTTTTTCCATTTCCTCTTGACCATTGCGATCACTCACTTCATAGCATAAGCAAGAGCGAACACCGAAATCTTGAGCAACTTCGCTAATAACAGATAAGCTACCTTCTGTTTCGCCATAACTTGCATGATGGTCAAATATGGAAGTCACACCATTTTCGATACATGCCATATAGGTCACAATAGCACTTGCCCACACATCTTCTTTCCCAAGGCGTTTATCAAGGTAAAACCACAATCCATCTAAAATTTCTTTAAAATTCGTTGGGTTATTACCAGGGATATATAATCCACGAGCTAAGGCAGAATAAATATGATGATGAGCATTGACAAAACCTGGCATAATTAAACGACCATGAGCGTTTACTCGATATGCTTTTGGATATTGTTTACGCAATGTTTCGTACGAGTCTACTGCCACAATTTTTGTGCCATCCATTACTACGCCACCGTCTTCAATCATCGGTTGTAATGGATTGCGTGTAATAACAGTTCCTTTTCCTAGTAAAATCATAGATAGGCTCCTTTCTATGAAAAACAGTATTTTGAAATCCTACTATTATAATTCGATGTGAGTACCTGTTTTTCCTTCAATACCTTCTCTAGATTTTTCTAGTTGAGTAATAATTGCTTTTCTACCTGCTTTAGATTTAGCAAACGCTACAGCTGCTTCCATTTTTGGTTTCATAGACCCTTCTGCAAATTCACCATTGTCGATATGACGTTGTGCTTCTTCTACAGTAATATGTTCTAACCATTGTTGGTTTTCTTTGCCATAGTTAATCGCTGCTTTTTCAATCGCTGTTAAGATAATCAATACATCAGCATCCACTTCTTGCGCTAATAAGCTACTAGTCCAGTCTTTATCGATAACTGCAGATGCACCTGTTAAGTGATTGCCTTCACGAACAACTGGAATACCGCCACCACCGCAAGCGATGACTAATTCATGACCAATTAAGCCTTTGATAGCTTGTAATTCAATGATTTCTTTTGGTGCTGGAGATGCTACGACACGACGATAGCCACGACCTGCATCTTCTTTTACCACATAATCATATTGGTTCACTGCATGTACAGCTTCTTCTTTTGTCATAAAGTGACCGATTGGTTTAGTTGGATCTAGGAATGCTGGATCATTAGCATCTACACGAACTTGTGTAACCATTGTTGTAACAGGTAAATCTGTAATACCTCTGTTCAACAATTCTTCACGCAATGCATTTTGCAAATCATATCCGATATACGCTTGGCTCATAGCTACACATACAGACAATGGAGTATTAGGTTGACCTTCAACTTCTCTTGTCAATGCAGCCATAGCATTATTGATCATACCGATTTGAGGACCATTACCATGGGTAACGATAACATCACAATCTGCTTCAATTAAATCTACGATTGCTTTCGATGTTTCTTTTACTGCAACCATTTGTTCTGGTAATGTATTACCTAGGGCATTGCCCCCTAAAGCGATAACAACACGTTTTTTCATAGGGTACCTCTCTATGGTGTATATATTCCTAACTACTTTGTAGGGATTAAAATAAGGGACTGTCTGAACAGACAGCCCCTTTGCTCTTAGCGGAGAACTCTTTCTGTTCCCTTTTCTTCTAGCTCTTTTAATAATTCTACTGGATTTTCAAATTTACTTAATAAAATCATAGCAGCAATTACATATGGCTTATAGCTTGCTTCTTTGTAAAGTGGTACACGATAACGATCGAATACGGATGCGTCAACTTCGCCTTCTTCACAGCTTACGCCAGTGATATCAGCTGGTAAGCAATGTAAGTATAATGCTTTACCGTCTTTTGTAAGTCTCATCATTTCTTCTGTGCAAGCCCAATCTTTATGTTGTGCGTTTTGTTCTAATAAGCGACCTTCTAATTCTTTGATACCTGCAGTATCGCCATTTCCGTAAAGTTCAGTTCTTTCTTCCATAGCTGCGAAAGGTGCCCATGATTTAGGATATACGATATCAGCATCTTTGAAAGCTTCTTTCATGTCGTTTGTACGTTTGAAAGATCCTCCACTAGCTTGTGCTTGTTTTTTAGCAACTTCTTCAACTTCTGGCATTACTTCGTATCCTTCTGGATGCGCTAGTACTACTTCCATACCTAAACGAGTGAATAAACCGATAGCACCTTGTGGTACGGAAAGAGGTTTACCATAGGATGGGGAGTATGCCCAAGTCATAGCCACTTTTTTACCTTTTAAGTTTTCAAGTCCACCGAATTCATTGATAAGGTGAGCTGTGTCAGCCATCAATTGTGTTGGATGGTCAATATCACATTGTAAGTTTACCAATGTAGGACGTTGTTCTAATACGCCGTCTTTATGGCCTTCTTCTACTGCATCAGCTACTGCATGCATGTACGCATTACCTTTACCGATGTACATATCATCACGGATACCGATGATGTCAGCCATGAAAGAGATCATGTTAGCTGTTTCACGTACAGTTTCGCCATGAGCGATTTGAGATTTTCCTTCATCCAAGTCTTGTACTTCTAAACCTAATAAGTTACAAGCAGATGCGAAGGAGAAACGAGTACGAGTGGAGTTATCACGGAATAAGGA
>CAUUEA010000051.1:0-5869 GCA_963544145.1 uncultured Veillonella sp.
AATTCAAGAAGTTTTCAGATCCACCCAACTCAATGTTGATGAACTCTACATGACCGGACTCTTCTACTCGTGTATAACGATGTTCAAACTGTTGCACTTTACCAGTTAGTAATTGCACTTTTTTGAACACAACAGACGCCCCAGTATGGGATACGATTTCTGAAAGTAATCCAACATGACCGTCTGTAGCTTCACCTTTCAAGCAAAGGGTTAACTCTAAAGTAGAATCTTTTTCAGCTTCAATTTGTAAGCGTGTTCTTTCACTCACAGCACCTTGCACATCAAGAACAATGGTCAACTCTTCTTTTGCACCAACTGGTACTTGAATGTGATAACCATGTGTAAAATGATGAGATGCATCACGCAATGCACCAGCATGAACGCCTTCATAAGAAGGTTCTAATACCTCTTTATTTGTAATGTCTGTTACAATGTGCTTGGATCCTTCTACAGTCACTGTAGCACATTCTGTACCAGCCCATACATTGCCTTCTGTATGATTTACCTTTAACCAACGGAAAGTCGGTCTAGGCAATTCATTAAAATGTAATGTGTTGCTCATCCTAACCTCCTATCCGATAGAACCTTCAAGTTCTAAGGTAATTAAATTATTCATCTCTACAGCATATTCTAATGGTAATTCTTTAGAAATTGGTTCTACGAAACCACGAACAAGCATAGCTCTTGCTTCTTCTTCACTAATACCGCGAGTCATTAAGTAGAAAATAGCCTCATCGGAAATACGGCCGATTTTTGCTTCATGTCCTAAATCGACATTGTCATTTTCAATAGTAATAGATGGAATTGTATCAGATTGAGACTCTTGATCTAACATCAAAGACTCACAAGATACAGTCGCTTTGGAATGATCTGCATTTTTACCAATGTTCAATACACCACGATAAATTGCCGTACCACCACTCTTAGAAATAGATTTAGAGTTAACATTACTTGTTGTATGTGGTGCAGCATGAATTACTTTTGCCCCTGTATCTAGGTATTGACCTTCACCAGCAAATGTAACACCTGTAAATTCACAGTGCGCTCCTTCACCAGCTAAGATACTCATTGGATACAAACAAGATACGGCAGAACCAAAGGAACCAGATACCCACTCGATAGTACCATTTTTACCAACTCGACTACGTTTTGTATTCAAGTTGTACATGTTTTTGGACCAGTTTTCGATAGTAGAATAACGCAAAGTAGCATTATCTTTTACGAACAACTCAACACAACCAGCATGTAAGTTAGCTACATTGTATTTTGGAGCGGAACAGCCTTCAATGAAGTGCGCTTTTGCTCCTTCTTCTACGATAATCAACGTATGTTCAAACTGACCTGCTCCTGGTGCATTCAAACGGAAATAAGACTGTAATGGAATATCTACAGTCACTCCTTTTGGTACATACACGAAGGAACCGCCAGACCATACGGCACCATGTAAAGCTGCAAATTTATGATCTGTAGGTGGCACCAATGTCATGAAATATTGTTTTACAATATCTTCATACTCATGTAATGCTGTTTGCATATCTGTGTATACAACACCTTGACGAATCAAGTCTTCTTGAATGCTGTGATATACGACTTCAGAGTCATATTGAGCGCCTACACCAGCCAAAGAAGTTTTTTCAGCTTCTTGGATACCAAGACGATCAAATGTATCTTTAATATCGTCTGGAACTTCGCTCCAGTCTTCTTTCATATCAATTTTAGGTTTTACGTAGGTCACGATATCCGCCATATTTAAAGCGCTAATATCAGGTACCCAATTAGGAACATCTAATTGATTGTAAATTTCAAGGGATTTTAAACGGAAATCTAACATCCATTGTGGTTCATTTTTATTAGCCCACATTTCACGAATGATATCTTCTGTTAAACCAGCTTCTGATTTATAGGAGAATTCAAATTCATTACGAATGTCATAGACGCCGCGATCCATCTCCTCAATTTGAGTTTTCTTTCTCGCTCCCATGAGATCCTCCTATGCTAAATTTTTGTATGCATCGTAGCCTTTTTCTTCGATTTCACGAACTAATTCAGGGCCACCAGTTTTTACAATACGACCATCAATTAAGATGTGTACAAAGTTTGGTTGTAATTTTTGAAGAATTTGATTATGGTGAGTGATGATCAACACTGCATTCTCTTCATTATGGAAACGGTTTACACCTTCAGATACGATACGAACCGCATCTACGTCAAGACCAGAATCAGTTTCATCAAGAATAGCTAATTTAGGGTTCAAAATAGACATTTGAAGAATTTCATTTTTCTTTCTTTCACCGCCAGAGAAACCTTCGTTTACATAACGATTAGCATACGATGTGTCGAAAGATAACTCTTCCATTTTCGCTTTCAATTCTTTTTTGAAAGCCAAAGCACGTACGTTTTCACCAGTAATTGTGTTTTTAGCTGTACGGATGAAGTTTTCTACTGTAATACCAGGTACGGAAATTGGATGTTGGAAAGACATGAAAATACCTTTTTTCGCACGATCGTTTACAGCTTCTTCAGTGATATTTTCGCCATCAAATACGATGGAACCTTCTGTTACTTCATAAGCAGGGTTGCCCATGATTACGTTTGCCAATGTAGATTTACCAGCACCGTTTGTGCCCATTACTACATGGATTTCACCTTTATTAATTGTTAAATTGATGCCCTTTAAGATTTCTTTCTCTTCAATAGAGGCACGCACATTGTCTACGCGAAGTAATTCTGCCACGTATGTCACTCCTTATCAAATAAGCTACTATATACAAAAGAAGACTAGTTAGGTCTTAGAATGTGTCGAATACCGTAAAAAAACGGATTCCACCAAAGTGTAATCCGCTGTCATATTCATAGCATGAGAACGCCACTTTGGCTCAAATCTAAAATAGTAAATATACTATCTGTATTATACCGTGTATAGACTCGGACCGCAAGCTAATTTCTACTATTTTACTATGAATTTGATGATAGTTTTGTATATCATCTATTCATCTATAGCATATTGAAACTTGAATTCTCTACCAAGAGACTCAACAATATTCATTATACTGAATTTTCTCAATATTGTAAATGCTATTCCCATATTTTTTTAGGGATTTTAGAAACAGACATATACCCTGTTGTAAGTACGAACAAAGTATATGTCCATATACTCATAAATATGTATCCGACGATCCCCTTAGGGTTACTCCTCTAGTCTACTTATTATAAGCCAGCAAAGTCTAATGTAGCAAAATAATCATCTAATGTTTCTGCACGACGAATTTGTGTGACACTACCATCTTCGTTTAACAACAATTCCGCAGAACGCAATTTGCCATTATAGTTAAAGCCCATCGCATGACCATGCGCACCTGCATCATGAATCACAATGCGATCTCCCATATCAATTTTAGGTAATTGACGATCAACAGCAAATTTATCATTATTTTCACATAAAGAACCAGTCACATCATAGATCATGTTAGCAGGCTCATTTTCTTTACCCATAACCGTAATATGATGATAAGAACCATACAACGCAGGACGCATTAAATTAGCCATACACGCATCTAAACCAATGTAATGTTTGTAGATATCTTTTTTGTGAATCGCTGTAGCTACTAAATACCCATAAGGTCCAGTTACCATACGACCACATTCATAGGCCAATTGAATTGGACTGTGACCTGTACCAAGAATTAAACGGTCATAGGCTTCTTTTACGCCAGCACTTAACACTTTATAATCTACTGGTGTTTGTTCAGGTTTATACGCTACCCCAATGCCACCACCAAGGTCGATGAAAGATACTTCTACACCAGTTTGTTCTTTCACGCGCAACGCCAAGTTGAACATTAACTCTGCTGTGCCCACTAAGCCGTCAATGTCTAGCTCGTTGGATACCACCATCGTATGTAAACCAAAGTTAGTAATACCTTTTCCCTTTAAGTAATTGATAGCTTCCATGATTTGCGCTTCTGTCATACCATATTTTGCTTCTTCTGGAAGACCAATAATTGTGTTACCGCCTTCTTTTAAAGATCCAGGGTTGTAGCGGAAACAGAAACGATTTGGCAACTCGCCATGTTGTTCCAAGTACGCAATATGCGTAATATCATCTAGGTTAATAATCGCACCTAGGTCCATCGCTTTTTTGTATTCTTCATACGGCGTATCGTTGGAAGAGAACATGATATTATCTCCAGTGATGCCAACCTTCTCACTCAAAATAAGCTCTGCCATAGAAGAACAGTCGGCGCCGATACCAATTTCTTTCATCATTTTCATGATATATGGATTTGGCGTTGCCTTCACAGCAAAATATTGCTTGAATCCTGGTGCCCAGCTGAAAGCATCAAGAAATGCGCGCATATTATCCATAATACCTTTCGCATCATAAATATGGAATGGCGTTGGATATTTGGCGATAATCGCTTCTAATTGTTCTTTTGTAAATGGTGTTGTTTTTACGTTCATTATAACTCCTCAATCTATTTGCAATGCACTATGTAACAACCTTTTTCTGTAACATAGCAATATGTAAAACAATAGGCACCCTTCATGTATCATCTCAATAAGGAGCGACACATTTCCGCCTAAACCCTAACGAAATATACCATTATCTATGAAAGAGATACATATCACTATGCCATCAATCCAAAGATAATCCATGAATACCGTAACGTATTGTAACATACATTCTATAGAATTGTAAAGATTCTATAGAATTTTTACATGGAAAAATAAAAGAAAACCATGCTACCACTAACTAAAAAACGCAATTAGGCGTAGTAGCCTTTGTGGCGTTCCTTATTAACTAAATCACATATGCACAGAAGACCGTAACATACCCCTGAACAAACATAACCACTGTATAGTTTGAGAAGGGGTGTGTTACGGTCTTCCCTTTATTTGATTTAGTTGCGAACGCCACAGACTACATAGCGTAACAAGTTACTTTCCAAAGAGAGCAGCATCTACACTATACCGTCCACCACCCATGAAGAAAATTGCTAAGGCTGCAAAGCCCATTTGAGATGGATAATCCCAAGAAAAGAACCCTGCATCCAAATGAAGAATGGTAGCTGTAAATAAAACTCCAGCCAATAGTAGACTACCTAATCGAGTGAATAGTCCTAAGGCAACTAATATACCTCCTAATAATTCACTGAAAGCTGCAAATGTACCTAATAATTCATAGGAACCACTTACGCCTAACGGAGCTAACATTGAACCTACCTTATATAGACCTTCTGCTCCACTCATAAACTTTAAATATCCATGATACGCCATAGAAACTCCAAGAGCCAGTCGTACAATCAGCAAACCAAAGTTAGTATATGTTGGTTTACCTCGCAATAAAAATTGAACCATAACTATATCCTTTCTTTCCAATACTGTCATATATTTTAATCTAATATCATCCATTATACTTTCATTACCACAAAAAATCTACCCATCAACACAGTTGCACATAGAAGTCCAAGCCTATTCCCTTTGAACGCAGTTGTGCGTAGAAGTCCATGGTGTTCCCTTTGTCCAATTAATGACAATGCAAAAGGAGTGCGACATGTTCCCGAACAAACATTATGAAATGCCGTTTGTGAGGGGATGTGTCGCACTCCTACCATTATACTATTTTCAAGGGAACGCCATAGACTGAATAGCGATTCAAGTGTTACCCGATATCAGCTGGTGTAGAGAAATCTACTGTGATACCTAATGCTTTAGCTACGCCTTCGCCGTATGCAGGGTCACATGCATAACAATGTTTTGCATGGCGCTCTTGAATGAACAATGGAACTCCCGCCATGTTGCGAGCTGTGTTGCTGAACAATACTTGTTGTTGTTCTGGAGTCATGAGACGGAACAATTTACCAGGTTG
>CAUUEA010000052.1:0-5865 GCA_963544145.1 uncultured Veillonella sp.
AAGTTGCTGCTGACACAGATTCTAGTTGATTTAATTTTGCTTCAATCACGCTAGCACAATTGGCACAATTCAAATTTTGTAATTTAAAAATGCGTTCCATCGTATCTCCTTTATGAATTATAATATAAAAGCACCCTATTACTTTGGAATGCCAAAAAGCGCTGTATGCGGATTCGAACCGCATCTTTATAACAATATGTTATCGTCGTGCTAGTAGACCAACGGCGATTTTTTATTTGTTCCATTATCCCATAGATTTGATAGACTTGCAACTAAAGCGTTTTTATAACCAAAGATAGTTTTCGCTAACTATTGGGTAACTATTGGATAACTTTCGTTCTTTAGATTTAATATTCAGTTAAACCCAAATTCTTTGAATTTACCTTATGATTGTTACAAATGTTATTCTATTCCGCCTTGACTTTGCCCTGCTAATGAGATGTAATATAAGTAAGATAAAGAGCAGTACATGACACTAAGGAGGCCTACCATGATTCCTATCGATTCTGCTTTACAAGGTGATGTGATTATATACCAATCAGAACAAGAAAACATTTCTACCAACGTTCTATTTAAAGACGAAACATTTTGGATGACACAAAAAGATATGGCGACATTGTTTTCCGTCCAAGTGCCAGCCATTAACAAGCATTTAAAAAACATTTTCGCTGAACAAGAACTATCTGAAGATGAAGTTATTTCCAAAATGGAAATAACTGCCAGAGATGGTAAAATCTATAGCACTAACTTCTACAACCTAGACGCCATCATCGCTGTTGGCTACCGTGTAAACTCCAAAGAGGCTACACAATTCCGTATTTGGGCTACCAAAGTATTACGAGAGTATATTGTAAAAGGGTTTTCCCTCAACGATGATATGCTAAAAAATGGAACTCCATTTGGCCAAAACTATTTCAAAGAACTCGAAACATACTTTCACCATGAAAGCCTTTGCTGAAAGCGTAGATCAATTCCTATCTTTCAACGAATACGAAGTGCTTACTAACAAAGGATACATTTCAAAACTGCAAGCTGATAAAAAGGCGGTTTCTGAGTATAAAGAGTTTAATCGTACGCAGAAAATATTCTCGGATTTCGATAGAATCATACACAAGCAAAATGAGTAATATGATGAGGGGCTCAAAAAGGTTGAGCAACGGTTGAGCAACCGTCTCGAAAACTCATGAAATTAGAGTAAAACAAAAATGAGAAAACCCCGTAAACACGCATGTTTACGGGGTTTGTTATTCGCTTGAATTATTCAGCTGTGATTGTTGCTACTGGGCAAACGGATTCGCAAGAACCGCAATCAATGCAAGTTTCATTGATTTCGTATTTAGCTTCACCTTCAGCAATTGCTCCTACTGGACAAACAGAAGCACAAGAACCACATTTAATGCATGCATCACCAATAACGCGCATGAGACACCTCCATAAATAAATAGAAATTCGCTAACTTTATGATTATCATTTAACTAAGGTACTTACCTTTTTTACATTCTCATTATTACACGTTTTTTTTGTCTTGTCAAATACTTGTCTATACTTTTTGTATCCAATTTTTACAATTGATGTTGCATTTTTTGTATCGATGAACCTACGAACCATGCTATTTGATAGCTTTTATCATTTATGATTAGCCACATACACAAAGAATGACAGTGTACCCTTATATTCTCAATTATTATTTCTCAATATAGTTTTTGATAATAATTATATTATCAACTAGGTTGCTAGCACACAAATCAGTTTCCATCCAATTAGTGTAGCTGATTCGATTCATATCCCATAATCCGTTGTTTGATCTTGTACATCCGTACCCGCTGGTAATCGATTTCATCATGACCGACCAAGGTTGCCACATCAACTCGCAAAGTCTTGGCAATTAAATACAATACCTGTACCGATGTACCTAAGGAACCTTTAGCTCCTTCAATTTTTGCTAAATAACTTGGACTAATACCACACCGTTTAGATAACTCTTTCTGTGAAAGCCCCTGACAACGTCTAACCCAAGCAATCTTTCTGCCCAGACAAATACAAAATTCTTCATACTCTGGCATAGATTCTATTGATTGTAAGTGAGTCCCCATATCTATACACCTCGTTTCCAAAAGTATACGACCGAACTGCTCTACTCACATTATATATAGGCAAAATTCATAAATCAAGGGTATATTTGATAAGATGTTTTCTAAAATGCTGTTCTACAGTGATGAGACGGATGCTCCTCGACTTTCATCAGCCCCTGTATACACAAAATTATCTAATAAGTGCAACAAAGTCTGCAAATCATATCTATGAATGTTATCATATTCAATCTCTATCAAATATAGATGAGTAGGATCAGCTTTCATAATCATATCCATGGTAAATGTTACGTACGGTCCATCCAAGGTGGACTGTTCAAATCGTTCCCAGCGAACCACTGTCATATCATCTCTAGACAATGCCCCTACTTCTGCTAGCGTAAACTCTTTGAAGATTTCTGGACTTTTTCGGCGCAAAACGTCCATATAATCCGCATCTGTCATCCCCTGAATTGGTTGACCGTACCACGTAGTATTCCACTGTTCCTGGGACATTCCTTTAGGTGCTATATTATCTCTGCGTGTTACCATCATTTTTACATTTTTATCTATCTGCAACAGAACCCCTACTATATGTCCATTATCTTTAGGTTCTATCCCATCAATCCAAGTAAGAGTTTGTATCTCCCAAGGGATTGCAAAACGAAAATGCCCATCACGACTATTGATATATGTATAATGTGGTACATGCTCTGCTCCCTTACTTTTTTCTAAAAGCCTATTTTTTGAATAGTGTTCACCTATAGGTAACGGTACCCCCTTTATCATTCTTCCCTGGTCTATGAATGTAATTATTGGCTTTGCCTCTATATCATTTGCCATACTTACGAAGCCAGTGAAAGTCGCTATTGCTATACCACATGCTAAGGTTTTCCAAAACTTCTTACCCATTGTTATATGGAACCTCCCTGTAATCCTCTTCATAATCATGTTTTCCTTTTTCTATACCACTTTCTAGCACATACTACCAACAACTGTTTTACTTTCTCTCTAGCCTTATCTGCCCAGACCGTTGAATCTGAGCCTCAGTTTTACTAGTATCATCCCAAGTGGATTGAGATGTAATCCCTTCCTCTGTGACTTTTAATTCTTGCTTATTTCGCCCAGATATCTTCCCTTGGTTTAACTCTTGGTGGTACAAATCTTCAAGATCTATGACATCCTTCGTTTCCATAGATTCGTCCGGTATCAATGTAGAGGGTAGGTTATATTCCTTCTTTCCTTGTATAGCATGACCTTGCTCTTGAGACTGTTGAGTTTCTTTTTGATAAGTATCTGTATCATTGTCTTCTGGCAAATACTCAAGGATATCTACCAAGTGTTTCAACGATTCTATACTATGCTTTTGGATGTCATCATAGGTGAAAGTAATCACATAACGATGCGTTGGATCTTCTTTCATAATCATGTCTACTGTAAAGCGTACTTTCGGTCCATCTGATGTCATTTGTACAGACCGGTCCCAACGAGCCGCCGTCATCTCTTCTCTCCACAACAAGCCCCCTTCAAGCTGCGTATATTTTTCAGACATATGCGGATCTTCCCGTCGCCAAATTGCCATATACTCCTCATCCGTCATCCCCTGGATCGGATGGTCATACCAAGTCGTATTCCATCGTTCCTGAGAAATGCCCGGGGTTGGTTTATTACCTCGTCTCGTAATCATCATAGTCGTATTTTCGTCAAAATCTAACAAAACACCCACCATATGCCCACTATCTGTAGAGACTACCTTATCAATCCAATGAACATCTTTCACAGCTCCATACATAGACACTCTAAAATGCCCTGGTTTATGCCTAATATATAGTCCCGTCTTCTCTGGTGTAGTTCCCTCCTTGTGTAACAAGACTCGTTTCCCATCTACTCCTTGGGTATCTACAGCTTTTACACTACCTATCTCTTTTGTGAAAGCCCCCACTGGCTTTACCTCTACATCCTGTGCCATGCCCACAGCACCTGTAAAAGTCCCTATTACTATCCCACAAGCTAAGGCTTTCCAAAATTTCTTATTCATGTTTGTATGTTCCATCTATTTGTCCCATTTCATAATCATGTTAATATGTTTAACTCTAGCAAAATAATTTAACTTTTTTCTCCTCAAATACCTAAATATTTTTTTCTGAGTTCAGCTGCCTCGGAAAAACTAATTTCACCATCCGCCCATGCAGAATTTATTGATCCGTACAACTCATCCCAGTACAAATCCCAAGATGGATCCTTTTCTTCTTTAGCCTTTATCCATGCATCAATATCATGTTGTAAATATTCTGGATATATCATAGTTTCCCCCTTTTTGCATAAAAAGCAAATAATACAAAACAACCTTTTATTAATTATATTATAACCCAAAAATAGAGGAAAGTTGACCTTCCAATCAACTTTCCTCTATTTCATTAAGCATATATTCTATCATATCTTTATGCATATAGGTTCTAGTGAACTATACCCTTTGTATTAAGAGCCCATATAAGACCCCTGTATTAGGAACCTACATAGGCATCCTATATTAGGTAGCTATATAGGCACTCTCTGTTAGGAGACTATGTAGCACACATTGCTTAGATACTCAGCATCTATAATTTCTCTTACAGTTTATCCAATGCTTGCGCTAAGTCAGCAATGATATCGTCTACGTTTTCGATACCGATAGATACACGTAATTGTTCTGGTTTTACACCTGCAGTCAATTGTTCCTCAGGGCTCAATTGGGCATGTGTTGTACTTGCTGGGTGGATAACCAAGGATTTAGCATCCGCCACATTAGCAAGATTAGAGAAGATTTCAAGAGCATCAACGAATTTGATACCTTCTTCTTTACCACCTTTTACGCCAAATGTGAAGACAGCACCAACACCATTCGGGAAGTATTTGTCAGCCAATGCTTTGTATGGGCTATTTGGTAATTCTGGGTAGTTTACGTAAGCGATTTTTGGATGATTTACCAAGAAATCTACTACTTTACGAGTATTTTCTACATGGCGTTCTACACGCAAGGATAATGTTTCGATACCTTGAATAATCAACCATGCTGCTAGTGGAGTAATGGATGCACCAGTGTCACGCAATAATTGAGCACGCACTTTCACAGTGAAAGGAATTGGAAGGTCGCCGTATACTAAACCATTGTAATGTACGTCACCTTCTACGAAACCAGGGTAACGACCGCTTCCTTTGTAGTCGAACTTGCCACTTTCAACAATCACACCAGCGATAGTTGTACCATGACCGCCTAAGTATTTAGTAGCGGAGTGAACTACTACGTCTGCACCATGTTCAAATGGACGGAACAAGTATGGCGTACCGAATGTATTGTCCACAATCACGATGATACCATGAGCGTGAGCAATCTCAGCGATAGCTTCTAAGTCCACAAGGTTCGCACCTGGGTTACCAACGGATTCAACATACACAGCTTTTGTGTTGTCATCGATAGCGGCTTTGAACTCTTCTAAATTGTCTGGATTTACGAATTTTGTAGTAATACCGAAACGTGGCAATGTAGCACTGAACAAGTTGTATGTACCACCATATAATGTAGATGCTGCTACAATGTTGTCACCAGCAGATGCTACGTTTTGGATAGCATATGTAATCGCTGCAGAACCAGATGCAACAGCAATCGCACCAGCACCACCTTCTAAAGCAGCCACACGGCCTTCTAATACGTCTTGTGTAGGGTTGCCTAAACGAGTGTAGATAGGGCCTGCATCAGTCAACGCAAAACGACCTGCTGCTTGTTCTGCATCTTTAAATACATAAGAAGTTGTTTGAT
>CAUUEA010000053.1:0-5609 GCA_963544145.1 uncultured Veillonella sp.
ATAAAAACAGACCTAGTCTTCGTCAGCAACAGGCAATAAATGGCCCAACCGGAACAACTAGGTCTAATATAGCCTTTATTATAGAACAACATTTACAAAAAAGCAATGAAAAAGTGTTGACTGATGAAGATTTGAATAAAGCACGTGCAGGGCAACAAGATAAATATTATCAAGGTAAGGAAAGTTCAAAATATAGAGGATTAACCACAGTGTATCCAGAAGAACTGGGTAGTAAACGGCTCATACAATTATTCGATGCCGCTAATTTTTCTACCTTTATTCATGAAAGTGGTCATCTCTTTTTAGAAGACTTGCGTATGCTTGCCACAATGGATGGTGCTCCTAAACAAGTGGTAGAGGATTGGAATACCATTAAAGAGTGGAGTGGATGGTCAGATACAGAAGGCGCTAATAATACAGAGGCACATGAGAAGTTTGCTACAGGATTTGAAGCCTATGTTCATGAAGGAAAAGCACCAACAAAAGTATTGGAACGTATATTCCGTCGTTTTAAAGAATGGCTCAGTGCTTTATATAAAAGTGTAACACTTCTAGGCGGATTACCACCTAAAGAGGTGCAAGATGTCATGGCACGTATGCTTGCAACGGAAGAGGATATCAATTCCTATATCACACAGCAGGGATTAGATAGCTTTGAAAGAACGGGGCTATATCAATCATTTACAGAAGAAAATCAAGTAGAATGGCAAGAAAAACTCGATCGCATTCGAGAAAAAGCAAAAGAAAAAGTGCTGACTACGTATATGAAAGAATTGTCCAATACAAAACTAGAAGAGTTTGAAGCATCTATTCCAGAACTAGAAGAAACGTTGCAGCGACAATTAGTAGAACAATATCCAGTGTATCAAGCAAGAGTACGTTTTGATGCCTTTGGTGTAGCTGGACTAGAAGGGACACCGTACCATAGCGAACAGGCTCTTATAGACGGGGAAGTAAACGATGGTATAGGACCTATGAAGGAAGTGGTGGCTAAGGAGATACAATCTAAGCGTGAAGAGGTAGAGCGATTTACACATGATTATGAAGCGGTTAAAAAGATTGCAGAAGAGTATTTGCTTACCACAGAGGGAATGCAACGAATTACTGCATATGAAGCGGAAGCCATTCGTAAAGATACGAATAAAGCAGTAGCAAAACATTTTGAGCTTATTAGCGCTTTAGCAGATATCGATGTCAATGATCCATCATCTATTGAACGTGTAGCATCTGCTATAAAGGATGATAAGGTACAAAGGAAGGTTCGGAAATTACAAGAAAAAGATTCAGCACAGCAAAGTCAAGAAATAAAAAAACTGCAAGAAGAATTACAAACAGGGATTAGTAATATGCGAGCCTTGCGAGGGTTATCCTTATGGAGTACAGAAGATATGATGGAGAAAGCCCATAATGCCTTGCGAACTATGACAATCCCACAGGCTACTTCATTTAAAACGTATCAAAATAAAAGTGCTAGCTCTGCAAGAAAGGCAGATATTGCTATTTCAAAGGGGCAAATGGATGAAGCCTTTCATCATAAGCAACAGCAGTTGTATTATCAAGCCATGGCACGTGCAGCCTATGATAATTTACGTGAGGTGGAAACATTAGAAAGGGATTTAAAGAAAAAGTACCAAAGTATTTCACGACCTAAATCACCGAAACGGATTCACTCTTCTGCTAGATACTTTATTCAACATATGATGTATCAATTAAATTTAGTCAATCGTGATGGCATAGAACCATCTAAAGGGTTTACTATTGGGGACGTACTATTGTTACTAGATCCTGATGCGGAGTTCCAGGATAAAGTGGAAACCAAGATGACGTTAGACCCATGGATTATGGAGTTATTAGAAAAGCCAAAATCATGGAAACAGTTAACGTTTGACCAATTACTAGATATGGGGCAATTACTAAAAGCAGTTTACACACAAGGTGCACAACAGTATGAAGGTGTAAGTATTCTAAATGAACAAGGCGAAAGTATCTCTTTTGAAGATGCAGGAGCAGAACTCATTATTGAAGGCAGTAAGCGATTGCAATCCAATACTAAGGATTTACTAACCCAAGCCAATCAGCAAGGATTCTTCGGACGGTTACAAGATACATTCTCAGGGTATATGTTAAGTCTAGTAAAAGTAGAAACTATACTTCGTCGGTACGATGATGATAAGACTGGCGTATGGAATCGTTATATCTATGAACCAATTAATAGAGCCACTGTAAAAGGCAAGGAGATGTTAGAAGATGCCACTCGTAATTTACAACAAGTAATGAAAGTATACGGGAAAAAAGAACTATTTCATATAAGAACAGAACGTATGTATAACATTGGCACCGTGTATAGCATGACGAAAGAGCAGGTATTAGCCTTAGCTTTAAACTGGGGGACAAAAAATAATCGGCAACGTGTTATTGAAACGGTAGGGTTAAGTGACCAGAAAGAAGCAGAGGTATTAATTGATAAAGCATTTAGTGAGTTTCTAGATGCTAAGGATTGGGATTTTGTAGAGAAAACTTGGGAACTCATTAATTCTTATTATGCAGAACGTAGCGCCGTTCAAGAACGATTATATGGTTCACCTATGCACAAAGAAAGAGGTGTAACTTTCACTATTAACGGACGTAAGATTCGTGGACAATATTATCCTATCGTATATGATCCGACTGTAGATGGTGCTGCTAAGGATTATGAAGTAGAAGATATTATAAAATCACAAATGTCATCTAGCGCCGTATGGGGTATGGGTATGAGTGCCACCAAAAGTCGTGTACAGTTAGTGAAAGGGAAAAAGCTACTACTATCCTTTGATGTGATTCCTCGTGCTATTGATGAAGCGATTAACCATATTAGTATGCGTGAAGCGGCTACAGATGTGAATCGTTTATTAAATAATCGGGCACTCAGTGACTATATTGTTCGTACTACAGGTGTAGAAACATTACAAATGTTGAAGACTTGGGTACGAGATAATTGGCAGAGTGAGATTAGTAAATCTTCACGGTTAGATAGAGTATTGCAAGATTTAAGACGAAATACATCTATGGCCATTATGTCCTATAGGACGAGTACAGCACTGCTTAATGTATTAAACGTTATACCGATGACCAAAGAAATTGGCTTACTAAATACAGTCCGAGCGATTACAGAGTTTATGGGATACCCTTTATCCGATAGGTATGTATCTAACAGAAAATTCGTTATGGAGCGAAGTATCTTTCTACGTGAGCGTATACATACGCTAGATCATGATTTACATGAAGGATTAAGCATTGGCGGTAAAGGTATGACCTTCTTTCCTAATAGTGACATTGGACGAAGAATATCTGAAACCAAGTACATGACAAAAGAGGTACGAGATACGATTAGTCGGTATGGATATGTATTTATCACGGAAACAGATTTAATGCTGTCTATGCCGTTATGGAAATTTGCGTATGAACAGAAAGTAGCAGAGTTATTGCCTAAGGGACTGGATCAAGAATATATTGAAGCGGAAGCTATTTCAGCTGCGGATAGACAGGTTCGTAGAGTGTTTGGTTCAGGGGATACGAAAGACTCTGTAGAGTTACAACGAAAGAAAAATAGCCTAGTAGCTCTTTTTACACCGTTTTATACGTATGCCAATACAGTTTTAAATGCATTGGTAGAAGGTGGTTATGCAGCTGTGGACAAACAAGACTATATGAAACTCTTTAACCACATCTTATTCTGGGTAGTATTACAGAATATGTCAGAGGCTTTGTTACGGTCTACATGGTCTGGTGATGACGATGATGTAGAAAGTCTTTTGAAAAAAATGTTATCGTCAGTGGTTACAGGATCGTTTGTAGGATTACCGATACTACGAGATGGAGTTTCCTTGGCTATGGATATGGCTATGGGAAAACCGAGTATGAGCAAAGGAAATGAAACTGTTGCACTTAGTTTAATGCCAAAATTATTAGAGTTGTATAGAAATGTGAAAAGCAGTAAAAAATCTTGGATTGATGTGATGCGGTCAACAAGCCAGGTGAGCAATCGGCTCACAGGGTTTAGTGATACCTTTACAGATGGATTTTGGACACTGGCAAAATGGTCATTTTCTAATACAGAAGCTACACTAAGGGATTTAATCACTGCCATTGCATTTGATAAGAATCTTCGAAGTCGTGAGGAAAAAAGAAAATAGTAATTAGGAGCTATCTATCGTGGGTAGCTCCTTTTATATTCAAAGGTACAGTAGAAAGGAGACACATATGGTTAATGATGAAAGAGTGAGTATCATGTACGAAGGGGATGGTCAGAATAAGACCTTTGCATACCCGTACTCGTTCACAAGGAAAGAGGACATTGTAGGTTACGTCATCAGTAATGGGAAAACAAAACGAATTTCTACGAATTTTGAGTTTAATCCTACTACTAAGCAATACACGTATCCAAAGAATGGGACTCCACTTGCAAGGAATGAAAGTGTATTGCTTACTAGGGAAACTCCACGCAATAATACATTACAGTTGCCTAATGAACCAATTTATACAGCGTTACAAGGGCAATTAGATAAGATTGTTCGTATGATACAGGAATTAGGTAGTCATCATAAAGGTATACCACTACAAGTGTTATCAGAACAGTTTGATACCGTGATTCCGACACAAATAGGAAATGCGTATTTGCGTATCAATCGTGAAAGAAATGCCATAGAACTTGTGGAAAATCCATTTGAAGGAGTGGAACGTATTACAAGTGAAGTCACCTCTACTAAAGCTAATATTGATAGAATTAAAGCCCAAATAGATGGGATTCATAGTGAATCACTGACGATGTATGGGGAAATTAAAGAAAAGCTTAGTCGTGTAGATAGAGATACTGAAACATTGAAGGAACGTGCGAAGCAAGAAATACGATCTACAGAACAGACAGTATTACAAAGTTTAGAACAAGTAGAAAGTGATATTACAAGACGATTAAAAAATAGTGATATCTTACAAGGTGTAGGAGCTGTAGAAACTAAAGCACGAGAAATAAAGGGTTATGTCGGAACTATGGAAAACTCCATAGCAGAATTACGTAATATACAATCCTCTACTATAGCTACTAAAGAAGAGATTAATCAATTAAAAGCAAGTGTTATTGAAAAGGCAAGCGCTGCAGAAGGTCATGCACACAATTTAGAAAAAGCTATAGAAGAAGTAAAGGGTATATCTAATGGGATTCAAAGCATGCAACAATCGATTCTGGATAAGAATAGAGAAGCTGAATCAATGAGAGATACTGTGAATCAGCTATTACAGGAATATAAAAGTTATGCTGCCACTATTGTAAGAGATATGCAAGGATATGTGTCTAGTGCTACATCAGAGGTGCAGAAAGCCAAGGAATGGGCCAACAAAGCTGGAGCCGCCAAAACTGGTAACTGGGTAACACAAGAAGATCTACAAAGTAAAATTAATAATTGGGTAACAAAAGAAGAATTTCAAAGTAAAATTGGAAATTATGTAACACAAACAGATCTACAAAGCAAAATAACTAACTGGGTGACAAAAGGTGAACTACAAACGATTCAAACGAATATAAAAAATGATATAAATCGTGAATTGATTGCACCCTTAAAAGGAACTATTAAAAA
>CAUUEA010000054.1:0-5366 GCA_963544145.1 uncultured Veillonella sp.
GGATGACCTTCTTTTGCTATTTTATTTTTCCCACAAATATTTTACACTAACATATTATAAATAATATTTTTATTGCAAGTATTCCACGGGGTAATTTGCAACTGGATTCTCACGTTATTGAGCGTCCTTTTTTTTGCATTTGACCCCAATTTTGAGCCCAATTTGAATTTTTTTCTTGCCAAATTTAATTGAAAGGAGTATACTAAACGCAATTATTGAAAGAAAGGAGTCACAACAATGATGAACCAAATCAATCTAGCTACAACAAATGCAAATACATTTTATTGGTTCTTTATCCACACTGCGGGTAAAGGACTATTTGAGCTACACTAATTTAGGTATCATCACTGAGTGGCTTTAAATAGTGATAAGGGCTACCCGTACTAGGTATAGGCGGGTAGCCCTTTTTGTATATCTTCCTATACCACCACTCACGAATACCTACATACACACGATTTAATTTAGGAGGACATTATGATTATTCGATTACACACTACAACAACAGAAGCACAAATTGCAGAGCTACGTCAACTATTAGAAGCCACTGGCGTTACATTACATCCAGTCCATGGAGAACAACAAGATATCATCGGTTTGATTGGCGATACATCTCGTGTGGACTTACGCACCATCGAATCCCTTCCCTATGTGGAAAAAGTAATGCGTATCCAAGAGCCTTTCAAAAAAGCAAATCGCAAATTCCATCCTCAAGATACTGTGGTTACTGTAGGAAATGCAAAAATTGGTGGCGGTCACTTCGCTATCATCGCAGGTCCTTGCTCTGTAGAAACACCTGAACAAGTCATCGAAGTGGCTAAGGCTGTAAAAGCAGCTGGCGCTGGTATTCTTCGTGGTGGCGCTTTCAAACCTCGTACTTCTCCATATTCTTTCCAAGGTATGGGGCCAAGTGGTTTAGCCTTATTGGAAGCAGCTAAAAAAGAAACTGGTCTACCTATCGTGTCAGAAGTTATGGATATCTCTCAATTAGAGTACTTCGACAATGTAGATATGTTGCAAATCGGCGCTCGCAATATGCAAAACTTCAATCTTTTAAAAGAAGTCGGTAAATTACGCAAACCAATCTTATTAAAACGTGGTCTATGTGCCACATACGAAGAATGGTTAATGGCTGCAGAATACATCATGAGTGAAGGTAATGAACAAATCGTTCTTTGCGAGCGTGGTATTCGTACATTCGAGACACGCACTCGTAATACATTAGATGTAACCGCTATTCCAATGATGCACGAGTTATCCCACTTGCCAATCATTATGGACCCAAGTCATGCAGCTGGTATGAGCCGTATGGTTCCATCTTTATCCTTAGCTTCCGTTGGTGGCGGCGCCGATGGGTTAATGATTGAAGTCCACAACAATCCAGAAAAAGCATTATGTGATGGTCCTCAATCATTACGTCCAGAACAATTCGCTACATTGGCAAATCAAGTATTCACGTTGCGTGATGCATTAAGTCATAACTAGGTCACTCCTATGGATACGATTCATATTCAAGCGTCCACTTCTTACGATGTGATCATTCAGCGACACAGCTTGCCTCACATCGATGAATACTTACATGCTATTAAACCTGCTTGTTCCGTCATGATTGTTACGGATGACAATGTGGGGCCACTCTATGCGCCCACCGTTTCAGATTCCTTGCAACGGGCTGGTTATACTGTTCATACCTACACATTCCCTCACGGTGAAAGTGAAAAGAACGGTCATCGCCTCATAGACCTAGTGGAAACATTAGGCAATGCAAAATTAACTCGGAAAGACCTCATTATTGCTTTAGGTGGTGGTGTCGTCGGCGACCTAGCAGGATTCGCTGCTGCCACTTACCTACGAGGCATCGATTATATACAAGTCCCTACCTCTCTATTGGCAGCCGTCGATTCCTCTGTAGGAGGTAAAACAGCTGTTAACCTAGATTGTGGTAAAAATTTATGGGGCGCTTTTAAACAACCTATCCTTGTTCTCTGCGATCCAGAAACACTTTCCACATTACCTAAAGAAGAGTGGATTAATGGATGTGGGGAAATCATCAAATACGGTTTTTTAGGACATCCCGAATTGTTAGATCAACTTCGAGAACGACCAATATTACAATATCCAGAGGATATAGATTCCATCATCGCTCAATGCGTACGCATCAAAGCCCATGTGGTGGAAGTGGATGAAAAGGAAAGTGGCCTTCGTGCGACGTTGAACTTAGGTCATACCTTTGGACATGGCATCGAGCACGGTAGTGCATTCACCATTCCTCACGGTAATGCTGTTGCTTTGGGATTGCTCATCATGGCGAAAGGAGCTGCAGCACACAAGGAGCTGGACCCTACTATTATTCCTACAATTGAAAGCTTATTACTATCCCATCAATTACCAACTACCACGACGATTTCAAAAGATGTCATCTTAGAAGAAGCCAGTCATGATAAAAAGGCCTCTGGGTCTTCCATTACCATCGTGGTTCCTACAGGATACGGCACATCGGTACTAAAACAAGTGACATTCCAAGAACTGGCTACGTACTGCCATATGTAAATATAGTACTCAAATATTTTATAGTTATTTTACGTAGCTAACCTAATTACGATGAATACCCATTCTAAAGTTACAATGTATGATATACTAAATAAAATACATTACACATTTACCTTTTATAGTTATATTTGTAATTATCACTTATAGTGGTATGACAATAGTAACAGAAAGGATTCCTATGCAACATGTTTCTAATGTGCTTTTACATGGCACAATCCCATCCATACCCGCTAAGGCTCATGCCCATCGGGCACTCATCACAGCTGCCCTCGGCACGAGTCCTAGCACAATTTTAATTTCTCATTCATCAAAAGACATTGATGCTACCATGGATTCCCTAAGAGCTTTGGGTGCCACTATTACCTATGAAAATGGTGTGGCTCATATCAATCCGGGCCCTGTTCCTTCTATAGGGCAGGTATTGCCCCACGAATCAGGGACGACCTTACGCTTGCTCTTGCCTGTATCCGCTTCTATTTGTGACACTGTGAAAGTCGATGCCAAAGGTCGTTTACCAGAGCGCCCACTTGAGCCATTGCTGTCCGAAATGAAAGACCATGGAGTGTCCTTTTCACAAGAGGCCCCACCTTTCACCATGACTGAACGATTACAAGGTGGTACCTTCTCCATGACGGGGTCCGTAAGCTCTCAATTCTTCTCTGGTCTACTTTTGGCAGCGCCACAACTAGGGCACACCACAGTGAATTGCACTAGTTCCTTACAATCGAAAGACTATGTAACATTAACTATAGAAACGATGAAAGATTTTGGTGTACAAGTAAACGAAGGAATCACCGTGGATGGGCATCCAAGTTTCACTATTGAAGAGAACCAACACTTTCACGGAAATAAGCAATATCCCATTGAAGGAGATTGGTCTAATGGTGCCATTTGGTTAGTAGCGGCTGCTATGACAGGTCAATCTATCTCTGTCACAGGCTTGCGTTCTGATTCTGTACAAGCAGATAAACGGATTCTTTCCATTTTGGACAGTGCTGGTGTCACTTGTACATGGAATGGCTCCACGGTAACCGTTACGGGCAAAGCACATAAGCCAATCCATGTCAATTTAGAACAAATGCCAGATCTATTACCTATTTTGTCTAGCTTGGCTTGCTCCATCAAAGGAGAATCTGCGTTCATCAATGGGGCTCGCCTTCGATTGAAAGAGTCGGACCGTTTAGAAGCGGTGGCGCAACTAGTTCGTGATTCTGGCGGCACCGTTCGCATCGAAGGAGATAATCTATATATTACAGGAACTGGTGCCCTTACTGGTGGCACTGTAGACTGTGTCAACGACCATCGCCTTGTCATGGCTGGTGCCTTAAATGCACTCATCGCTACATCTCCTATGATGTTAAAAGACAGCGAAGCCATCAGTAAGTCCTATCCTCACTTTTTTGAAGACTGGAAACGATTAGGTGGCGAAACGCACTCTATATAAGAGCATTCAATATCTGTATATAATGTGACATATACCTCCTAATGTGTCGTATACGGTATCCTAACAAATGTATCCTATAGATTTTTTCTATATTTTCTTTTCCATTTTGTTTACTATACACCTATGCAGCTTATTTACGCAGGCATAGTAATACAAATTACCATTTTATATATAACATGCGATAAGGAGTAATTATGGCATCCTATTTCGGTCGTACTGTGAAAGTCTCCACCTTCGGAGCCTCTCATGGTCAAGCTATTGGAGCCGTTGTGGACGGACTTCCTTGCGGGTTTCCAGTCAACCTAGAAGCCTTGCAAGCATTTTTAAAACGACGGGCTCCCGGTCAACATCAATTGCAAACACAACGAAAAGAAGCAGATATCCCTGAATTTCAAGCAGGTATTGTACAAGGTAGACTAAGCGGTTCTCCTTTGGCTTTCATCATTCAAAATACATCACAACAAAGCGGTGATTACGATAATCTTCGAGATATACCCCGCCCGTCCCATGCGGATTATACAGCTCGCATGCGCTATGGCGAATATGTAGATATGCGTGGAGGCGGTCATTTCTCCGCTCGTATAACCGCCCCAGTCTGCGTAGCTGGTGGCATTGCTATCCAACTATTGGAATCCATCGGCATTCACGTGCGAGCACACTTAGCGCAAGTGGGCACAGTCCAAGACACACCAATCGATTATACGAATCCACCTATGGACAAGCTCGCTAGTATCAGCACAGAAGTCATTCCTATGCTAGACCGTGTGCAACGTCATGCAGCGGAACAACTCGTGCTAGAACTAAAAACATCTGGCGATTCCACTGGGGGCGTCGTAGAAGTCTTCGCCACGGGATTACCTGTTGGACTTGGAAATCCCAACTATGATGGCATAGAAAATCGCTTAGGGGCTACGCTATTTGGTATGCCTGCTGTAAAAGGCATTTCCTTTGGTTCTGGTTTCCCTGGCTGTGCATCCCGTGGAAGCGAGCAAAACGATCCTTTCATCATCACTGATGAAGGCGTTCGTACAAAGAAGAATAACAGCGGTGGCATCCAGGGTGGTATTACTAATGGCATGCCCCTTGTCATGCAAGTGGGTATTAAGCCAACCCCATCCATTTATCATGAACAATCTTCCGTATCCCTTAGGAACCACAGTGCGGAGGTGTTACAAATTAAAGGTCGTCACGACCCTTGCGTAGCGTTACGAGCCGTTCCTGTGGTAGAAGCTTTAACAGCTCTTGTCCTCTTAGATTTTTTACTGGAATATGACCCGCATGCATTTCATCATTTCAGTCATCATGCGTTGGAGGTGTAAATGTTTGGATTATTAGGTCGCACCTTGGGCCACACCTACTCCCCTATGATTCACAA
>CAUUEA010000055.1:0-5311 GCA_963544145.1 uncultured Veillonella sp.
AACTTTTAGGAAATTTAGCTCGTGACCCTGAGGTGCGTTACACAAAAACTGGTCGTGCTGTTGCTACGTTTACAGTAGCTGCATCCAATACCTATGTGGATCAAAATGGCGAGACTAAGGAACAAACAGCGTTTGTAAACTGTGTAGCTTGGGGAAAATTAGGAGAAGCTGCGGGAAACTTGCGTAAAGGTAGCCGTTGTTTTGTAGAAGGTCGTATTGCGACTCGTTCTTACGAAGCACAAGATGGTACAAAACGATATGTAACGGAAGTAGTTGCTAATTTCGTGGGACAAGCCTTAGATACGCAAGCATTTGATGCCTTTGATGGTGGTGCATCCAATTTTGATGATTTTGGTGCAGGCTCCGGTGCAGGCGCAGGTGAAGAAATTCCGTTCTAAGCTAAGAACTCCACAACTATATCAAAGGAGGTTTCTCAATGAGAAGAGATAGAGGCAGAAAACCAAGAAGAAAAGTATGTAACTTCTGTGTTGACCATGCTGATCAAATCGACTACAAAGATATTGCTAAACTTCGTCGTTTCACGACTGAACGTGGCAAAATTCTTCCACGTCGTATTTCTGGTGTTTGTGCTAAACATCAACGTAAATTAACACTTGCTATTAAACGTGCTCGTGCTATCGCGTTGTTGCCATTCACAGCAGAATAATTCAATACAAAATGAAAACCCAGTAACTAGCCTAGTTACTGGGTTTCTTGTTTTCTAAAAGGGAGTTAAAAGGGTATAGTTTGAGTTCGTTGCTACCCGGTTGCAACCACTTTTTAGTGTGTGTGGATAGAAACTAGATACCATAGCTGCACATTTATTTTTATTAGAGGCATATGCTGAATACGTAACATTTCTATATAGTCTATAGAAATATCTAAAAATAATTAAAATTAATAGTTATTATGATTTTTAGTTATTTTGCAAGTAACGTTGAGTAGTATTATTCGTAACTAGAAAGCATGCCTCTATTATGTATACAAGATACATGATATAATACAGGTATATCATATAAACAAAGGTTATACAGTAGATGCATATACATCTGATGTTGTATGAAATGAGGTATACTATGAGAAAAGAACATGATTTTCTAGGTGAATTGGAATTAGCTGATGAGTTGTACTATGGAGTACAAACATTGCGTGGTATTGAAAACTTTTTTATTACAGGCAAGAAAATTGACTTAGATTTCGTAAAAGCGATGGCTATGGTAAAAAAAGCCTGTGCGTTGGCAAATATGAGTACTGGTCGTTTAGATGAAAAAATTGGTCAAGCTATTAGCCGTGCTGCAGATGAAGTGGTACGTGGTAATTTCAATGATCAATTCCCAGTGGATCCTATCCAAGGGGGAGCAGGTACTTCTTTCAATATGAATATGAACGAAGTATTAGCGAACCGTGCCTTGGAAATTTTAGGATATGAAAAAGGCCAATACGACATAGTATCTCCGAACAACCATGTGAATATGGCGCAATCCACAAACGATACATTCCCAACAGCTATCAAAGTATGTGCGATTATGAAAAGTAAACCTTTATTAGCTTCACTTCGCCGTTTAGCAGATGAGCTAGATAAAAAAGCAGAAGAGTACAAAGAAATTTTAAAAATGGGTCGTACGCATCTACAAGATGCGGTGCCAATTACATTAGGTCAAGAAATGGGTGCCTATGCATCTGGTGTGCGCCGAGGTATTCGTCGTATTAAATCTGCTATGTTAGAAGCACATACTGTGAATATGGGTGCTACGGCTGTTGGTACTGGTCTAAATGCAGAGCCTACGTATATCAAAGCTGTTGTAGATGAGTTATCCCGTGTTGTAGGTGAACCGTTCATTACAGCGGATAACTTAATAGATGCTACGAACAATACAGATGTGTTTGCAGATATTTCTTCTGGTTTGAAAGTAACGGCCCTAGTATTGATTAAAATGGCAAATGATTTCCGTTTGATGGCATCTGGTCCTCGTTGTGGTATTGGTGAGTTAAAATTACCTCCACGTCAACCGGGTTCTTCCATCATGCCAGGTAAAGTAAACCCTGTTATCGCGGAAGTATTGAACCAAACTTGTTACCAAGTGATCGGCAATGATTTGACAATTTCTCTGGGCGTAGAAAATGGACAATTTGAATTGAATGTTATGGAACCAGTGATTGCTTATAACTTGTTCAACTCCATGTGCTACTTAAAAAATGCGGTAAACACATTTGTAGATAAATTATTGATTGATCTTGAAGTGGACAAAGAGCAATGTGAATACTGGTTAGAACGTTCTGTTGGTATCGTGACGGCCTTGTTGCCACATATCGGTTATGAAAATGCCTCTGCCTTGGCGAAAGAAGCATTGGAAACTGATCGTAGTGTAAAAGAAATTATTCTAGAGCAAGGATTGTTGACGAAAGAAGAGATGGATCATATTCTTTCTCCAAAAGAAATGACACGTCCTGGTATTGCGGGTCAAGATTTAATGAAACATCCTGGAAACTAATATATATAAAGGAACTGCTTAGACATAGGCAGTTCTTTTTTTGCGTAGAAGTAGCTGGAATAAGTAGTTAAACCAGGTAATTCGCGAGGTCCTACTTTAGTATAGTTCTTATCTGTAAGCTCTTTGAAATGGATAGATTTAAAGTATCATGGACAGTGTGTAAGTCTAGTATACAGACGAACGTATTTTGAGAGAGATACAATGTATATACTGTTGGCATACCATATAGTGAAACATGTAGTGAATGCTTTTAATATAGACTATACCTATAACATCTTATATATAAATCGAGAGAGAAAAAGTCATGCTTTAGTATATAATCTGCCTAGGGTGGTGTATAATAAAGGAATAAAGGAGTTTGATTATGAATGTATATATAGCAGTGGCTATTGGTGGAGCGATTGGCGCTATGACGCGGTATGGCATTGGACAGTATATGGTCACAAAAGGTGTGCTGTATCCTTGGGGAACCGTATTAGTGAATATCATAGGAGCTATGTTGATTGGCTTGGGTATGGCATATATTGAAGGGCAACCTAATGTGTCACCTTGGGTTAAGCTGTTATGTATTACAGGTTTTTTAGGTGGGCTCACAACATTTTCTACCTTTATCTTTGAAGGATACATGCTACAAGAAAAAGGATTGTGGCAGATGCTATTCTACATGGGTGGACAGGTATTAGTTGGGTATGGTCTATGCGGGCTAGCTTTCACCATTGGTAAACGAATGTGGGGTTAATACGATGAAAGAAATACATGTAAAAGATGCGGTAGGACAAGCGCTTTGCCACGACATTGTGCGCATAGTCATTGGAGAAGTAAAAGATACACCATTTAAGCGGGGGCATATCATCCGTGAAGAAGATGTGGCATTGCTATTGCAATTAGGAAAAGAGCATATTTATGTGATGGAAGAATCTGATTATAATTTGGTTCACGAAGAACAAGTAGCAGAAGAGTTATATCGTTTCTGTGAACATCCATCCATCAGTCCCACACCAGTACAACAAGGCAAGATTGAAGCCTTGGCTAATCATGATGGTGTATTGACCGTAGATGTAGAAGGTTTGCACGAAATCAATAGTATTGGGGAATTAACTATTGTTACAAGATTACACGGAACACCTGTCAAAGAGGGACAAGCTGTAGCGGGTATGCGATGTATTCCATTGTTATTAGAAGCGTGGCAGTTAGAGGAAGCAAAACGATTACGTGAAGGCAAAGAGCCTATCTTACAAGTACATCCATTTGTGCGTAAAAAAATGGGGATTGTCACGACTGGCAGTGAAGTCTTTGCAGGTCGTATTCAAGATGCTTTTACAGCTGTTATCCAAGAGCGTGTAGCGGACTATGGTGTAGAATTAGTAGCACATGAAATAGTGCCAGATGATACAGATACAATTGTGAAGGCTATCGACAACGTAAAAGCGCAAGGGGCAGAGATTATTTTCTGTACTGGTGGCATGAGTGTAGACCCTGATGATTTAACTCCAGGTGCTATTGCACGCCGTGCTAAAGAAGTAGTGACGTATGGATTACCGGTGTTGCCAGGATCCATGGTATGTATTGCGTATTTAGAAGACGATACTCCAGTATTAGGTGTGCCAGGCGGTGTACTATATAATAATCCAAGTGCTTTCGATGTGATTACACCGCGGTTATTAGCAGATGTGCGTATCACAAAAGAAGGTTGTATTCGTATGGGGCATGGCGGCTTTCAATCAAAATAATTAAAATTTTGAGAAAAATATAGTTGACAAAATCAAATCCCACCTATACAATAGGAATAAATTTAAATATTTTATATATGAAGTCTAAGTAGAGGAGAATTAGTATGGCTGTTGTAAAAAATGCAATTGACTTAATTGGAAATACACCAATGTATCAAATCCCAGATACCAATGTATATGTGAAATTAGAAAAATATAATGCCGGTGGCAGTGTAAAAGATCGTGCTGTGCTTGGTATGTTGCAAGATGCAAAAGAAAAAGGCTTAATTAAAAACGATACGATCATTGTAGAAGCCACTAGTGGTAATACAGGTATTGCCTTAGCGATGCTAGGCGCGATGTTGTCTATTAAAACCATCATCATTATGCCTGAAAGTATGAGTAAGGAACGTCGTGAATTGATTAAAGCTTATGGAGCGCAATTAATTTTAACGCCAAAAGAATTAGGTATGAAAGGTGCTCTTGGAAAAGCCCAAGAAATTCTTGATAACTATCCAAATGCAGTAACACTAGGTCAATTCGTGAATCCAGCAAACCCAACGGCTCACTATGAAACAACAGCAAAAGAAATTTTGCGGGATGTGCCGAATGTAGGGATTTTCGTAGCAGGTATTGGTACAGGTGGTACTTTCACTGGTGTAACAAAAGCTTTGAAAGAGCAACATCCATACATTAAGGCTGTGGCTGTAGAACCAGAAGGATCCCCGGTGATTTCTCGTGGTACTGGTGGGGTTCATAAAATCCAAGGTTTGGGAGCTGGATTTATTCCAGAAAACTTTGACTCTTCCTTGATGGATGAAGTACAAACAGTTACCGATGAAGATGCCATTGAAGAAGTAGGCAACTTCATGCGTGAAACTGGTATTGGCATCGGTATTTCCTCAGCAGCGGCGATTTTAGTGGCTCGTCAATATGGTCGTAAATTCCCAGATGTGGACGTTGTCGTAGTCGCTCCAGACGGAGTAGAAAAATATCTGTCTATGATTCAATTTGACAGTGTAGATTGGATTCATTCTTAATCGATTGTGATACGCAAGATAGCATGGTCTAGGCCATGCTATCTCTGTATAGGGAGGTATTTATGAGAGA
>CAUUEA010000056.1:0-4433 GCA_963544145.1 uncultured Veillonella sp.
GTGATACAAAACGTATTACTAGCCCATTAGTGATGAAAAACTGGTAATCTCTGATGACTGTGAAAGAGTCTCCTCTATGAGGAGGCTCTTTTTGTTGTTGACAAAGGCTTTTATCCATTGCTATGCTTATCAGTAAGGATGATAAATACAAGATTGAAAGGATGAGAGTATGTCTGTACTATATAAAGAACAATCGAAACGGTCAGGAGCAGGAATTGCTTTGGTTAGTGTATTCATTGGAATCGCTTTAGTAGCGTTAGCATATAGTGTATGGCGCTATGTGGAGTTTGGTAGTGTAGCCTTAGCAGAAATATTGATAGAAGGAATTATTTTATTTGTTCTAGTGTCACAGGCAGTGGGAACCTATACATTTACATTAACAGAATCTGAACTTATGATTGATGAGGTAGGATTACTAGGAAAGAAGCAAATGATCATTCCTTATGCTATGATAAATGGAGTGTATCGATTTAAACAATCCATGATGCCGCCTTTAAAGTTTCGTTATAAATATCGTAAGTTGTCCTCTACCGATGATCGTCCAGTATGGGCATTAGCTTACTCAGTAGTGGAAGGGAAGAAGTTAAAACATGGACGTGTATTATTGAAAGCAGAGCAAGAGTTATTTGATGCCTTAGCACAGCATGTGCCGAATTTGGTACAGGTGAAAGAAGATCAAGTTGTTTTTCATGCGTACCTAAGAGAAGATGCTTTCAAACATGGAGAAGATTTTATGACCTACGCAGCCAATGTATATAACCAAGGTCAAGCAGAGGCAGGAGAAGCGAAAGAGTAAGCTTGTTGGTACAGGTTACACAGGAAGTATTTACTAGAATGTTCTCTGAGGGTTAGATTTCGACGGCAAAGGGGCTTACGGAGAAACTTGGAAGAAGGTTTGAAGAAAATAAAAGGGTTTTCCTAATCTATAGCGAATAAAATATAAAGAAAGATATATAGGTACCTACTATGGTACATAGTGATGCGTCACACTCTTCGGAGTGTGGCGTGTTGTCGTTTATAGGACTAGAGGATGTACTTTCAAATGTTGGAGGGATTATGTTGGACTTACAATCGTATCAAATGCCACGAGAAAAATTTATTGCCTTAGGGGCTGAAGCGTTAGAGTTGGAAGAATTATTGGCCATCTTATTGCGAACAGGTCGGAAGGAATCTACTGTCTTGGAGGTGGCCCATGATGTGGTGAAACGAATGGAAGGATTAGTAGGGGGCTTAAACAATGTGACCGTAGATGCCTTACGAGAAATTGATGGGATTGGACAAGACAAGGCGGTGACTATTTGCGCAGCCATCGAATTAGGCCGGCGTTTAGGGCAGATGAAAGTGAAACAAGATTGGGCAGACTTTAGCACTCCAGAGGCAGCGGCGAATTACATGATGGAACGACTTCGCCATAAAACAGAAGAACATTTTTATGTCTTATTACTGACGGTAAAAAATAAACTGATTAAGCCTGTATTGATTTCTAAGGGAGGACTAACTAGTAGTACGGCGGAGCAACGAGCCGTATTCCGCCAAGCTATCGATGCTAATGCGGCGGCTATGATATTGATGCACAACCACCCATCAGGAGATCCTACGGAGAGTAGTGACGATGTACGGGTGACGAAAATTTTTGCCAGAGCAGGGGAAGTGATGGGTATCCCTGTGTTAGATCATATTATTATTGGAGATGGTATCTATGTAAGCTTATTAGAAAAAGGGATACTATAGGTGCAGATGTTCTATAAATTTGCTATAATTAAATGATTAGAACAATGAAAAGAAATCAGAGGTTATAGCGTGCGAATTATTGGAATAGATCCGGGCTATGCGATTTGTGGCTATGGTATCATTGATGTCATAGGGAGCTCCTTAAAACCAGTTACCTATGGAGTGATAACCACAGAGGCGAAAACGCCAGAAGCAAGCCGGTTAGAAATTATATTTAATGAACTAAGCGATATTTTAGAAGAATTTCGCCCTCAAAAGTTTGGTATAGAAAAATTGTACTTTGCCCGCAACGTAACGACGGGTATCGGAGTAGCACAAGCGAGAGGTGTTACACTACTGGCGGCGAGTCAACAAGATTTACCAATTTACGAATATACACCATTGCAGGTAAAACAATCTGTGGTGGGCTATGGAAAAGCTACCAAAGAGCAGGTAACATATATGACGATGAACTTATTGGGGATTCGTGAAAAAATTAAACCTGATGATGCGGCAGATGCCTTGGCGATTGCTATTTGCACAGCCCATAGTTCCCATACAGATACATTAAAGCAAATTTTACAATTGTGAGGAATTTATGATTGCATATATAAAAGGGGTTGTTACCCATCGATTACTGGATGCGGTGTACGTCAATGTTCATGATGTAGGGTATCGTGTGTACGTATCTAGTTCAGTGCAGAGTCAATTGCAAGTAGGTGAAGAAACTTGTTTATATACGTACACTAATGTTCGTGAAGATGCCATTCAGCTGTATGGCTTTTTGACGATGGAAGATTATGAGTTGTTTTTACTGCTCATTTCCGTATCAGGAGTGGGGCCTAAATTGGGGCTTGGCATTTTATCAGCCATTAATCCAGAACATTTTGTGGGACTTATCATTAGTGGCGATACTAAAGGACTTCAAAAATTGCCTGGTATCGGAAAAAAATCAGCAGAGCGATTGGTGCTAGAATTAAAAGATAAAATTGAAAGTCTCGGTATTGCTGGTACTTTCACACCAACGGGAAGAATTTCGCCAGTAGAACAAGTGCCGGTAGGTGCTACCGAAGAAGTACTAGAAGCTCTTATGGCATTAGGATACAGCGCACAAGAAGTGCAGCCAGTGATTCAAGAAGTATACGATGGTACTCAAGAAGTACCAGTCTTATTAAAACAAGTATTAGCGGCATTGGGTAAAGGACGATAAGAATGGAACAAGAAAATCGAATTGTAACCATGCAAGAACGGGAGGAAGACAATTGGCAATATAGTCTTCGTCCTCGCTATTTAAAAGAATATATTGGGCAAACACAGGCAAAGGAAAACCTTCATATTTTTATTGAAGCCGCAAAGCTTCGAGGGGATACCCTAGACCATGTATTGTTATATGGGCCTCCTGGATTGGGTAAAACTACATTAGCAGGGATTGTAGCTAATGAATTAGGCGTGAACTTTCGTGTTACCTCTGGACCAGCCATAGAACGAGCTGGCGATTTAGCCGCATTATTGAGCAATTTGCAACCAGGGGATGTGCTGTTTATCGATGAAATCCATCGTCTTTCTCGATCTGTAGAAGAAGTGCTATACTCTGCTATGGAAGATTATGCTTTGGATATCATTATTGGAAAAGGTCCAAGTGCTCGATCGGTACGTATTGAATTGCCTAAATTTACATTGATTGGTGCTACTACACGTGCGGGGTCTTTGGCGGCTCCGCTGCGTGATCGCTTTGGCGTGATTAGTCGTTTGGAATATTATAAGCAAAATGAGCTGGAATTTATTGTGAGCCGTTCTGCGGATATCTTAGATATTCATATGGATCCAGAAGGGGCTAGTGAAATTGCTCGTCGTTCTAGAGGAACTCCTCGAATTGCCAATCGCTTGTTGAAACGCGTCCGTGATGTAGCACAAGTATTGGGTGACGGTGTGATTACAAAAGAAATTGCAGATCAGGCGTTACATCGGTTAGATATTGATAAGCTAGGTCTAGACCGTATAGACCGACGCATTTTAAGCACTATCATTGAAAAATTCGATGGTGGGCCTGTAGGAGTGGACACGATTGCAGCTTCTGTAAGTGAGGAACGTGAAAGTGTTGAAGATGTGTATGAACCGTATTTAATGCAACTTGGTTTGTTGGCGAGAACAAATCGTGGACGTATCGTGACACCTGCTGCCTATGACCATTTAGGAATTCCTAGAAAGGTGGACGCATGAGACAGGTAGGATATCGGTATGTGGCGATAGCGGTTATAACAGCTTTATTAGGAAGTATACCTTTTGTAGGTACGGCAGCATCGCAAAAGGAAGCGCCGAAACGTACAGTAGTGAAAGCCACTTTTGTAAAACCGAATGAAAGAAAAGATTCGGCAGCATCAAAACGGGTAGTTTTTAAGCCTGCTGCTAAAGTGACTAAAGCGACGAAAACAACAACTCAAGAGACGATCAGAGCGCAAGAAAACATTGACAAACAATCAAGAGTATCTAATGTTGTACAAGAGGTCAAGAAAGGTTCTAGTGGAGAGCCTGTGATACGAGTGTTGCTTGGGCATAGATCACAATCTTTTTCCATTAGTAGTACTATGCCTATGGTTATTCTAGATAGCCATGGACATCAAGTGCAAACTATAAAAGAAAATCAGACTGTGACAGTTTCGAGTGGAGGCGGTTCAGTACATATAAATGGACATAGTATTGATAAGTCTATTACTGTTCAAAAT
>CAUUEA010000057.1:0-4102 GCA_963544145.1 uncultured Veillonella sp.
CCCGATTAGGGGTTCCCCGATTAGGGGTGTGGATAACACTTCGCCAATAGCACCTGTACCATTTGCTTTAGGTAAAATTACTTTATATTTCTCTAAATTCTCATGCTCATCTAAATATTTCTTAGATATAAATTTAGATTCTCTAGTATTATTAATTAGCCCTATAATCCGTATATCCATATCATTCTTCTTATCTGAAGAAAATAATGGTAATTGTGTAAATATAGATGTAGTCAACCGTTTTTCTTTCCCCTGACTACCTATAATACGACTATATTCCGGAAAATCTACATATAGTTTTTCTAAATCAAATTTATTCTGCAAATAAATAATTGAAATAATTGATGCAAACCCTACATAGTTTACTACTTTATGAAAAATATTACTCAATTCAGGGAATACTATAAATGTTCCAATTGCTCCAAACTCTTGCGCTTTATCAGCATATGTGATAGCTACACCACCTTTAATATCTGTATTCGGAAAGACCTTTGATGAATCTTGTTGATAATACAATACTTTAAAATGAGGATCGCTTAACTTTTTACGATTCCATTCTTTAGGTGTTTTCCCCGCATTAAATAAAAATCTAGCTGGCGTAATTAGACATACCTTATCTGCCACTTCTTCGGCTCCATCCATCATATAATTATAGATTGGCTTATCACTTGTGCCCTCTGTTTGTTCCTGATACGGCGGATTCCCTATAACAACATCAAACTTCATCTGTCCCTCTCCTTTGCTGATACTCTCTATTGTGACTAATTCCTTCTGCGTCCAATCTTTTACCACGGTCAACATATCGCCTTTAGGTGCGAGGATACTTTCTGTTTCTGTCTCAAATAAATTCATTTGCACGTCTTTCACAGAGCGATCCGAATATGGCGTCCGTTTCGTCACTCCATTCATTTGAAAGACGTTATACACGATGATATTAGCAATGGCTTTCACCATTTTCATCGTTGGCAATACACCAAATTTCTGTTCATAATGTTCACAGAAGGATAGGAGTAAATTTTCCCGTGCTAATAGCAAGGAATCCCCTTGCAATTCATAGCCATAGGTACTTTCATAGGCCACCTTTGCTAGCTTGAAAAATTCCTTTTCAGAAGTTACCTCTTGGCTAATGCGTTGTAGTTTTCTATCTAAATAGCCTACCCGTTTTGGCACGGGAATCCTGTCCCCCGTCACAGAATCATAGCGAGTGACAATATACGGAGCTTCACCACAAGCAAGTTCTAACCAGCGAAGGGCCACCCATTCTTTCAGAGGCAACTCTTTCCATTCCTCTAACACCGCTGACACCTGTTTATCCACTAACCACGGTGGCGTAAACACCTCACCACTAGAGCGCGTCCGTTGCTCTTGCTTACGCACATGCTTTGCCATCCTTGGTTGTATAATAGATTGGTGCTTACCCACTAGCAAATTCCGCCGAATCGGTTGATCACTAGAAAAAGCCTTTCCCATCCCTTCATAGGACTGAGATGCCCAAACAATATTCCGTTGTGTCGTTGTATCCTTTAGCAGCGTCTTTAAAAGAGCCTCTATATCTTGAGCTGTTTGATCAATCCCAAGCTGTGTAGTTACTATCTGCATCGTATTCCCTTTACTGTAGTACATGCAATACATTCATGTTACTAGTAGCCATGATTCCCCATAGAATGGCTATCACATACTAGTATTTTTCTGTCATTATATTCATTATAACATACTACATGGATGATATTGATTTCGTATGTAGTATATAGAGCACAGTTAGGCATAGCATCACAAGTGACGATCCACTGGCTGCATAGTCTAAAAAGTAGTATTTTTTTACAGATTATGGTACAATATACATGTAAAAAGAAGAGCCATCAACGTGTCTGTGGCGTTAGGCTCATCTCAAAAGACTTTGAATGAAATGTGCCTAACGTGTTGAGGTGGTCGAGACCTCTTTTACGTTAGGCTTTTTCATTGATTATTTAAATAAATCAATGAGTTGTACTACTAATTTTAGAATTAAAATCAAGATTTTAATCTTTCTAAACTTTTTCATAGCACCACCTCCTCCCATTATAGGAAGAGATGAGCCCAACAACACGTCGATGACTCTTTAATTTTATTATAGCATAAATTACATATATCGTTGATAACAATTACCAATTTTTTAAGAGTAGTATTAAGTAGAGCCATCCTCGCCCTGAGGAACGCCGTTAGGCGTAGCAGCCTTGTGGCGGTACTTACTGACTAAATATGCAAACACAGAAGACCGCACCATCCCCCAGAGCATGCTAAACCTTTGTCACGTTCATTTGCATTACAATTACATATACCTTAGAAGAGCACGGTGTGCCCCGAACAAACACTACAAACTCTCCTTGAGGAACGCAGTTAGGCGTAGTGGCCTTGTGGCGTCCCTTACTGACTAAATCACGCAAACACAAGAAGCCCATGGCGTGCTCCTGAACAAACATTATGAAATACCGTTTGAGAAGGAGTATGCCATGGGCTTCCCTTTGCCTTATTCAGTTACGAACGCCACAAGGCTGCATAGCGTCACAAGTGAGTAACCTTTAATTATATCGACTTTTGTGATCCGCTTATATACCATTAGAAATAACTAGCATATGCATAACATTTTTCAAATTCTATATGCCAATTTGATATTTATGAGCACTTTTGACCATTTTATTGATGACTTTTCTCATTTCTTGATTTATAATTCTAATCAAGAGAACAAGCGCTTGTGACAAACACTATCACTCCATTAGCATTCGCAAGAATAAGGAGGTGGCTGCCAAAAAACTGATACTATATTAAGTAGTACAACAGTGATAAGTCCTTTCCTAAAAGGAGGATACTATGGCAACTTCGTATATTACAAAATGTCTTCAAGACGCACGCCCCGATTTCGGAGAAGATTCTTATACCGATGAAGAGCTAGTCGCCTTAGCCCAAGCAGGTCATACCTCTGCTACAGTCATTTTATGTCATCGTTATGTACCCCTCATCACACGATACTCTCACGTGCGCCAGCTCCGCACTATGGAACATGACTTAGAAGCTACTTTATGGGAAACATTCTTAACAGCGATCCAAACTTATGATTTGAACGGTACCGTCCCTTTTGCAGGGTTTGTAAAGTCTCGCATCCATTTCACAGAAATGAACCTCTTCCGCAGCAGCGTTCAACAATGGAATCACGAATCTTTGCTACACGAAGATGACGACGACACGAATCCCATCATCCACATTCCCTCAGAAGATGATACAGAAGAGACGGCTCTGGCCAATCTACAAGTCGTAGCTTTGAAAGAGGCCCTTTCACGCATCGATACAAGCCATGCAAAATTACTAGAACAAATTTTATTTCAAGGTAAATCGATTAGCGATATGGCTAAAGTTTACGGAATGAGTCGCCAAGGGATGCACAAAAAATATAAAAAAGCTATCGCCTTGGTACAACAAGAGTTAGAAGGATCTAAACATTAAACTACATTAGGGCTTATCACAAAACCTGAATCTCTTCCCAAGGGATTCAGGTTTTTACGTTTCTATAATGTAGTTTTACATTAACAACTACTTATCTTTCAAAATATATTTCATACACAGGCATAACAATAGCCATCCTGCTAGTCGTTAGCAAGATGGCTACGGTAATCCTCGGCACTAAGTTACATATACATTGTTTACATATACCTTTGGGTCCTAAGGTTTTCTCCTGTCTAAAGGTTCTATCCTACCTTATCGTTTTAACCACTTATATACCCACAAGGCAATTCTGACGATTTTTACTACTTTTTCAAGCTTATCCATATTACGCTGCCAAAGCAATTGCATTATTGCGAACCACACCTACCAATGGGTACGCATATAACTTGCCTAATGCGTCGCCTACGGCTTTGATGTCTTCGTCGGATGCTGTTTCGTTCACATAGGCAAAGTTGGCTACTTTCACATTGTGCGCGCCTTCGCCCTTTTTAAATTGCAATTGTAATTTAGTTACCATTGTTGTAGTCATACCTTACTCCTCCTTATTCTACTACTGTGGATTCTGTAGTTACTAATGTACCATGTTGAAAGCTAGTTAAGCGTTGATCTTTACGACCACGAAGTA